>JBIIDB010000012.1:0-20895 GCA_044238505.1 Chitinophagaceae bacterium | reverse complement strand
ACTGCCCGTCAAATTTTTACAGGCGATAAATGGGTAGCTGATGCGGCCTTAGTGGTAAGAGATGGTCGTATCGAGACAATCAGTCCGTCTGCGGGTCCTTTTCAATACGATATGTTGGTGCCTGCCTTTATCGATCTGCAGATCTATGGGGCTTCCGGAAAATTATTTTCTGTTTATCCCGAACCGCAGTGTTTATCGTTGTTGCACCTTTACTGCCAGCAAGGCGGAGCGGCCTTTTTTTTGCCAACCGTGGCCACGAACACGCCCCAGGTAGTTAGTGCCGCCATACAGGCTGTTCGTTCCTATTGGGAGCAAGGAGGACAAGGGTGTTTGGGACTTCATTTGGAGGGTCCTTGGCTGAATCCTGCTAAAAGAGGGGCCCATGTGGCTTCGCTGCTGCACAAGCCTTCCAAGGCAGAGGTGATCGATCTGTTGAAAGAAGGAGAGGATGTTATTAAGATAATTACACTGGCTCCTGAGGTTTGTGATCCGGAATTGATCGGCATCATCAGGGACCAAGGTATCAGGGTCTCGGCCGGACACAGTAATGCTACCTTTCAGGAAGCTACAGACGCTTTTGAAAACGGAGTATCCCTGGCTACTCACCTCTACAACGCTATGTCTCCGTTGCAACATCGTTCTCCGGGTATGGTGGGAGCCCTATTTTGTGCAGAGAGTACTATGGCTAGCATTATTCCCGATGGATATCATGTGGATTGGGCTGCGTTGCAAGTAGCAAAAAAGCAAATGGGGGAGCGCCTCTTTGTTATTACAGATGCCGTTACGGATACATCCGTGGGACCTTATTTACACCAGCTGGTTGAAGATCGCTACGAGGCAGCGGGCATTTTAAGTGGATCTTCTCTCACTATGCTTACAGCCCTCAATAACCTTATACAATTTGGGGCGATCGAACTAGAGGAAGCATTGCGCATGTGCAGTCTTTATCCTGCCAGGGCCTTAGGGGTCGACGACAGGTTAGGAATGTTAGCACCCGGGTATGAGGCCCATTGGACGGCCCTTCGTCTCCACGATCAACACTACCAATTAACTACATTGTAAGATGACACCTGAGCGTACACATAAATTGACCGAGGTATTAAAAAAACGCCAAGTAGATATTACACTGGTGTTGGAGAATGTATTTGATCCGCATAATATTTCGGCCGTTATGCGCACTTGCGATGCGGTGGGCATACAGCAGATCCATATTTTGAATACCAAGATTCCCCGACATAAAAAATGGGGCGCCCGCAGTTCGTCGAGTGCCGCCAAATGGCTAACCATTCACCAATTCGAAGACAACGCTACTTGCGTGGCTAAACTGAGAAAAGACTACGGTCGCATACTCACCACGCATCTATCGTCCGATGCCGTTTCTTTGCATGCGCTCGATCTGACGGTTCCTGTTGCACTAGTGTTTGGCAACGAACACAGTGGCGTCAGTGAAGAGATCAGAGCGCTGGCCGATGGCAATTTTGTGATTCCGCAAGTCGGTATTATTCAATCCCTCAATATCAGCGTGGCTTGTGCGGTAACGGTCTATGAGGCGTATCGTCAAAAAGAGCTGCTCGGACACTACCACCGATCCGATCTGGAGCATCCGGTAAAGCAACAAGTGCTGCAAGATTGGGGATTATCCTAGTGAACGACGGATAAAAGGGTCTGTTGCAACTCCTTTTGCCATTTATTCATCGAGGGCTATCGCTTCTTTTTCTTTTGCTTGTGAATGTAGCGAGTGGATACTTACATTCAACTCGAATCCTATCAATAAGATCAGTGAATTGATAAAGATCAGGATCATGATGATAAGTACTGTGCCGATAGAGCCGTAGAGCTGGTTGTAATGAGCGAACCGGGAGACCCACCACGACAGCGCCAGTGTCATCAGCAGCATCAAAAAAGTGGCGAGTATGGAGCCGGGATTGATGAGCCTCCATTTTTTTTGTACCGAGGGGGCGTGTCGGTAAATAAAAGAGATGCAGAAGAAAAATAGCATTACGATCACGAACCAGCGCAAGTTCATGATCAACACAATGATCTGCGGATCACTGATTCCCAGCCATCGCAATACTACGTCTCTGGCGATCAGGGTGGCAAGCGAGGCAAACACGATCAGGTATAGGATAGCAGTGATCTTTAGGGCTACCATACGGCGATGCCATCCTTTTCGTTTGGTGAAACCTACATAGTTCTTGTCGAATGATCGCATGATCCCCATCATGGCATTCGAAGAAAAGTAGAGGGATAACAAAAAACCCAGTGATAACAGTCCATTGCGAGGATTATTGATAAAGTCTTGCAGGAATCCGATCAGCACTGCATTGTCTTTTTCGCCGGGGATCACATCTCTGATCAGCCCATAAAGTTCTCCCTGAAAAGCCTGGGTGATCGGCAAATAGGGGATCAGTGTGAATAAAAAGATAATGGCCGGCGGTATAGCCATCACGAAATTAAAAGCGATAGAAGAGGCTCGCTCTGTCATGCCGATAGTCTGAACTTGTTTGATGAAAAAAAGAACAACATCATAGAGGGCCACTCCTCCGAATCCGGGTAAAGAGGTGGATTTGCTCTTGGCAAGTGCCCAACCAACAGCAGGAAGCTTTTCGATATAGAGTAGTAGTTTTTGTTTCATGTACAGGCAACTCGAGACGTCAAGGATTTTTTGATCTTCTTATTTGTTCTTCATGAAAACGTTTTACGTACTGCTGGTGTTCGGCATAACTGCTGCTAAACAGGGTTGACCCGTCGAATGCGTGGCTGGCTACAAAAAACAGGTAATTGGTTTCGGGAGCATCCAGCACTGCCTCAATAGCGTTGATCGAGGGCGTACAGATCGGACCGGGTGGCAGTCCTTTGTTCAGGTAGGTATTATAGGGAGAGGCGAGTGCCAGGTGGCCATAGAAAATTCTGTTCAAGCTAAAGTTTCGTGTAACATACTTGACGGTAGGATCAGCCTGCAATTTCATGCCAATGCGCAAGCGGTTTAAGTAGGTGCTGGCAATCTTGTAGCGGTCGTCGGTGCGATTGGTCTCTTCTTCTACGATGGAGGCTAATATGGATACCTCTAGCGGCGTAAGTCCTTTGTCTGCTGCCTTTTTTGTGCGCGCGCTATCCCAGAATTGCAGATAGCGTGTATGCATGCGTTGTAGAATTTGCCCTGGTGTTTCTGCCCAGCCGATCGAATAGGTATAGGGCATAACGATAGATAGTACGGTATTGCTGTCTACGCCAAATCGTTGCAGAGAATCGTTGTTCGATAAAAAGGCCAGCAGCAATACGGAGTCGATTTGTGTGTCGGTTCGGTTGCCGATCTTTCCGGCCAGCCCTTGCAGGGTTCTCTCCTTAACGATACTCAATTTAACGTACGACTGCTGTCCGTTTCGAAACATTCTAACAAGCTGAAAAATGCTCATGCCCGGTTTTAGTTGGTAGCGTCCGGGCTTAATTTTTTCGAGTCGTAGTCTGGCGCTTACTTGTAAGAACCAATAATCTGATGATAATATGCTTTCTTCTTTCAGTTGTTGTGCGATCGCTTCGGGATGGCTGGGTCGGGTTATATAAAAGTATTTTTTCTCATAGAGTGATACGGCAGGCCCCCACAAATTGTAGAGTATCCAGCCCGCTGCCAGAAACAGCACTACTGCCAACCCTGCTATCAGACGTGATCCTTTCATTCAGTGTTCAAGATAATAAAAAACCCCGCGGTTTTGCGGGGTTTTCATACTGATTTGAGGTGTAGCTAGCACGATATTACTTGGCGGGTTGGACAGGTACTGCGGGAGCTGGTGCAGGAGCCGGCAGTGTAGCCGCAGGTGCTGCAGCAGGTGCTGTAGCAGGGGTCTGAACAGGAACGGGAGCACTGGTCGCATCTATAGAACGATCGGGTCCGTTGCTGGTAACGTTCTTTGGTATAAAAAGGATGGATAGCAGGCAAAGAACAGCAACGATACTGCCGAAAATCCAAGTTCCCTTTTCAAGCACATCGGTGGTTTGTTTAACGCCCATAAATTGGGTGCTGAATCCTGCGATGTTTCCGGAAAGGCCACCCCCTTTTGGATTTTGTATCAATACAAAAAAGCCCAGCGCGATAGCGGCCACAACAATAAAAATTACAAATAAAATGGTCATATACGTTGCGATTTACTTAAGTTAATTCACTGATTTTGGTTGCAAAATAAGCGCTTTTAGAGGGCTCCAGCAAACTTAATTTCTGGTATACTTCTTTAGCCTTAGCCCGATTGCCTTGTTTGATCCATACCTCAGCCATCGCCTCTGTTACCACTTCTTCACTGGCCAGAGATTGTCCGGCGATCTGCTCTACTTTTCTCTCTTCTTTGGGGTCTATTGATTTGCTGATTTCGGTTAAGGGGAGACTCTTCATTACTTTAAGCCAATCTGTAAAACTTTTGAGTTGCTGGCCAAATTTATCAGAGGGGGCTTCCTCGGGCTTGTATTGAATACCCTGGGAGGCAAAGTAGTCAACGGTATAGTAAGGTTCGAAGAGTAGATCGCTCGGTTCAGGCTTTTTTTCTTCGGGTGAAGATGGCGTCATCAAAAGTGAGAGCCATTCCGCATCGGCAAAATAGGAGCTCGTTTGTTCCCACTCGGTTTTCCAGGCCGGGTCTTTTTCTTCTTGAAGTTTTTTGATGACCAGCAGACGGGCGGCCGGCAGCCAGGGATAATTGAGCGCTATTTTTTTCAGGTCTTGCAAACTCGCATCGGCCAGTCGGGGCTTGCCTACCAAGGTTTGTGTCAGAAGGTTGATGCGGTTGTTCATAGTTATAATTACCAGTTCGAAAATAGTTTATTGAAGATGTCGTCGGTGAGCGTTCGGGTCATTTCTTCGCCCAAGCTGGCCTCGGCAGCTTGAAAAGAGAGGGTGCCCTTAAATTCAAAACTTCGGCTAACATCGAAACGACGGGTTTCATCGGACGTGCGATCGTACAGCACGATTTGCACGCCAACGGTAAGTCGGTTGTTCGACGCTTGTTGTCCTGCAATGGCTGATGTGCTAAACAAGTATTGTGTGATAGTGGCGGTAATCTCCCAATCGGCATTGTCACGATTCGTTTGGGTAAGCCGGGTCTGGGCAATTATTTTCTGACGCAGTTTGTCGGTAAGGCGAGGGCTCAGCTGCGGGTTGATATACGAGGCTTTATTCTCTATAAAGTTGACTTTGATGGTTTTGATGCTATCGGGCACAGAAGCATCAGTAAAACGATAAATACCGCAACCTGTTAGAGGAGATGCCAGTAGCCCGCCAAGTAGGATGGGCAGCAAGACTATAAAAAATTTCAGTTTCATTCTTCTATGTCGTATTCTTTCAGCTTTCGGTAGAGCGTTCTTTCGGAGATACCCAGATCGAGGGCAGCATCTTTTCGCTTGCTCTTATGTTTTTTAAGGGCTTTGATGATCAGTTCTTTTTCTTTATCTATGATGTTTAGACTTTCCTCGACCTCTTCGTGTTCCTGAATAGTGGAACCCGTGCGTGCATATCCCGTATGGATAACAGGGACGGATGGAACCGGAGTAGCCACTGACGCAGCAGCCGGAGTGGCCGTGGCGGGCAATAGCTCTGAGGAGGCAGGTCCTCTCCATTCTTGTAATTGGTGTACGAATTGCGGATGGGTAGCGGCCAGCTCGGGGTTTTGCAGCAGCTCAACGAACATGCGTTTTAATTCCGTTACATCTTTTTTCATGTCGAAAAAAAGTTTGTAAAGAATCTCCCGTTCATTGGCAAACTCAGGACTTGTAGATCCCGTACCGGATTGTAAGGCCGGGAGCCTATTTTTAGAATAGGGTTGTAGAAACTTTCCCAGCGCTTCAGCGCTGATTACTTTATCGGTGGAAAGCACCGAGATCTGCTCGGCAATATTTTTTAATTCGCGCACGTTACCTGGCCACGGATAACCGACCAGCAGCTGAATGGCTTCGTCGTTCAATTGAACGGAGGCAGCTTTGTATTTGTTGGCAAAATCGGCTGCAAATTTTCTGAACAGCAAATGAATATCCTCAGGTCTATCGTGCAGCGAGGGGACCCGAATGGGCACGGTGCTTAATCGGTAGTAAAGATCTTCACGAAATTTACCGTTTTGTACTTGTTGCAAGAGGTCGCGGTTGGTGGCGGCTACCACTCGCACATCGGTCTTTTGCACTTTGGAGGATCCCACGCGTATATATTCGCCGGTTTCAAGTACACGCAGCAGTCGGGCCTGTGTGCCCAGGGGAAGCTCTCCGATCTCATCTAAAAAAATGGTTCCCCCGTTGACCGTCTCAAAGTATCCTTTG
This sequence comes from Chitinophagaceae bacterium, assembly GCA_044238505.1. GTDB lineage: Bacteria > Bacteroidota > Bacteroidia > Chitinophagales > Chitinophagaceae > JJ008. The sequence goes on along the minus strand of JBIIDB010000012.1, from coordinate 14,604 downwards.
CGTGCGTCTACCGCTCCGGTAAAAGAACCTTTTTCGTGGCCAAAAAGCTCTGAGTCTATGGTGCCCTCGGGAATGGCCCCGCAGTTAACGGCAATAAACGGATTGTGTTTGCGGGCAGACAGGGTGTGAATGATCTGCGAGAACACCTCTTTCCCGACACCGCTTTCTCCGTTAATAAGCACCGTTAGGTCGGTAGCCGCTACCTGTGTGGCCACCTGCAAGGCATAATTGAGGGCAGGGGAGTTGCCAATAATATTAAAGCGGTTTTTGATATTTTGAATTTCCATAGTATAGCTTATGAAACCAGTACTCCCCGTAGGGTGGCCTGGGTACATTCGGTGACCCTCACTTGCACATAAGAGCCCTTGTTAAGCGTGGTATCGGCCGATTTTGGAAACACGATCACTTTGTTCTGGCTGTTTCTTCCTTTCCACTCACGGTCGGTCTTCTTGCTGTCGCCTTCAATTAATACCGAGAAGACCTTTCCTACATCACGCTGGTTACTTTCTAACGAGAGCTGGTTTTGTTTTTCTACGATCTCCTGTAACCTTCTTTTCTTGACGGCTTCGGGAACGTCGTCTTGATAGCGGCGGGCAGCCAGTGTGCCGGGTCTTTCGCTGTAATAGAACATATAGCTAAAGTCGAATTTGCAGTCATCCATCACTTGCAATGTGTGAAGGTGATCTTCCTCTTGTTCAGAGCAAAATCCGGCTATGATGTCGGCGCTGATGCCGCAATCGGGCAAAATCGACTTGATGCGGTCTACCTTGGCCTTGTACCATTCCTTCGTGTAGGTTCGATTCATCAGTTGCAGTACGCGGGTAGAGCCACTTTGAAGCGGAAGGTGAATATACTTGCAGATGTTTTCATACCGTTGCATCGTGTACAACACCTCGTCGGTGATATCCTTTGGATGAGAGGTGGAAAAGCGTACACGCAGCAGTGGCGAGATGCGGGCTACTTTTTCGAGCAGCATGGCAAACGTAACAGGTGCTGCCGCCGGCGCATTTGCTTCAGAAGAGACGTAGTAGTAGGAGTCTACATTTTGTCCCAGGAGGGTGACTTCACGATATCCCTGCGCAAACAAATCTCTGCACTCATTCAATATGCTTTGATCGTCTCGGCTGCGTTCCCTGCCGCGAGTAAAGGGTACCACGCAAAAAGAACACATGTTGTTACAGCCCCGCATAATACTCACAAAAGCACTGACGCCGTTTCCGTCCAGACGCACAGGTGCTATATCTGCATACGTTTCTTCGCGGCTCAATAATACGTTGACAGCCTTTTGCCCGCCGGCAGCTTCGCCGACCAACTGGGGCAGTGAGCGGTAGGCGTCGGGCCCTACCACAAGATCCACTAATCGTTCTTCTTCCAAAAATTTCGCCTTGAGGCGCTCAGCCATGCAGCCCAACACGCCGATCAGTAATTCTTTGTTTTGTTTTTTTAAGCGCTTGAATTCAGTCAATCGTTTCCGGACGGTCTGCTCCGCTTTCTCTCTGATAGAGCAGGTATTTACAAAGATCAGGTCGGCTTCTTCGAGATTACGCGTGGCGCCGAATCCTTCTTTATTAAGGATGGATGCCACCACTTCGCTGTCCGCAAAATTCATCTGGCATCCGTAGCTTTCAATATAAAACCGTTTGGTGTAGGTCAATGGGTCGGCAGCAGCCGGGGCCAGGGCCTCGCCCTGCCGCGATTCATCATGTGTTTTATCGATCAGCAATGTCTCCATGTACCCGTACGAATTTGGGAGGACAAATATACCACTATCCCGTCGATTCTGACAGGATGTCACACCGCTTTAACACTATGGTCACTGCAAAGCGTATATTTGATTAAATTTAGCCGGATTGCGCAGCTTTATTCTATATTTCTTGTTGCTTTTCATATTGTCTTTCAAGATACTAGCGCAAAATCAACCTCCTTTAGGAACGCTCTCCGGACAGGTGCTTACCCAGCAGGGCAAACCGATGGAGGGTGCTTCGGTCAGCCTTTTTTTACTGGCAGACAACAAGATTTCTTTCGCAACTATTAGCGACCGCCAAGGTGATTTTCTGCTTTCATCGATTCCGCTTGGATACTATCGCCTCTGCATAAGCTATGTCGGCCTGCGCCGGTATTGTCTGGATAGCCTCTGGTTTAGAGTTGAGAAATTAGATTTCAATATCGATAGTATCATATTGAAATCCAATAATTCAGATCAACTAAAAGAAGTGGTTGTCTATGTCGAAAAGCCCCTGTTTGAATCAAAGGAGGGGGGCATTACTTATAATGTTGCTGAGTCTGCTGCGGCTGCCGGAGCCTCGGCGGCTGAGCTGCTTACACAGGTCCCACTGGTGACCCGCGATCCGGACGGAAAAATCTCGCTTCGGGGCAGGGAGCCACGTATCTTGATCGACGACAAGCCCGTTGAACTCAACTTGCAGCAATTGCAAGATCTGCTCGAATCGATGCCGGGCAGTTCGATCGAAAAGATCGAGGTGATGACACAACCTCCTCCTCAATATGCCAACGAGCAAGGTGGCGTCATCAATATTGTTACCAAAAAAGGAAGGGTCGGAAAAAGCGGTCGCGTTTCACTGGCGGCAGGCACGCGTGGAGAGGCGAATCTTAACGCCAATTTTACGTACCGAAAGAACGGACTCGCGCTGACGCTAACGGCAGGTTTTTCTGACAACCGCTTTACCGGAGAGAGTTCTTCGCTCAGAAAAAATAATTATCCCGACAGCAGCAATTTCCTTTCGATCGGAAATCAAAATCAAAACCGCACCCGACGACCGATGGCTCGTTTATCGCTCGATTACGAGCTGAACAAGCGGTCGGTCATTACATTTTCGCTACAGCACAACAGCCAGCAGGCGCACAACAGCTCCGAAACCCGGTTCACCAATCTCAATCGGTTTAGTGCCATCAGCAGGGTCAGCGACCGAACGGTATCAGGCACTATCACTTCGGCAAACCCTGCCCTTTCGCTCAGTTATCAATACAAACCTAGGGCAGGCGAAACCTTTAGGGTGGTGGCCAATTACAATTATTCGCTCACCGATAACGATCGGGAATTTTATCAGCGGTATTATTATGCCACCTTGCAATTTACCGGTGTTGACTCGTTGCAGCGTCAACAGATTGATCAGGCTGTGAGCACCTACACCATTCGAGTTTTTTATGACAAGATGCTGGCCAATAAAAAAACATTTTTATCGCTGGGCAGCTATTATCAACACGGGTCACATCACGTGATAAATGAGGCCAGTTATAAAAAGAGACCCGAGCAGGTGATGCTGCCGTTGCCGGGTCTCAGCAATGATCTTTGGTTTTACCAAGGGGTCGGCAACTGGAGGATGTCGGTTCGCCAGCTTCTCGGAAAAGAGTTCAGTGTTACTACCGGAGCGTCTCTGGAGCAGACAACAATCTTTTTTGATCTACTCACGGAAAACAGAAAAGTCAGTAACCGCTATATGTCGTTTCTTCCTTTTGCCAACGTCAATAAAAGTTGGAAGGATAAGTTGTCCTTAACGCTGTCGTATCGTCGCACGATCAATCGGCCTGGGATCGGGCAGCTGAACCCTACCGTCGATTTTTCTGATCCCTATAACGTTCGTTTCGGTAATCCTTTTTTAGCCGCTTCCGGCGCCCATAATTTCGATCTGATCGTCAGCCGTACACGCCGTAGCTATTTTTTGAATGTAGGGTGGGGATATAACCAGATTGAAGACATATTTAGTCCGGTGCGTACCTTACTCGAGGGGGGCAAAACACAAGTTACTTGGGAAAACATCAGTGGCAGAAAAGAAGTGGAGTTCAGCAGCTGGAATGGGGTCAATCTCTCCTCACGTTTTAAGCTCAACCTGAATGCCAGCGTAACCTTGCAGCGTTACAGTGCTTACGATATTGCAGTGCGTAAGTTCAGGAATGGAGCTTCCTTTTCCTCTTCCGTTGGGTACGCATGGGTGGCCAGCGATGTCTGGAATTCGAACGGCACTATCAATATCAACCGCTTTGCTAACCCACAGGGGTTTGCTAACTGGACTGCGGCTATTCAGTTGGCTGTACAACGAAAATTTGTAAAGAAAAAACTGCTGGTTACCGCTACCGTGGTCGATCCCCTTATCAATCAGCAACGAAAGAACTTTACCTACGGACCTAATTTTTCGTTAGAGGGTTTCACCCTCACCCGTACCCAAAATTATAGGTTGACGGTGGCGTATTTGCTCAGTGGTCGAAAAGCTACGTTACCGCGCTAACTTTTTTGCCAGCCAACTTTTCGAGACCGGGATAATCCAGTTTGCTTCCAGGTCGGCCTTGGTGGTGACCGTATTATTGAAGTAGAGGGTGTCGCCGGTGATGAATCCTTTTTCGATCGCATAGTCGATCTGCGATAAGGGTAATCGCTCAATTTTTTCATTCACCACAAAGGCCAGTTGTGTTCGGTCGAGCAACGGCGTAGAAAATTCCTGTTCTAGTTTTTTTATCAGCGCTACCGAACTGTCGGTGCTGCATCCGCTGACTATCGTATTCGATTCATCGGCCAGCAAAACAATAAACTGTCCGAAAAATAAAAATCCTTTTCCTTGTACCGGTTGTCCGTGAGACTGCCACTGTGCCGTAAAGTTGTCGAGCTGATCTTCGATGGCAAAAGCCTCCGCCAGGGAGAATAACCGAGTGGCTTGATAGATCCACACCCGGGCGCTGGCAGAAAAGGTGGCCGGCAGCAAATGGGTATAGGCTAAGTTCATAAGGTAGTATCGAAGGTATTCCTGCGGTTACTTGTTCAGTTGTTCGGCAATCAGCTCAGCTACATCGAGCACTTTTACCTGATCCTCTTTTTCAGCCAATTTTACACCATCACTCAGCATGGTGTTACAGAAGGGGCAGGCCGCAGCAATGATGCCGGCACCGGTGCTAAGGGCCTCTTGACTTCTTTCGGTGTTGATGCGAGTATCTCCTTTTTCCTCTTCTTTGAACATCTGGGCTCCACCGGCGCCGCAACAGAGTCCCTTACTGCGACAGCGTTTCATCTCTACCAGGTCGGCATCCAGCCACTCCAATATTTCGCGGGGAGCCTCATAAATGCCATTGGCTCTTCCGAGGTAGCAACTATCGTGATAGACGATCTTTCGGCCAGTGAAGGAGCCGCCTTCTTTGAGTTTGATCCGGCCTTCGTTGATGAGTTGTTGTAGTAGGGTGGTATGGTGAATCACCTCGTAGTCGCCCCCCAATTCGGGATACTCGTTCTTTAGTGTATTGAAGCAGTGTGGGCAGGTGGTAACGATCTTTTTGATCCCGTACCCATTGAGCACTTGAATATTTTGGTAGGCCATCATTTGAAATAAAAACTCATTGCCGGCCCGGCGGGCAGGGTCGCCGGTACAGCATTCCTCTTTTCCTAAAATGGCATAGTTGATCTGTACCTGATCTAAGATTTGTGCAAAGGCCTTTGTAACGCGCTGGGCTCGTTGATCGAAACTCCCGGCACAGCCCACCCAAAACAAGATCTCGGGTGCTTTTCCCTGGGCTGCGAGTTCGGCTACGGTAGGTACATGCATGAACCTGAGTTTTAGGCTATAAAATTACAGCTTTCAGAGGCATCCCTCAAATTGAGCTTAGTCTTTTGCACTTACTTTTGCTGCAGCCTGCATGAAAAAACTATACCGCCTGTTGACCAACTGGGAGCAATGGAATTTCTTTGTGCTCTACTTGCCCATTTTGCCGGTGTGGGGCTGGTATTGTCTCAAAAGTCGGTCACTGTGGTTTTTTACAGCCTCTAACCCAACCATCACGTTCGGAGGACTCGAGGGGGAGGGCAAAAAAGAAATGTACGACCAATTACCGGCGGGATGTTGCCCTAAGACGCATTATGTGGAGCCCGGCACCGATCCGGTCCAGGCCGTGCAGGCGATTCGAGCGGCTGGTTTCGAGCTGCCCTTTGTGGTCAAACCCGATATTGGCATGAAGGGGATCTTGTTTCGAAAGATCGATCAATGGCAGCAGTGGGAACAGTATCATCGTCAACTGCCGGTGACCTACCTTGTGCAAGAACTGGTCGATTATCCGGTAGAGATCAGTGTTTTTTATTACCGTTATCCTGGTGCCGAAAAAGGAGTTATCTCCGGATGTATTCAAAAAGAATTATTGCAAGTAGTTGGCGATGGTCGTCTACCGCTGGAGGCACTGATCGTACAACATCCCAGGGCTTCCTTGCGTTTGCAAGAAATGAAGCATCGGCACGGAGATCGTTTTGATTGGGTCGTACCCGATGGAGAAGTGTACTTTCTTTCCTATGCGGGTAATCATAATCGGGGCGCCCGTTTTATTGATCTGATGCAGGAGGTAGACGATACGTTGCTCAATTTTTTTGATCAGCTAAGCAGGCACACCTCCTTTTATTATGGACGCTACGATATAAAATGTCTTTCGCTGCAAGCGTTAAAGGAGGGACATTCATTCTCCATCCTGGAATTTAATGGCTGTGGGGCAGAACCCAATCACATTTATGATGCAAGCCTGTCTGTTTGGCAAGCCTATCGGATTCTTCTGCATCATTGGAGGGCTTTGTATCGGATCAGTGCTCATAACCATCGCCAGGGGCATCGCTATTGGTCTTTTCTGCGAGGGTGGCGGTTTCTTCGACAGGCACGCCGACATTTTGCCTTGTTAGAGACGATCGACTAAACCGCTGGCTTATATTTACAACATGAATGTTGCGCGGGTTTTCTTTGTGGGCTTACTGGTGAGTTTTTTAGGGTCGCTTCCGTTAGGCACACTCAATATAGCCGCTATGCAGATCGCCATTGGACAGGGCATACAGGCGGCTATGCTGTTTTCGTTGGGTTCGCTGCTGGCAGAGATGATCTATGTACGCCTTTCGCTGGTAGCTATGGACTGGGTGCTGCGGCAAAAGCTCTTGCTGCGCATATTAGATTGGTTAACGGTACTTATTGTCACTGCACTCGCGCTTTCTAGTTTCTACACTGCATCGCAAGCAGCGCCAGCCCCCAATCCGATATTAGGAGTCTCACTACCAAAAGTAATATTGGGGTTTGTGATGAGCGCCCTTAATCCAGTGCAGATTCCATTTTGGTTTGGATGGAGTGCTGTTTTATTCTCGCGAAAGGTGCTGGTGCCGGATCGTACGCAATACTATTTTTATATTCTTGGTATTGGTTGCGGCACGTTCTTGGGTAATTGTGTTTTTATTTTTGGCGGACAATACGTGGCTTACCGAATAGAGAATAACCAACAGGCACTGAACTGGATAATAGGCGGCGTATTTGCCTTTACCGCTGTATTGCAACTGTTCAGGATCTTACGTAAAAAAGATACGTTACAGCAGATTCAAGAGAAAACAAGTCGTTCATAGCGCGGGGACTCAAACCGTGCGGGTCCAATTATCGCGATCGTCGGGGCTAAACTTCCAGGGCGCAAAATTATTTTCGACATTACTGAATAGAGCGGCCCATTCAGCGGGTGTGCGACTTTCTTCCATTACCAGATTGCGGCGCAGCTGTAAAATAATATCCAGTGGATTGATACTGACGGGGCAGGCTTCTACACAAGCATTGCAAGTGGTACAAGCCATCAACTCCTCGGTGCTGATGTAGGTATGCAGCAGCGACTTTTGATCTTCTTGAAAAGAGCCCGTCTGATCAAGCTGGCGACCGACCTCTTCGAGTCTGTCACGGGTATCCATCATGATCTTTCTTGGAGAGAGCCGCTTTCCTGTTTGCTGAGCCGGGCAAGCTGCCGAACACCGTCCGCATTCTGTGCAGCTGTAGGCATCCATTAAATTTTTCCAACTCAGGTCTGTTACATCACGTGCACCGAAACGTTGGGGGGGCGCCGCTGCATCGGCAGGCGCTAGTTCGGGTTGCATGGCGTAGAGAACCTCTTGTTGAATAGAGGGCATGTTCTCCATCTTTCCCGAGGGCTGCAGACGCGCATAATAGGAGTTGGGGAAGGCCAGTACAATATGCAGATGCTTGGAGTAGGGCAGGTAATTCAAAAAGGCAAATATACCTATGATGTGCAGCCACCAGCTGGATCTCTCCATCACAATCAGTGTTTGATCGGACAGTGACTGCAAGCTGCCATGCAGTAGCGATGAGATCATGAAATTGCCGGTGAGGTGATCGGCGTAGTGGCCAACGGCTCGTTGTTGTAACAGGGTATCGCTGGCATTCATCAACAGAAAAAGACTCATCAGTACAATTTCTGTTATCAAGATCAAATTGGCATCCGTTCGAGGAAAGCCCTTTAGATCGCCGCTGGTGAACCGTTTGATTGGGAGCCCGTTTCTTCTGACTAAAAAAATAACACAGGCAACGATCACCAGTAACGCCAGCACCTCGAAGCTATTGATCAGGTAAGAGTACAAGGAGGGGATCAACGGAAATAAGATACGGTGCGAACCGGTCAAGCCGTCAATGATGATCTCGATAATTTCTATATTGATGATTATAAAACCAGCATAGACCCACAGGTGTAAGATGGCCACCAGGGGGTTATGGAACATCTTTTGTTGCCCCAGTGCCAGCAGCAGCATATTCTTAAAGCGTCGGCCCGGCTGGTCGTTGATCGTTTCTTTGCGGCCCAGGAGGATATTGCGTCGTATAGTGGCTGCCTTCTTGCTGAACATGCCGACGGCCACAGCAGTAATGACAATAAAGGCAAGGGGTTCGATAAAAGACATCTCGCAGCAATTAAAATGCTAAATTATGATAAATACCATCAGAAATAGAGTGGCAGCACCTTCCATTTTCCCTTAGAGTACAAAAGGGCGGGGGCAGGGAATTTGAATGCATTTAAGAAAGTAAACAGAACGCGAACGGCTTTTTTATTGGTTTTGATCTGGCTCCAGTCTATATCGGGCGAAAGATACCATTGTCGCACTCTGGCAATATCTCTTCTGTCGAATGTAACCAGTCCATTGGCGTCGACAGCTTTATTTTCGTGGCCACCGAAAAGCCCCTCGGCACCATGTCCTACCGCTACCGATAGCCAGGGAGGAAGTCGACGGCCTTTAAAGAAGGGAGCGAGCCGAACACTGGCCCAGTAGGTCTGGCCGTTGTAATCTTTTAACATTCGCTCACTCCAACCGGTACCGAACAGCCGATCGCTTCTGTCGTTGAGCAGCGGATCGGCATAGGTTTTTCGGTGGAAAGAAAATTTGAGGTGTATGCGTTGTTCATCCCAGGCTAAAGCCTGGCCGATATAGGCCCCGCTACCCAGCAAATTGGTGCCAAAATCACTCCAGCTCCACCCCCAGTCTGCACTGTAACCATCGAGAATCTCAATGGCCGTCTGATAAACGGCACCGCTAAGCCCGCCGATCCAAATATGTGATTTTTTATTTAATCCTGCCCATTTCCAGAGGTCTGTGCTCGCACTGCTTTGGATGTAGGCGCTGTACAAGTGTCCGAACTTGTCCATCTGTTTCCACTCCGGAAAATCGTTGAAGGTGTGAAAGGCAGATCGGGGGTAATGAAGATACCAGGAGCGGTAGAGCGCAACCATGGTTCCCCCGTATCCGCCGATATTGGCCACAGCCACCCATGTCTTTCTTGTCCGGTAGGTTTTTTGCAGCTGTATACTGTCTTGCCCCCGTAGCGAACTCTCTGAAAAAAATACCAGCAACAAAAAGATAGATAACCGGCCCATATCTTACAAAGCTACAAGTAAGCCATCAACCATAGAGCGCATAAAATTGGTAACTTTCCGGCTTCAAAATCATTTCCTGATGAACGAAGTCATTGCAAAAAGGGTCCACACCTGGTTACAAGGATCTTTCGATCTCTCTACTAAGGAAGAAATCGCTCGCTTGCAGCAAGAAGATCCGCAAGAGCTCGCCGATGCATTTTATCGCGATCTAGAATTTGGAACGGGGGGACTTCGGGGTTTGATGGGGGTCGGCACCAATCGGATGAATAAATATACCGTGGGGATGGCCACACAGGGTTTTTCGAATTACCTCAATGCCTGTTTTCCTTCGGGTGTGTCGGTAGCTATAGCGCACGACAGTCGCAATAACAGTCGTTTTTTTGCGGAGACCACAGCGCATGTATTCGCCGCCAATGGCATCCGGGTTTATTTGTTTGAGGAACTTCGCCCGACGCCTGTGCTATCTTATGCGATTCGTGCCCTGGGTTGCCAGGGAGGTGTCGTCTGTACAGCCTCTCACAATCCCAAGGAGTATAACGGGTATAAGGCTTATTGGAACGACGGATCGCAGCTGGTCTCTCCACACGATAAAAATGTAATAGCGGAAGTAGAAAAGATCCAATCGGTAGATGAGGTTCGTTGGTCCGGAGGCGAACATCTTATTACACCACTTGGTAAAGAAATGGATGATCAATACATCGAGATGGTGGCCGGCCTGAGTATTTATCCCGAGGTCATTCGCGCTCAAAAAGACATGGCTATTGTTTACACGCCCATTCATGGTACGGGCATAACAATGGTGCCAGCCGTGCTGCGTCGCTTCGGATTCAACAATATACACGTGGTGCCCGAGCAAGCTACGCCCGATGGAAACTTCCCAACGGTGTCCTATCCCAATCCCGAAGAAAGTGAGGCCATGAACTACGGGCTTCGATTGGCCGAGAAACTCGATGCTGATATTTTATGTGGCACCGATCCGGATGCCGATCGACTGGCTATAGGGGTCAAAGACGATAAAGGCCGCTGGGTACTGATGAACGGGAATCAAACGGCTGTGTTAGCGTTTAATTACCTACTCGAGGCTCGTCAGACAAAGGGTATAGCCACTGATAGCGATATGGTGGTGACCACGATCGTTACGACACCCATGATCGATGCTATTGCGGCTCACTATGGCGTTAATTGTTACCGGGTACTTACCGGGTTTAAGTGGATCGCCGACCTGATCCGTCAAAAAGAATCCACCGAAAATTATATTATCGGTGGCGAGGAAAGTTTTGGTCTGATGATCGGCAATCAGGTGCGCGACAAAGATGGGGTGAGTGCGGTGGCACTTCTGTGCGAAATGGCCGCCTACGAAAAGCAAAAGGGCCGCTCTCTCTACCAAAAGATGATCGATCTGTATGTGCAGTTCGGCTGCTATCAAGAACAGCTGCTTTCCATTACAAAAAAAGGGATGGATGGTCAGCAACAGATCGCTGCCATCATGGACCGGTTTAGAAAACAGCCACCACTCTCTATCAATGGTTCGCCGGTCGTCTCGCTGCTCGATTTTGAGGCGCAGGTAGAAAAGAATCTCAAGACAGGAGCCGAAACAGCTATTGCACTTCCCCGCTCTAATGTGCTTCAATTTTTGCTCGAAGATGGCAGCCTGATCTCTGCTCGCCCCAGTGGAACCGAGCCCAAGATCAAGTTTTATTTTAGTGTAAAGGCCCCCTTGCAAACCGCTGCCCAGTACGATGAGGTATCGGCGCAGCTGACCGGTCGCATCAATGGCATCATTGCCGATTTAAAGTTATGAGACCGACTGTAGACACATACCGTCACCAAGGTCTTCGAAAAAAACTGGTCGACACGCTTCGGGCAAAGGGTATCTCCGATGAATCGGTTCTCCAGGCCATTGCCCAAGTTCCCCGACATTTTTTTTTAGATTCAGCCTTCGATGAGATCGCTTACGAAGACAGGGCTTTTCCGATCGGTCAGGGACAAACCATCTCTCATCCCTACACAGTGGCCTATCAAACCCAACTCCTGGGCGCGAGTCGTTTCGATAAAGTACTCGAGGTAGGAACGGGCAGTGCTTACCAGGCGACCGTGTTGGCAAAAATGGGCGCCTTGGTTTATACGATCGAAAGACAAAAAGCGCTTTTTGATAGTAATCGTGGATTTTTGTGGTTACAAGAACAACCCGGTGTAAAGTATTTTTACGGGGATGGTTTTGCCGGTCTGCCCACCTATGCTCCTTTTGATAAGATCCTGATTACAGCTGCCGCCCCCGCTGTGCCCGATCGGTTGATCGAACAGCTTCGACCAGGAGGATGGATGGTGGTTCCGGTGGGGGAGGGCGACGTGCAGCAAATGAAAAAAGTAACCAGACTGGCACAAGGAGGGATCACGGAAGAGATATTCGACAGTTTTTCTTTTGTGCCCATGCTTAGCGGCAAGAAAGCTGATTGATTATCATTCCTATCTTTGAGATACAAATCTCTGCCATGCGTCTTGTACCTTTTCTTGTCAGTGTTACCGTTACCGTCGGGTTGGTAGTTGCACTCGACAAGCCGTTGGGAAAAGCCCCCGCCCTTGGAAAATTCTTTAGTCCTCAAACAGGATTTTGGCAAAATGCCGAGCCGTTCGATGCCATTCCCGGCGAAGAGCTCTCCTTTGCTGCTCTAAAGGGCAATACTGAAGTTTTTTTCGATGAGCGATTGGTGCCTCATGTTTTTGCCGATAACGAAGAGGACCTCTACTTTGTGCAAGGATATCTGCATGCCCGCTATCGTCTTTTTCAGATCGATCTGCAAACGCGTGCTGCTGCCGGAAGAGCCAGTGAGCTGGCCGGGGCAAAAGCTATCAATTTCGATAAAGAGCAACGTAGATTGGGTATGGTGTTTGCCGCCGAGAATGCGTTGCAAGAGATCGAAAAAGATCCTTTATCGCGCTCCATCTTCGATGCGTACACGGCCGGTGTCAATGCCTATATCGATCAACTTACAGAAGCGCAGCTTCCTATCGAGTACAAGCTGATGCAGGCCACGCCCGAGCGTTGGAGCAATCTGCGTACCGCCTTATTATTAAAGATGATGGCAAAGATGCTTTCGTCCGGTACTGAGAACGATCTTTCGAACACTAACGCCAAATCGATTTTTTTACCTGATCAGTTAAAAAGACTTTACCCCCAGGTTCCTGATTCGCTATTGCCCATTGTTCCCTCGGGTACCGTTTTTGCCAAGCCTGCTGTTGTGCCGGTAGCTCCTGCTTCTGCTGACTCACTTTATTTCAGTCACCGCGATACCATCGAAGCGCATCCGCACTTTCAGCCCGACCCCGATAATGGCAGCAACAACTGGGTAGTGGCCGGCAGTAAAACAAAGAGTGGGGCCCCCATCCTGGCCAACGATCCTCATTTAGAGCTTTCTCTTCCGTCAATTTGGTATGAGATGCAATTGACGACGCCCACCAGTAATGTGTATGGGGTCACGCTTCCGGGTTCTCCTATGGTGATCATTGGATTCAATGATAGCATTGCCTGGGGTGTAACGAACTCACAGCGCGATGTAAAGGATTACTACGAGATCAGATTTAAAGACGATACCCGAAGAGAGTATTGGTACAACGGCAAGTGGGAGCCCACCCGTTTGCGTATCGAGGAGATCAAGGTTAAAGACAGCGTCACCGTATACGACACGGTTGCCTACACTATTTTTGGCCCGGTTATGTTCGACGGGCATTTTTCGAACGGGTATTCTAAAAAAATGAATCTGGCTATTCGCTGGACTGCCCACGATCCCAGTAACGAGGGAATGACCTTCTATAAATTGAATCGTGCCCGTAACTATGCGGAATACGAAGAAGCGATTCGCACGTTTCAAAGCCCCGGGCAAAATTTTGTATTTGCCTCTAAGTCCGGGGATATCGCGATTTGGCAGCAGGGTCGTTTTCCAGCCCGCTGGCCCGGACAGGGATTGTTTGTAATGCCGGGTTGGGACAGCAGTTATGCCTGGCAAGGCTATATACCGCAAACAGAGAATCCGCATAGCTTGAATCCCGAGAGAGGATTTTTACAAAGTGCTAACCAGCGCGCCGTTGACAGCACATATCCTTATTTTATTCCTGGTGCTTATATTTCGGCACGCGGCATTCGCATAGACAAGCAACTGGCCGCCATGAGCCAGATAACGCCCGAAGATATGATGGCGTTACACCAGGATTATTTTAATACCTCTGCCGAGGACTTGCGACCTGTGCTTTTAAAGAATGTGCGGACGGATGGACTTACGCCCTCCGAAAAAAACTATCTCGATCAATTTAGTACGTGGAATCTGCTGGCTACGCCAAACAGTATCGGGCAAACCGTCTTTCAGTGCTTTTGGGATTCGTTACAATCTGCGCTCTACAAGGATGAGCTTTCTCAAACCGATCCGTTAGCCACCTGGCCTACGGAGCAAACCTCCCTGGAGCTGCTGCTCAAAGACTCGGCCTTGTCCTTCGCTGATGATGTGCGCACCCCGGCAATCGAAACCCTTCCCGATATCGTGACGCTTGCTTTTAAACGCGCTTGTGCTGTACTCGATAAAAAAGCAGCCGAGCAGAAACTCGAATGGTCTAAGTACATGAGCCCTTCAGTGTATCATTTACTGAAGGATGCTTTACCGGCTTTTGCCCGAAAGGGGTTGAACGTTGGCGGATATGGAAATATCGTCAACGCCATCAAGCATAGTCATGGCCCCAGTTGGCGAATGATCGTGCACCTGACAGAACGTACCGAGGCCTGGGGTGTGTACCCGGGTGGACAGAGTGGTAATCCTGGCAGCCGTTTTTATGATGATTATGTTTCTGTATGGGAAAAAGGGGCTTATCATCCGCTATGGCTTATGAGACGAGAAGAGAAAAACGATGTGCGGGTTAAGGGGGTTTTTCAATTTAAAAAATCGTAAATAATTCTGTATG
>JBIIDB010000107.1:0-6362 GCA_044238505.1 Chitinophagaceae bacterium | reverse complement strand
GATGCCGGGCGATGAGTGGCAGAAATTCGCCAACCTGCGCTTACTGTACTGCTACATGTTCACTCATCCGGGAGCCAAGCTTTTATTTATGGGTGCTGAGTTCGGCCAAACCAGCGAGTGGGACTACCGTAGTCAGTTACAGTGGCAGCTCTTACAATACCCGGTTCACAGCGGTCTTTTAAAGCTGGTGAAGGAGCTGAACAAATTGCTCACCGATCAGCCTGCCCTCTACGAAAAACAATTTGATGCCAGCGGATTTGAGTGGATCGATCTCGATCACCGATCCGAGTCGGTAGTGGTGTACAGGCGAAAGGGCAGGGAGGCCTCGCGGGAGTTGCTGATTGTGCTCAACATGACACCAGTCGTTCATCGTAACTGGACGATCACCGTTTCGGGTAAAGCATTTACTACCGAAATTTTTAACAGCGATGCGCTTGAGTACGGTGGCGCCGGCACGGTGCATAATCCGCTCATCAGAAGTGAATGTTTGCATAAAGAAGAGCAACGGTATAGGATCACTATCGATATCCCGGCTCTGGCAGGACTGGTTATCTTGTAAGGTGCAGCTGCAATGGCTTACATCCGTTGCGGGACAGCAATACCCAAATTTCCCATAGCGGCTTCGATCAATCGGGCGGTTTGCGCAGAAAGATGGAGTCGTAATTGTTTTTTCTCGGGAGATTCAGCCTGCATGACCGAGTGTTGGTTGTAAAAACTATTGAAAGTTTTGGCCAGGGTAAAGGCATAAATAGCCAGTGCTGAGGGATTGTGCTCAGTAACCGCTTGTTCCAGCACAGTGGGGTATTGAGCCAATTGTAAAACAAGCTCCTTTTCGGCCGGTAAAAAAGAAATGTCATGCAACGATCCCTCAGTTGGTTTTTCTTTTCTGAGTAACGAGCATATGCGGGCGTGGGTGTATTGCACGAAAGGTCCCGTAAAGCCTTGAAAGTCGATAGACTCTTCCGGGTTAAATACCATTTTCTTTTTGGGGTCTACCCGAAGCAGAAAGAATTTTAGGGCTCCCAGCGCCAGCATTCGATAAAGCGCTTCCAGCTCATCAGCGGTAAAATCTTTTACTTTTCCCAACTCCTCGGTCTTGCGTCGGGCCACCGAAATCATCTCGCTGACGATATCATCGGCATCAACGACCGTTCCTTCGCGGCTTTTCATTCGACCGCTGGGCAACTCTACCATTCCATAACTCAAATGATAGATGCCTTTGGCATATGGTTTTTGCAGTTTTTCCAAGATCAATTGCAGCACCTTCATGTGATAGTTCTGCTCGTCGGCAATTACATAGATGCTTTGGTCGTAGGCAAACTCATTATATTTTTCTTGGGCCAGGCCTAAGTCTTGGGTTATGTAAACAGAGGTGCCGTCTCCTCGTAAGACCAGTTTCTCGTCCAAGCCTTCGTTGGTAAGGTCAATCCAGGTGCTGCCGTCTTCTTTGGTAAAGAAAATGCCTTGCTGTAAGCCTTGTGCAACAAACTGCTTACCGAGTAAATAGGTCTTGCTCTCGTAATACGTCTTTTGAAAGTCCGCTCCGATCTGCCGGTAGGTCTGGTCAAATCCTTCGTATACCCAACCATTCATAGTATTCCACAGGGCTAACACCTCCGGATTTCCGGCCTCCCAGTCGAGTAGCAGCTGCTGAGTAGCTTTCATAATGGGGGCTTCCTTTTCAGCTTCCTGCTTGGTGCGTCCCGAGGCTACCAGTTCGTCTACTTGTCGCTTTAGCTCGTCATTGAACTTTACATAGTAATCACCAACAAAATGATCCCCTTTTTTTCCCGTAGTAACAGGTGTAGCCCCATTGGCAAACAGCTGCCAGGCGATCATGCTTTTACAGATATGGATGCCGCGGTCGTTGACCACACAGGTTTTAATGACTTCGGCGCCACAGTTTTTGAGTATCTCGGCAACGCTCCATCCCAAAAAAATATTACGCAGATGTCCCAGGTGCAGGGGCTTATTGGTGTTGGGCGAGGAGTATTCGACCATCACTTTTTTTCCTTGCAGCCAATGCTCTTGAAGCGTAGGTAATCCAGCTTGGGCCTTTACGAATTGCAGCCAGAAGGAATCAGTTAGGGTGAGATTCAAGAACCCCTTGATCACGTTAAACCGGGCAATTATTTCGGGATGTTGCTTTACCAAAACTTCTCCCAGTTGCTCGCCCAGTTTTTCGGGGGCCATCTTTAGCGGTTTAGCCAGGGAGAAAAGCACCAGTGTGTAGTCGCCTTCGAATTCGGGTTTAGTGGTATTGATGACCAGCGCCTCGGGGTTGGGGCTATGTCCAAAGGTCTCTGCTAGACGAACAGCGATCAGTTCTTTTATCTGTGCAACAAGGCGCATAAGGTCGATTACGATTGCGGCAAAGGTAGGCAGTTTGACAATTGCTGTTGATTGGTTTACTTTGTGTCTTCATGAAAAAGTTGCCCGAACTGGTGGCCCTTTGGTTGTTGGCTGTCATTGATTTTTTCTATCCTCCTTTCAGACGATGGTTATCGTTGCAGACCTTTCGTTATGCGGCTTCGGGCGGGGGCAATGCATTGTTGGGTTTTTTGGTCTATTACGCCGGCTATTCCTTTTTACTGAAAGGACAACCGTTGGTGCTTCCTTTCTATGCCTTTAAACCTCACAGCGCTTCGTTGCTGCTTTCCTTTAGTATTACTTTTCCGGTCGGCTTTTTTATGTCAAAATTTGTGGTCTTTTCCGACTCTTCGCTTAAAGGACGGGTTCAGCTTTTTCGCTATCTGATGGTCTGCCTTTTTAATCTGTTGCTCAACTACCTGCTGTTAAAGTTGCTGGTGGAGCGATTTTTACTATATCCGGTCCTGGCTCAAGTGATCACCGTGGTGACAGTGGTGGGCTTCAGCTACCTGGCCCAGCGAAATTTCTCGTTCAAGGCCTCTGCAAAATTGCCGTAAAATTCGCCCTGATTCTGCCAATACTGGCAGCCATAAACCCCTTGAAATCCAGTTTTTTGCCTAAACTGACAAATTTGCACATTTGCCTGTTACGGCATGGCAATTGCCCAATACGGTATGAATCTTTTAAAATTATAGAAACATGGGAAAAATAATTGGAATCGATCTGGGTACCACCAACAGTTGCGTCTCCGTAATGGAGGGCAACGAACCCGTGGTAATCGCTAACGATGAAGGACGTCGCACCACGCCTTCCATTGTAGCTTTCCTCAAGAACGGAGAACGCAAAGTAGGTGACCCGGCCAAGCGTCAGGCTATCACCAATCCTCAAAATACCATCGCTTCCGTAAAGCGTTTTATGGGCCGTCGCTTCGACGAAGTGGGTGAGGAGATCACCCACTGGAGCTACAAAGTGGCGAAAGGAGACAACAACACGGTTCGTATCGATATCGATGGTCGTTTGTATACTCCGCAAGAGATCAGTGCTATGGTCTTGCAGAAAATGAAAAAGACCGCCGAAGATTATTTGGGTCATGAGGTAACCGAGGCCGTTATCACGGTGCCTGCTTACTTTAACGATGCCCAGCGTCAGGCTACCAAAGAGGCCGGAGAAATCGCCGGACTTAATGTAAGACGGATTGTCAATGAGCCCACGGCTGCCGCACTGGCGTATGGTCTCGACAAGGCGCAATCCGATCGTCGCATTGCGGTGTTCGATTTAGGGGGAGGAACATTTGATATTTCGGTGTTGGAATTAGGCGACGGTGTGTTCGAGGTTAAATCAACCAATGGAGATACGCACCTGGGTGGAGACGATTTCGATAAGGTGATCATGGACTGGCTGGCCGACGAATTCAAAAAAGATGAATCGATTGATCTGCGCAAGGATCCCATGGCGCTACAGCGTCTTAAGGAGGCAGCCGAAAAAGCCAAGGTTGAGTTGAGCTCTTCTTCCGAGACAGAAATTAACCTGCCGTACATAACGGCTGTTGATGGGGTGCCCAAGCACCTGGTCAAGAAACTCAGCCGTGCTAAGTTTGAACAACTGGCCGACTCTTTGTTTGCTCGTTGTTTGAAGCCCTGCGAAGCGGCGCTCAAGGACGCCGGATTATCTACCTCTCAGATTGACGAAGTGATCTTGGTGGGCGGATCTACCCGTATTCCCAAGGTACAAGAGATCGTAGAAAAATTCTTTGGTAAGAAACCCAACAAGGGTGTTAATCCCGATGAGGTTGTAGCGGTGGGTGCTGCCATTCAGGGTGCCGTATTGACCGGAGAGGTAAAAGATGTGTTGCTGCTCGATGTAACGCCCCTTTCGCTCGGTATCGAGACCATGGGTAGCGTCATGACCACGCTGATTCCCTCTAATACGACTATCCCTACTAAAAAGTCAGAGGTATTCTCCACGGCCAGCGATAACCAGCCCGGTGTGCAGATTCATGTATTGCAAGGAGAGCGCAGCATGGCCAAAGACAACAAGAGTCTGGGTATCTTTAACCTGGATGGCATTCCGCCTGCGCCCCGCGGTGTACCTCAGATCGAAGTGACTTTCGACATCGATGCCAACGGTATCTTACACGTTACTGCCAAAGACAAAGGCACCGGCAAGGAGCAAAAGATCCATATAGAGGCCGGATCGGGTCTGAGCAAAGAAGAGGTAGAAAAAATGAAGGCAGAGGCTAAGGCCAACGAAACGGCCGATAAAGCCGAAAGAGATCGTGTTGAAAAGCTCAATCAAGCCGATTCGCTGGTATTCCAGACCGAAAAGCAGTTGAAAGAGTATGGCGATAAGATCCCTGCCGAAAAAAAATCAGCTATTGAGCAGGCCGCCGAAAAGTTAAAAGAGGCACATAAAGCCCAAGATCTGGCCGGTATTGATGCACATATGGCGACGCTTAACGCAGCATGGACGGCGGCCAGCGAGGATATGTACAAGGCCACACAAGGGGGTGCCCAGCCCGGCCCGGATGCCGGTGCGGGAGCCGGTAATGCTTCGAGCGCGGCCACCGAAGATGTAACGGACGTACCCTTCGAAGAAGTAAAATAAACGCTGCCCGGCAGCGTTGCAGAAACCCGCCCGACCCGGCGGGTTTTTTGTTTTGAAAAAACTGGCCCGCTTTTTTCCGAAAACAATAGTTTTGCTCTCTTTTCTGTACTTATTAACCCATTTGCCGCATGTCTAATTCTTATCACGAGCTGGTCAAGCAAACGTTCAATTTTCCTCAAGAAGGAATTGAGGTAGACGAAGGTAACCTCACGTTCAACGGGCTTGACCTCAAGGCTCTCATCGCCAAACACGGCACCCCCCTTAAACTCACCTATCTGCCCAAGATCGGTATGCAAATCAAAAAGGCTAAAACTATGTTTGCGGCTGCCTTTAAAAAACACAAGTACGAGGGGAAATACTTTTACTGTTATTGCACCAAGAGTTCGCATTTTAGCTTTGTGGTAGAAGAGGCGCTCAAAAGCGATATTCATCTCGAAACCTCCTACGCGTACGATATCGAGATCATCAAAAAGCTCTATGCAAAAAAGAAGATCACCAAGGATATCCATATCATATGCAACGGGTTTAAGCAAAAAGGATACACCCGTCGCATTGCACAGTTGCTCAACTCAGGCTTTACCAATGTGATTCCTGTGCTGGATAATAAAGAGGAGCTCAAAGAATATGCGCACTCCGTTAAGGTTCCCTTTAAGTTGGGTATTCGCGTGGCAGCCGAAGAGGAGCCTAATTTTCCGTTTTATACCTCGCGGTTGGGTATTCGCGCCAAAGACATTCTTGAATTCTATGTGGACCGTATTGAGGGGTACGAGAGTAAGTTTCAGTTAAAGATGCTTCATATTTTCTTGAATAAAGGTATTAAGGATGATATCTACTATTGGAGCGAACTGAACAAAGTGATCAACCTCTATTGTCAGCTTAAGAAGATCTGCCCCGAGCTGGACTCAATAAATATCGGAGGTGGATTTCCGATCAAGCACTCGCTGGGCTTTGAGTACGATTACCAGTTTATGATCAACGAGATCGTCCGAAATATCAAGGTCGCTTGTAAAAAGGCCAAGGTTCCTATGCCCAATATCTTTACTGAGTTCGGCAGCTATACCGTAGGAGAAAGCATGGCGCATATCTATAAGGTAATTGCCGAAAAAGTACAGAACGACCGAGAGACCTGGTATATGATCGATTCTTCGTTCATCACTACCTTGCCGGATACCTGGGGAATCGGAGAAAAATTCTTGATGCTCCCCGTCAACAAATGGGACCAAGATTATCAGCGCGTGGTTCTGGGAGGGATCACCTGCGACAGTCACGACTACTACGATTCCGAAGAACACATCAACGAGGTGTTCTTGCCTAAAACCAATGGCACGGACGAGCCGCTTTATGTCGGGTTCTTTCATACCGGGGCCTATCAAGACCAAATCAGTGGT
>JBIIDB010000106.1:0-6422 GCA_044238505.1 Chitinophagaceae bacterium | reverse complement strand
TAAAACAAAGAATGGCGGAGCCCGAAAATCAGAAAAGCCCCGGATGCAGATCCAGGGCTTTTAACGTCTCTATAATATTAGTTGTACCGGGGAGCAGACTTGAACTGCCGACCTCAGGGTTATGAATCCTGTGCTCTAACCAGCTGAGCTACCCCGGCATTCACCAGAAGAGAGGCGCAAAGGTAGGATTTTTTAGATAATCAGGCCAGCAACGCTAGAACTTGCTCGCGACAAGCGGGGTTGATCAAATACTCAAAATAGCGCTTATCCTCTTCACTCCGCACACTCTGAACCAGTGGCTCTTTTTGTTGCGAAACAAAAGCAAACTTTTTGTTTATACCGTTGAGGACATCACTGCGCACTTTTTTTTGCATGCCCGGTGATTTATCTTTTACCCCCAGTACATAATTGATATCGGCAATATTGGCAGTTTGGCCCTTTTCGGAACGGGTCAACAGCAAGTGTAATAAAGACTGCTCTGTCTCAGTAAACGGATGAACGCTATCCAAAGGAAAGGCAAGGGGAGACGACACCACTCCTTTTGTTCTGCGATAACGATAAAAAATCAATAACCCCAGTATCAAACCGAACAGGGCAAAGCCTGCCAGCAAATCATAAGGAAAAGGCTTACGCCAAATAACATCACCCGTGGGCACAAACCGCTTTGAATCCATCTGGAGAGAGTCATAGACATGGGTAGAAGCGTTATAACTATACACCCACCCGTTGTAAAAATAGCTGAGCGAATTATCTTGCATTCGGAGTAGTGTTTGCATAAGACCGGGATCACTAACAAAAGAAATGCGATTACTCAGATAATCCATGTAATAAACCCCCTTGGTAAATCCAAGCAGAAGACCCCGTTCAGACGGATAACAACTCCAATTGGCAGACTTATACAGGTTCAAGGCAGATTCGGTAATCACCCCAAGTTTCTCCCATACACGCCTTTTTACATCAAGCCGGTAGGAAACAGGATCGATCACTATACCATTATCAGCTGCCAAAAGCCCATCGTTAACGATAGTTTGATAAGGTACATAAACAAACTGGCCCCCGATATCTGACCAAACACAATACTTATAGCCAGCTATCGAGGGCACATGCACCTCCCGGTTTGTAGGGACTATATCCCACTCCTTATTCACGTAAGTGTATTGTCGAAGCAGACCATTCGATTTCCAAAAACCATAGCCCCCCAGTTCGTAAATGCTTCCTTGGCTATAAAAAAGATAGGACCCGATGTTGTAATTATAATTGACGGTTCGGTCCATTCTCACAAAATAGAGAAGAGAATCGCCTCTGTCCTCCAAACGGTAGAGCTTCCCGCTTCGGCCAAAATGCAGCACAAGGCCTTTAGGCGTAACCAGATACTCTGTAGAAAGCCCCCTCAAAAAGGGAGATTTAAAATTGATGTATAAATGGCTCCCCACCCCTTGCAAACAAGATGTGCCAGCTTCTCTTGTCTGGAGGTCCGTAAAAAATTTGGATCTCCTGATACTAACTACAGAATCGACCACCTCCTGACCGTAGGAAAACGTAGTTAACAGGAGAAAGAAAAAGGGAAGTAGAATACGCATTTTAAATCAAAAAATTGATTTTCAATTTATTAAGTGGTTAATAACCTATAAGAGCAGTTTAACCACTCTGCTAATGTATAGGAAATAACCTGTAATTGAACCAATTATTTAACCTATCCAAAGAACTAATTTCAATGCTTTTACAACCTTTGAAAAGCAATGGGTTACTAACCACTTTGCAGCGTAAGGGGGCTAGCCATTAACCCTTAACTTATCCTATAAAATTCAGATCGCAAAAAGAACCTGCAGAAGCAAGCCGGAAACCAGAAGACTTCCTCTCCTTGGTACCACCGGCAGTAGCTGCAGGTTTTTTTCTTTCTTAGCTGGCTGGCTTGGTGCTTACAATCCGAACACACTATGCATTTCAGGGATTCTGACCGAATCAAATCCCTTTTTGATAAGCCTGTCTCGAAAAGCTTGTTGCACCTCATACTCCCCATGTACTAAAAAAAGCTCCCGTACCTTTTTAGGGTCTTGCTGGGCCAGCCACTGACAGAGATCATCATAATCACCATGAGCGCTCATACTGCGGATCTGATCGACAGTGGCATGTACTTCGTGTGCTACCCCATAGATGCTAACTTCTTTTTGACCAGAGAGCAATCTGCCGCCTAACGACCGAGGCTCGCAATACCCGGTAAACAGGATGCGGTTTCGGCTATTTTCGACATTGTTACTCACATGATGCTTTACTCGCCCGGCGTCGGCCATGCCGCTGGCAGCGATGATGACCATGGGGCCGTTCTCAAAATTGAGCTGCTTGGATTGCTCCACGGAGCGTATGTATTTGAGTTGCGGAAAACCAAAGGGGTCCGCATCATGCTGCATGATCTGCTGAATGGTCTTGTTAAAATAAGTCGGAAAGCTTTTGACAATCTCCGTAGCCTCTACACTAAGCGGGCTATCCAGATATACGGGCACGGCAGGCAGCCGGTTTTCCAACTCAAGCTGATTTAAAAAGTAAAGTAACTCCTGCGTTCTGCCTACACTAAAAGCTGCGATAACCAGCTTACCCTTTCGCTGCAGACAGGTTTCTTCGATATGCTTCAACAATAAGTCGGGGGTGGTCACGTGCAGCGGATGCAAGGAATTTCCATAGGTAGACTCCATGATAATCACGTCGGCCTGCGAGAACGCAGCAGGTGAGCGAAGAATGGCGTCTCCATAGCGGCCAATATCGCCACTGAAAGTCAGTTGCCGAGAGGCGCTGCCCTCGCCATAGCGAAGATGCACCGCCGCACTACCGATAATATGGCCGGCATCGGTAAACTGCACTTCTACACCGGGAAGCACCTCTACCCAAATGTTATACTCGGCCACGTCAAAGAAAACCGAGCACGCATTCGCCTCATCGGCGGTATACAGCGGCTGTAACAGGGGTAAGCCCTGCGATTTTCTGCGCTTGTTTACATAACGTATTTCATCTTCTTGAATCTTGGCAGAATCTTCCAAAAGCACTTGCGCCAAGGAGCGGGTAGCGGGTGTGCACCAGATCTTTCCCCTAAACCCTTCCGCCACCAACCGGGGAATCAATCCACAATGATCGATATGAGCATGGCTGAGCAGCAACACATCGACCCCGGCGGGATCAAAACCAAAAGAACGATTGAGTCGGTCTGTGTCCTTACCCATGCCCTGAAACAGCCCACAATCCAGCAGAATTTTTCGACTATCGGGCAACTCTACCAAATGCTTTGAACCGGTTACGGTTCGGGCCGCACCATGAAAACTGATCTTCATTTCACTTACTTTCTGCTCTCGTAAGTTACTTGTTTTTTCTCTTAAAAGACCAGGTAAAGTGAAATCGTGCCACCGGCTCGCCCTGCTGGTTAGTACCATGGGCAGTGGCTGTAAGCGTGGTTGACTCTCCGCTTTCAATTGCTTTTTGAATGGCCTCCTCGAACAAAGACCCATCGTGACATGTAAAACAGATCGTACCGGTAGCCTTCTTAAAAAACTGCGCCTCCATTGAAACCACCAGCATCGAAACACCGGGCTTTCTGTTGTAGATGCGCGCCATGGCCAGCAGACCGGTGCTCATTTCGGCAGCCATTGCCAACGATGCAAAATAAATGGACCGGAAGGGGTTTTGAGAGAGCCAGTGTAGCGAGAGGCAAACGGTCGTTGCATCGAGCGTGGCGTTTCTTACGCGCAACCCCGCTAAGAAAGCTGCGGGTAGCTTTAACAACATGTAAAAGCGAAACCGAAGCGGATCATTGGCAATTTTCAGAAATTCAGGTTGCATGCTATATGATAATTTGCTGCGCCAGCAGATCATCCAAACGCTCTCGTCTTCTTATCAACTGCAGTTGACCGTTTGTAGACAACACCTCGGCTGGTCGAACTCTTGCATTATAAGAAGAAGCCATTTCAAAACCATAGGCTCCTGCATTATGAAAGGCCAGCAGGTCTCCCTCGCGCACCTCAGGAAGACTGCGCGCCAGGGCAAAATCATCGGTTTCGCAGATGTTACCGGTTACCTGATAAGAGTATAGTGACCCCTCGGGATGTGTCAGGTTACTGATATGATGATACGCCTCGTAAAACATAGGGCGAATCAGGTGATTTAATCCGCTGTTGACTCCCACAAAGCAGATAGCATCGGTGGGTTTAACGACGGTTACGGAAGCCAGCAGGTAACCCGCTTGTGCCACCAGGTATTTACCGGGCTCGAACCAAACCTGAAGCTGTCTTCCGGTCTTATCTTTAAAATCAGCGATGGCCTTTGCTACCGACTGCGCTATGGCAATCAGGTCGGTTTCTTTTTCATCAGGTCGGTACGGCACTTTGAACCCGCCACCTAAATCAATGACCGAAACGGTAGGAAAAAGATTCGCCAGCTCGAGCAGCAACGCTACTCCTCGCACAAATACAGATGCCTCCGAAATTTCGCTTCCGGTATGAATATGCAAGGTGCGCAAATGTATTCCATGGGCAGAAACGAGTTGCTGAAGCGATCCGATCTGTTCTACCGGAATGCCAAACTTACTGCCTGCATGGCCGGTGGAGATCTTCGTATTGCCGCCCGCCATGATATTGGGCCGAATCCTTACCCCCACGGGATAACTTCCTCCATAGGTTGCAGCAAATTTCTCCAGGTTAGATAAACTGTCGATAGTAATAGAAACACCGAGTGATACGACCTCTTGAATCTCTGCAAAATCCACACTATTCGAGGTGTAAAGTATCTGGTCGGGTGTATAGCCGGCCTTGAGGGCCAGTTTAACCTCATTGACAGAACTGCAATCGATGGAGCAGCCTATAGAGCGAATATACTTCAGGATAGAGAGATTAGTCAGTGCCTTGGCTGCGTAAAAAAATCGAGCGTCGAGCAACGAAAAAGCGTTTGCCAACTTTTGATACTGCCCGGCAATAGACTCGGCGTGATACACATACAGCGGCGTGCCAAAGGTAGCCGCAGCACGAATCAGTTCTTCTCTGGAAAGGGACATGGAACGAAGATAATAAGATCAGGACTCTTGCTCGGGAAGTGTGTCTTTGATGGCAGTTGGTTCCACTAATTGCTCTGCCAGCACTTCCTTGATCGTAGGAAGATCTTCGGATGAATTGATGCCGAAGTAGTCCATAAAATTACGCGAGGTAGCATATACCAAAGGATGACCGGGCAGTTTTTCGTTACGTCCTGCAATTACGATCAACTCTTTTTCCAATAACTTTTGTACCGCATAATCTGAGCTTACGCCCCGAATGGATTCAACCTCTCCTTTTGTTACCGGCTGCTTATAGGCTATAATGGCCAGCGTCTCTAAGGAGGCGGGAGAAAGGCGCTTTAAAAACTTATCGCCATTCAGTTGGGCAATGGTCTTATGAAACTCTTTTTTGGTCAGAAACTGCCATCCTCCACCACTCTGTACAACCTCGAAAGAATAGAACTCACTGGCATACTTTTCTGTGATAGCCTGTAAAGCCGCCTCGGTTTGCTCCGCCGCTATTCGGTCTTCGAGAAAGCCCATGGCATTGTTAACGAGGTCGGTAAGCTCGGCCGTAGAGAGAGGCTTATCGCTGGCAAAGATCAGCGCTTCAATATGAGGAACGATGGAAGAAACGTCAGGCATGGTTAAATAAGTTCAACAAAATACTAATTACGGCGTACTGGTCATGAAAAGTTCTTCACACCCTGGGGCATCGAGCGGCCCAGAGCGCTTATCCCTGCAGGGCGGCAGCACCACTCACGATCTCGGTGAGCTCGGTGGTGATGGTGGCCTGACGAGCACGGTTGTAAGAGATCTTTAAGCTGCGCAGCATCTCGTTCGCATTCTCACTGGCCTTGTCCATCGCGGTCATGCGGGCACCATGCTCAGAGGCATTGGAATCAAGCACAGCCTTAAAGAGTTGGGTGTTGAGGATCTTGGGCATCAGTTCGGCTACCAGCACGGCTTTGTCGGGATCGTAAATAAAATCAGACTGCACCATTCCCTCTTTTTTCTCCACTCGGGGAATAGGCAAATAGCGCTCCACGACAAACCGCTGGGTGGCGGCGTTCTTAAACTGACTGTATACGATCTCTACAACATCGAATTCCTTGTTGAGAAAGGAGGTCATGGCAGCCTGGGCAACCTCTTGCACCTTTTCAAAACTCAACTGCAAGAAAATATCCTTGAATCGGGCGTCGGTCTTAAAGGCCCCCTTACTCAAATTCTCGTAGGCCTTTTTACCGATATTCCAAATGGTCACATTGCCCTTGCTGAAGGGAACGGCATACTTTTCGGCGATGGTGGCTTTGGCCAACTTGATCACGTTGGCATTAAAGGCACCGGCCAGCCCGCGGTCACTGCTGATAACGATCAAAAGCACTTTTTCGACAGGTCGCTCGGCAGCCAG
>JBIIDB010000105.1:0-6468 GCA_044238505.1 Chitinophagaceae bacterium | reverse complement strand
AGGAACACGAACGGGAACCCTCTACAGAAGAATTGGCCGAGCTGCTCGAAATGAGTGAGACCGAGATCAATAATATTTTTCAAAGCAACACCCGCCATACCTCGCTGGATGCACCTGTGCACGAAGCCGAAGACGTTGCCATGGGTGATCTGCTCGAAGGAAGTGATGATACCGATGACGATGTGATGAAAGATTCCCTGCGCAATGAAATTCGCCGGGTATTGAAATCGTTGTCTCCTCGCGAAGCAGAGATCGTAAATGCTTATTTTGGATTGGACGGAGAAAATGGAGTCACCATTGAGCAGATCGGACAAAAATACGACCTCACCAAAGAGCGCATCCGTCAGATCAAAGAAAGAGCGATCAAGCGCCTTCAAAAAGCCCGCTACAGCAGCGCTCTTAAAGCTTACTTGGGATAGTCTGCAACAAATTCTCGTCTTGCGGGTTATTCTTGCATGCTACTGCGGATAACTTACATTTTGATCGTTTTTCTTTTTGCCGCTTGCGAAAGAGATATCCAATTTTCGCTCAACGAAACCGAGCCCAAGTTAGTAGTAGAGGCTACCATCGAAAACGGACAACCTCCGCTGGTCATCTTGTCTAAGAGCTTACCCTTTTTTGATACGCTGCGTCCTTCGCAATTAGCGGCTTCTTTTATTACCGATGCCACGGTTACTGTTACTCACAACGGAATCGTGTATCCGTTAAAGGGATACCGCTCTGTTGTTGCCGGCCAGTCGCTCGGGTACTATTACACCGTCGACAGCGCCCAGCCTGTTCTTTTTTTACGGGGTGCATTACAGCAACGTTATGCGCTGACCATTCGCTGGCAGGGTAGAACGTATCAGGCTCAGACTACCATACCGGACCTGACCCGCCGGATTGATTCGGTGTTTTGGCGTCAGGCCCCGCCCGACAATCCGCCCGGTAAAGTGGCTCTCTATGTGCGCGCTACCGACAGGCCGGGGTTCGGTGATTACATTCGTTACTATACCAAACAAAACAGGGGGCCTTTTTTGCCGGGGCTGAACTCGGTGTATGACGATCAGGTTATAGATGGAACCAGCTATGAGGTGCAGGTAGAGCGGGGCATCACCCGCGATGGGCAGCCCGAAGAGGGGTATAACTTTTTTGACCGCGGCGATACCGTTACGCTCAAACTCTGTAACATAGACAAGGCTACGTACGATTTTTGGAGAACGGTAGAGTTTAATTACGCCAGTATTGGCAATCCCTTTTCTTCGCCCACCAAAGTCCTAAGCAATGTGTCGGGAAACGCATTGGGGTACTTCGGGGGCTATGCGGCACAATTCCGCACTGTTATTATTCCCCGCTAATAATGCCCTAAATTTGCTGGCATTGCAACAATAGGTTGACTATGGAAACCAGCGAACATATATCCTGTTTGATCATCGGCTCTGGGCCTGCGGGCTACACGGCCGCTATCTACGCCAGTCGGGCGGGTCTCAAACCTGTGCTTTACCAAGGTATTCAACCTGGCGGCCAGCTTACCATTACCACCGAAGTGGAGAACTATCCCGGTTACCCCGAGGGTATTCAAGGACCTGAGATGATGGTGCACTTTGAAAAGCAAGCAGCCCGCATGGGCGCCGACATTCGCTATGGACTGGCGACAAAAGTAGATTTTACCGGCCCTTTACACAAGGTGCAGATCGATGATGAAAAATGGATCGAGGCCGCCAGTGTAATTATTTGCACCGGAGCTTCGGCTAAATGGCTGGGCTTGGAAAGTGAGCAACGGCTCAATGGATTTGGCGTGAGCGCCTGCGCCGTTTGTGACGGATTCTTCTTTAAAGGAAAAGAAGTGGCTATTGTCGGAGCCGGTGACACTGCAGCAGAAGAAGCGTTGTATCTCTCCAAGATCTGCTCAAGAGTACATATGATCGTTCGCCGCAGCGAGATGCGGGCCAGTAAGGTGATGCAAGAGCGTGTAAAAAATACAGCCAACATCACTATATACTGGAATAGCGAAACAGACGAAGTGCTTGGTGATAAAAAAGTTGATGGCGTTCGCATCGTCAATAGCCAAACAAAAGAAAAGATTACCATTCCTGTTAGTGCTTTTTTTGTAGCCATCGGACATCAACCTAATTCAGATATCTTTAAGCCTTGGCTTGACATGGACGAGGCCGGTTATATCAAAACGATACCCGGCAGCTGCCGAACCAACCGCGATGGAGTCTTTGCTGCGGGTGATGTGCAAGACAAGATCTATCGCCAGGCCGTAACAGCGG
This sequence comes from Chitinophagaceae bacterium, assembly GCA_044238505.1. Lineage (GTDB taxonomy): Bacteria > Bacteroidota > Bacteroidia > Chitinophagales > Chitinophagaceae > JJ008. The sequence goes on along the minus strand of JBIIDB010000105.1, from coordinate 4,213 downwards.
CCGGCAGCGGTTGCATGGCTGCCCTCGATGCGGAGCGTTACCTGAGCGCCGCTGGTCTTCATTAGGGTAGCGTCAAACCTATCTAAACCTTTAGTATGGCATCCGGGTTGCTTACCATAAAGCTCGAGGATCTGCGCTTTTATAGCTATCATGGCTTATATCCCGATGAGCGACGCAAGGGGGGTGAGTACCGGGTATCGCTGGAAGTTGATTATCGTAGCAGTAGCAGTAACAATAACACAGCCGTTTACGATATCGCTACAGGGGATCTTTCGGAAAGCCCGTTACCCATTATACCAGTTACCGAACTGTCTCAGACGATCGATTATGTACAATTGTATGCGATCGTCCAAGAAGAGATGAGTAGGCCTCGGGATCTGCTCGAAACCATCGCCATGTGTATCGCCGCCCAGCTAGCCGCGTTACACCCCTGTCAACGTATAGCTGTCGAGATTAAAAAACTTACGGTTCCCATCGATGATTTTTCAGGTAATACGGCTGTTCGCTACGAGTGGAATTCTTGAGACGGTCAGATCTTTTTGTTTTTCCAGCGTCCGCTTCTTACATAAAGGAGCGAGGGGGTAAACAAACAGATCCAATACAGCCACTCGCTCATCCATCCGTACGTGATGGGCAAGAAAAAATATTCGCACACAACATAAACGTAGGCGCAGTAAAAGACAATGGCCATCGCCTCAATATAAAAAGTAATGCGGGTGTTGCCCGAGGCGGTCACCGTGTTGATCATTATGGTAGAGAAGGCCATCATGAGCAGGGCCAGCGTTACTACTCGTAACACCGGTAAAGCCTCTGTCGTAAAGGCCTGGTCTTGGCCAAAGAGCGCTATAAATGGTTCCGGAAACAGGTTGAGTAAGATGGCAATCACCAAAATGCTGCCAGCGCTCAGTTGAATGATCCTTTTGATAAGTGGGATCACCTCGTTTTGTTTGCCTTGACCAATCAAATTACTAACCATGGCATTGGTAGTGGCGGCAAAGGCCCACGAAAAACATCCGAACAAGCCAAAAATGTTACGCATAATGTTAGAGACTTTCATGGCCATGGCACCGTGGTGTTCAATGAGCAAAAAGAAGTATTGCCAGCTGATGATGCTGATCGCATGTTGAAACATCAGGGGGGCTGAAACGGACAGAATCAGTTTGTTATTGGCGGCGCTGAACGAAAAGTCGGCAAATAGCTGAAATCGTTGAGCGATTCCCTTGTAGCGGATAACGGCATAGACCACGAACATGCCTATAAACTCCGATAGTACCGAGGCGTAGGCTGCTCCCTCGAATCCCAGTTCCGGAAAACCGGCCGCGCCAAAAATAAAGAGGTAGTCAAAAAGAATGTTAGACAATGTTTCGGCCAGCGTTCCTGCTACCAGGTAGCGGCTTTGGTTGGTACCTACCAACAAGGCGTTGCGCAGCTGATAAATATATAGAAAGGCCAGCCCCCAAATACGGATATGCAAAAACCCCAGGGCCTTTTGCAACACGAGCGGATCGCGTAAGATCAAGCTAAAGATATAGGGGGTCAGCTGGTAGGTGATAACAATACCGATTGCGGCCATAACCAATCCTATCCAAACTCCCTGACTGAATAATTTTCCAATCTCTTCGGGACGATTTTCTCCGGCTCTTCTGGCAATAAGGGTCTGTAATCCGTTATTCAGCCCATATCCAATAGCGGCAAAGATCAAATAGTAGACACCCGTAATGCCTGCCACGGCAAGGGCCATGGTGTCTTTGAGGTAATGCCCTAAAAAGATATTGTTGATGACAAAATTCAGTTGCGGAATAAAAATGGCCAAGCTGATGGGCAGCGCCATTCGAATAATTTGCCGGCGTGAGTTCTCGAACTGGAGAGACGGGTGAGCGGTAGGGGACATGCGTGGTCGGCAAACCTACGATAAATAAATTTTCTCTATTATTGCAGCAATGGAATCGACCGATAAGGACTCATGGCTACGGCAGCTTTTTACCTACCGACCCATCGAGGCAGCTGCCTCCGATACTGTTCTGGCACTTCAATTTGGAGATCGTTACGCATCCTATGCCCTTAAGGACCGTCAGCAGGGGCAATTACGGGCATTGGGCTACCTGCAAATGGTTAATTGGGACCAGCCGGCCTTTGAACAACTAATGGGTGTCATCGATACGTTACGTACGCCGCAGCAAGGGGTTGAGATCGCCTTTGATATGGAAAATTTGTCGATTCTGCCGGTGGCGGGATACGAAGAAAAAAAACTGCAAGCCCTGCATCAGTCACTTTTCCCTTTTAATAATGCAGCCGTTTTTAAGACAGAAACCATGGCGGAGTGGCAGCTTCAGCTGGGATACACGCTGCCCGCGGTACTGCTGCAGGGATGCCTGTCTCGTTTTCCGGGGGCTCGCGTGCGTCATGCTTTTAAACTGGCGCTCGATTACGCCGGCCAAAGCGGAGCTTCCGGCAAACTGCTCATCGATATCGGTATAGAGACCTTTCGGGTATTGTTATTAAAAAATAATCGCCTACAACTGTTTCAGACCTATCCTTATGCTACTCCTGCCGATGTGCTCTATTACTTGCTCTCGATATGCGAGGCTCAATTGGTTAGCCCTGCCGAGGTATCGGTGGTGCTGACGGGTTTACTCGAGCAAGAATCAGCCCTCTACAAAGAGCTTTGGCAGTACTTTATGCATATCGAATTGCGAGAGGCCGGTTTTTTGGCTGGGGATCTTCCTTTCCCGCAGCATTATTTTACCACGCTTAACGATCTTTTGTTATGCGGATCATAGGAGGGGAGCATGGCGGGCGACGATTTACACCGCCTCCACATATGCCTCATACCCGTCCCACAACGGATATTGCCAAAGAGGGACTTTTTAACATGCTCCAACATCGACTTGCGTTTGACACCATCAAAACCCTCGATCTGTTTGGCGGCACCGGTAGTATCAGCTATGAATTAGCTTCCCGAGGTGTAACAACGCTTACAATAGTAGAAAAAGATGCCACCATGCATCGGTTTATTACGCAAACGGCCGAGGCGCTCAAGCTAACCGGTTTTACCGTTGTTCGCTCCGATGTATTCAGATTTATCGCCCAGTGCCAGGATTCGTTCGATTTTATTTTTGCCGGCCCTCCTTATGCACTGACCAGCATCGATGAACTGCCCCGGCTAGTCTTTGAGCATAAATTGTTGACACCCGGCGGTGTTTTTGTGCTGGAGCATACGCCTCGTAATGACTACAGTCAATTTCCGCATTACCAGCACCAGCGAAATTATGGGACAACGGTCTTTAGCTTCTTCGTAAATTAGCAGTAACCGATGGTCTATCATTTTTTTTTACGCTCCTTCAGAATCTTTCTGTTGCCGCTGTCACTTTTATATTGGCTGATCATTTTTTTTCGCAACTGGCTATTTGATAAACAACTACTGCGCACAGCCCAGTTTGGTATGCCCATGATAACCGTAGGTAATCTGGCGGTGGGCGGTACCGGTAAATCACCCCTTATTGAGTATCTGGCCGCATTGTTGCATCCCGATTATAAGGTCGCAGCCCTTAGCAGAGGCTATCGCAGACGCACGCGCGGATACGCTTTGGCTACTGCTTCGTCTACTGCCTTAGAGATCGGAGATGAGCCCTTGGCGCTGTACAGAAAATTTCCCGATATGGCCGTTGCCGTTGGGGAGGAACGATTGCTCGCTATTCCCGAGTTGTTGCACGACCGCCCAGAGACGGAAGTAATTTTATTGGATGATGCTTTTCAGCATCGATCTATCGAAGCCGGCCTTTCAATACTGCTTACCGAATATGCCAATCTGTTTACCCGTGATTTTTATTTGCCTACCGGTGATCTGCGCGATCTAAAAAGTCGCTACAAGGCAGCCAGTATGCTGGTGGTGACCAAATGTCCGGCTTCTTTAACCGACAAGCAACGCGCCTCTTTACTGACCGAACTGGCTCCTGTGGCAGGGCAGCCTGTTTATTTTACAACATTGGCTTATGGGGTTCCGTATCATCTGACCAGTAGAGAAAAACATGTATTGACAGGTAAAGAAGAGGTGTTACTGGTAACCGGTATTTCTAATCCGCGGCCACTAAAACAATATATCGAGGCGCATTCTGTTACCTACCAGCAATTGACCTATAGGGATCATCACATTTTTACGATCGAAGACTTTAAGGATATTATCGCCGAATTCGAAAAACTACACTTGGGTAAC
>JBIIDB010000104.1:0-6520 GCA_044238505.1 Chitinophagaceae bacterium | reverse complement strand
GATAGATCAGGTCGTAGTGGCTGATATGCGCCAGTAGCGATTCATGGTAGCGCGTATCGGCACAATAAGCATACCGACGGGGTCGCCCATCCACCGCCTGTCTTTTTCGGGTAACCGTTTTTTCGCAAAAGTTAAATCCGTAGCAAACAATGCGATGATCGGTTGGAAAGCATCCGATCTCAACATCCTCAGTCTCCAGTAGTGTTCCGGGGCCGGTAATTTCTTTTACCTGTAGTGAAAAGGGAAGCCGGGTAGAAGCCACTTGTAATTGTAATTCGAGGATCTTCTTAAGGGGCGGAGGGCCAAAAACAACAAGGTCTTGCTGGCGATTAAGCAGCCCGAAGCTATTGATAAGTCCGATGAGTCCAAAGTAGTGATCACCATGCAAGTGCGAAATAAAGATGTGCGAGATGCGGCTATACTTGATTTTATAGCGCATGAGTTGCATTTGAGTGCCCTCTCCGCAGTCCACCAAAAACTTTTGTCCGTCTATATTGACGAGCTGGCTGCTGGGAAGTCGCTCATAGGCAGGCACCGCCGAATTATTTCCTAAAATAGTTACGGAGAACATAGGCGTTAGTCTTGCGGAAATTCATTATCAAGCAGCTCTCGTTCGATCTCTTCCATTTGTACAATGTCCCAAGCTTCACTCTCCGTTGGCGTACTGTTCAGTACCTCCAGCAGCTCCTCTTTATCTAACGTTTCCTCCACGGGCGGCTGCAATTCGCAGATCACAAACGATCGGTTATGTTCGTAAAATTCTTGTTGCAGCCGCAGTAATGCGCGGGCGCCCTCGGGTTCGATGGCGCTGACGGCCGTCATGTTTAATACAATATTGCCCGGCGTATCAGACGATTTAACATCCGCCTGCAGGTAAGGATACAGTTTTTGGCTTAATTCGCCTGCCATAGTAGCAGAAAAGCAGGCGGTCGTTAGCCTCACCACCTGAAAACGCTCTTTGGTATCGATTTTGACTTCCATAGGAGAAAACGGCGATTTTATTAACAGGGGTTTATAACCTGCCGGGACCCGTTCCCAAATTTATTTGTTAATATTGTAACAACAGTAATAATCTGTAAAATGGATAATAATTTTTCTGCACAGGTCAAAGAGATCATTTCATTCAGCCGCGAAGAAGCCCTCCGGTTGGGAAATGATTTTATCGGTACTGAGCATCTATTGTTGGGATTGATCAGAGAGGGAGATAACACCGCCTTACGCATCCTTAAGAGCTTTAATATTGATCTCTATGAGCTTCGTAAAGAAATTGAGTTAGCAGTAAAGGACAAGACCGGAAAAAACGTAGCTAACATCAACTCACTGCCCCTTACCAAGCAAGCCGAAAAGGTAATTCGGGTTACTGTGCTCGAAGCAAAGGCACTCAAGAGCGCCACGGTAGAAACCGAGCATCTGATGCTGTCCATTCTCAAGAATAAAGAAAATATCGCTACTCAAATATTGAATCAATTCGATGTTGATTACGATCTTTTCAGACAAGAGCTGGGTATTGTAAAGTCAAATGAACCCAAGGCAGAGTTTCCGGAGGAGAACGAAGAGGATTTCGATGAAGAGAAGAAATTTAGTGCTGCAAAGCCCGCCGGTAAGACCGGGGCTGCTGCTAAGAGTAAAACGCCTGTGCTGGATAATTTCGGAAGAGACATTACTCGGATGGCCGAGATGGGTTCGCTCGATCCCATCGTAGGACGCGAAAAAGAAATTGAGCGCGTATCTCAGATCCTTTCTCGCCGCAAAAAGAATAATCCGATACTGATCGGTGAGCCTGGCGTGGGTAAGACCGCCATTGTAGAGGGGTTGGCACTGCGTATCGTACAGCGAAAGGTATCCAGGGTGCTTTTTGATAAGCGAGTTATTTCGCTCGATCTGGCCGCCTTGGTGGCCGGTACCAAGTACCGCGGGCAATTCGAAGAGCGCATGAAGGCAATTATGAACGAGCTGGAGAAGAACCGCGACGTGATCTTATTCATCGATGAATTACATACCATTGTTGGTGCCGGCGGAGCCAGTGGATCACTGGATGCCAGTAATATCTTTAAGCCAGCCTTGGCGCGCGGCGAGCTTCAATGCATTGGGGCTTCCACGCTCGATGAATATCGGATGTATATTGAAAAAGACGGGGCACTCGATCGCCGCTTTCAAAAAGTGGTTATCGATCCGCCCAGCGTAGACGATACTATTCAGATCCTCAATAATATCAAGAGTAAGTACGAGGAGTATCATAATGTCAATTACGATCAGGAGGCCATTGACGCCTGCGTTAAGCTTTCGGATCGATATGTTACCGACCGTTTACTGCCCGATAAAGCCATCGACGTAATGGACGAGGTGGGTGCGCGCGTTCATCTTAAAAACATCAACGTACCTCAAAATATTACCGAGCTCGAAAAAAAGATCGAAGACGTAAAGACCGAAAAGAACAAGGTGGTCAAAAGCCAGAAGTTCGAAGAGGCGGCTTCGCTGCGCGATACCGAGAAGCGATTGCAAGAGGAGCTCGAAAGGGCTAAGGCTGATTGGGAAGAGGAAAGTAAGCATAAGCGTTTTCCGATCGGCGAAGAAGATATTGCCGAGGTGATCAGCATGATGACCGGAATCCCCGTAAAGCGTATGGTGCAGGCCGAGACAGAAAAGCTGCGTCGTATGTCAGAAGATATGAAGGGGATGGTCATAGGGCAAGACGAGGCCATTCAAAAAGTGGTCAAGGCCATTCAGCGAAACAGGGTAGGGTTAAAAGACCCGCGCAAGCCCATCGGTACATTCATTTTTTTGGGCCCGACCGGTGTAGGAAAGACCGAGCTGGCTCGTTCACTCGCCCGCCATATGTTCGATTCCGATGAATCGCTCATCCGCATCGACATGAGCGAATACATGGAAAAATTCACCGTAAGCCGTTTGATCGGGGCTCCTCCCGGCTATGTGGGCTACGAAGAGGGAGGGCAGCTAACGGAACGAGTTCGCCGTAAACCCTACAGTGTCATCTTACTCGACGAGATCGAAAAAGCGCATCCCGATATCTATAACATCTTGTTGCAGGTGCTCGATGATGGACAGCTGACCGATGGATTGGGTCGCAAGGTTGATTTCAAGAATACGCTCATTATCATGACTTCAAATATCGGCGTTCGCCAATTAAAAGACTTTGGCACCGGCGTGGGCTTTACCACGGCGGCCAAGCTTGAGAATGAAGAGGAGGCTAATAAAGCGGTCATCGAAAAGGCGTTGAAAAAGACTTTCTCGCCCGAGTTCTTGAACCGGATCGACGATGTGGTTATTTTCAATAGCCTTTCACGCGATAACATTTTCCATATCATCGATATTTTGATGAAGGGGGTCATGAAGCGTCTTACCAACTTGGGCTTCAGTCTGGAGCTTACCGAAAAGGCAAAGAACTTTTTGGCAGATAAAGGATACGACGTACAGTTTGGAGCTCGTCCGTTGCATCGTGCCATTCAGAAGTACCTCGAAGATCCGCTGGCCGAAGAGATCCTGAATATGCAGGTAAAGGCAGGCGATGTGTTGATCGCCGATACCGACGAAGAGAATGCAAAGCTTTTCTTTACGCTGCAGCAAGCGCTCCCTGCGCCCAGCAAAGCGAAGTAAAGTGTTGTGATTAAATTTTAGTGATAAAAAGGAGCATCATTACGGTGCTCCTTTTCTATTTTTGGGTGGTGGCAGCCAAACCTATTATCATCACCCTGGACGGTTGGTCCAGTTGTGGAAAAAGCACCCTGGCCAAGGCATTGGCCAAAGAACTCGGCTATGTGTTTGTCGATAGTGGTGCGATGTATCGGGCAGTGACCCTTTATTTGATTCGTAACGGCATTGATATTGCCAATGAACAGCAGGTGCTGCAAGCGCTGTCCCATATTGAGTTAGGTTTTGTTTTTAACCCTGCCCGCGGGGCCAGTGATATTTTACTCAATGGAGAGAATGTAGAACCGCTGATCCGCGAAATGAAAGTGGCCGAGCAGGTCAGTAAGGTAGCTGCTTTGTCGGCCGTACGGAAGTTTGCCGTACAACAGCAACAGCGCCTGGGAGCAGCTAAGGGTATTGTAATGGACGGGCGAGACATTGGCACGGTGGTCTTTCCTCAGGCGGAATTAAAGATCTTCATGACGGCCGATCAAGAAACACGCGTTCAGCGTCGCTATCTTGAGTTAGCCGCCACAGATCCTGGCATTTCGGTAGAAGCAGTCCGCGAGAACCTGGCTCGCCGCGATTACATGGATGCTAACCGAGAGGAGAGCCCCCTCAGAAAGGCGGCTGATGCCAGGGAGCTCGACAACACGAACCTTTCCCCAGAGGAGCAATTTCAGATCGCGCTCAAATGGGCGCGGGAGGCTATGGGGTAGCTGCCGCATCCCTCCGCATGGAGGGCTTTTAATTCGAAGCGGTACAGTTACTTTTTTCTTTTGATATCGATCAGCTCCACTTCGAAGATCAGCATCGATCCGCCGGGAATGGACATGTAGTCGGATTCGCCATACCCAAGAGAGTAGGGAATGTAAAAGCGGTATTTAGAACCGGTCTTCATCAGCTGTAATCCTTCGGTCCACCCTCTGATGACGCCATTTAGCGGAAAACTGATAGGCTGGCCTCTGTCGTATGAATTATCAAAGCCTTTGCCGTCTAAGAAGGTTCCGCGGTAGTGGCAGGTTACGGTATCAACCGCTGTGGGTTGCTCACCGGCCCCTTGTACCAGTACTTCGTATTGCAGACCACTGGCGGTGGTTTTTACTTCGGGTCTTTTTTTGTTTTCGGCTAAAAATAATTCGCCTTCTTGTTTGTTGAATTTTGATTTTTCGCTTTGTAAACGGGTCATATAATTGTTTAAGATGGTAGAGCTGGCAGCATTGTCCAATACAGTGGGTTTTCCTTGCAAGAGATCAGATACGGCGCGGGAAAGTAAGAGAGTGTTGAGTTGTGAAACGCCTTGCGCTTTATAGTAGGAAGCCAGGCTGATGCCCAGTGCGTAGCTGACAGAATCGATATCGGTTTTTAAGGCAACGGCAGCAGGCGCTGTGGTACGCGGGGCTGCAGGGGCTGCCATTTTGGTGGCCGCGGGAGTCGATTTATTGGCGGCAGGCGCTACTTTTTTGGCAGGGCTGGTTTGTGCCAGTAGTGTTGTAGCGAGTAGTAACGAAAGTAATGACAGTATCGAATTTTTCATAATGACAATTTAGGGCTGTAAAAATACGGGTTCAGATTTTATCGAGAGCAAATTTGAATTTCTGTTTTGTAGTTTTGCAATATGGAGAATTTTTTGCTTCCCATTCAGTTGCGCTGGGCCGATATTGACGCTAATTTTCATGTTCGACACTCGGTCTATTACGATTGGGGGGCCATGTGCCGTATGGAGTTTTTGCGTGCCCGAGGCCTTACGGAATCGGTCTTTCATCAATTGCAGATCGGCCCCATACTCTTTAGAGAAGAAAGTCGTTTTAAGCGTGAGCTTCAAATGGGAGATACAGTGGCCATCGACCTGCACTTGTTGGCCGCCCGACGGGATTTTTCTCGCTGGACCATCCGCCACCAGCTGTTCAAGAATAACGATATACTGGCCGCTGTGCTGACAGTCGATGGCGCTTTTTTAAATACCCATCTTAGAAAATTGGCCATTCCGCCGGCGCTCGCCGGCGACACTTTTGAATCTATGCCTCGCGCTTCGGAGTTTACGTGGTTGAACTGACCCCCTCCGTTTGTATCGGAATCACTTTTTCCGGGTATTGGCCGGCGTGTTCCCGGATGATCCGCTGTATATAGCTGTTGTCTCTATAGCGGGTAACATGTTCCTTGAGTACATCCAGGTTGGTCGGTGACACCTTGTTAGGCACGTAGCCCATTCCATAAAAAAGGCCTCTTTCTACCAAAATACAGGAGTATGTGTTTTTTTGAAGCCCCCGGTCTATGATGGCAAAACTGGGTTGCGACTGTAATTGCCGGCTGGCGGCCAGAACGCGCGCGTTGTAGGTGTCGGGGCTTTCTTTTTTCTGGCACGCCCCTTTGCAGTAGCCCTCTTTGATTCCCTCACAGGGTTGAGTGGCCTCTTGAAAAAAACAGAGGATAGGGCAGAGATTAAATTCCCGCATCAATTTTCGCATACGGCTATGCGCCTCTACCAGTAAATAAAATCGTTGCAGCGCCGGCAGGTTTTTTCGGTTTTTATCAATGATCAATCGCAGATAACCGGGCTGGTCTTCGTACCTGTGAATGCTGTACTGGTCTTCCTTATTTTTTTGTGCGGCATTGAAGCGAGGCCATCGGTGTTTGATTTCGGCCGATTCCAGTACGGAGGCCATCAGGGGTGTGGCACATTCTATATGCGAAATGCCATAGATATGTTTTATCCAGCGCTGCTTTTGCAGCCCGGGTGCATCTTTACTGAAATGGCTGTTGACCCGGTAACGGATATTAATAGCCTTTCCCACGTAGATAACCTTGCCCTTGGCATTGAGAAAATAATAAACGCCGGGTCGGGCGGGCAGTTTTTCCCAATGCTCCTTTG
>JBIIDB010000103.1:0-6533 GCA_044238505.1 Chitinophagaceae bacterium | reverse complement strand
CCTTTTCTTTGCGCTTGGCATCAGTGATGGTGGCAACGGTAGCATAAGCCACTCCGTTGTCGGTGCGGGTGGTAAATACATAGGCATTCTGCCCGACACCCGCGGCTGTGCGTCCTAATTTTTCACTGCGGCCATATCCGAGTGCTACGGCAATAGTATTCGGCTGCATACCCGGAATGACCAACACAGGCAATTCCAGTTCTTTTTTACCAACGGTAATTTTGATGACGGGTTTTTGCGGATAGTACTCGTAGTTATTACTTTCTTTCTCGGTGCCGTTGAGTAAGTTGACGCCCAACAACTCTTTGGCCATCGTCATACTGATCAGCGCATAGTTGCCCCAGGTGGCTTTCGAGATCGCATCGGGTAATTCCTGCAACCAGGGATTGGTGGCACCGGTACCCGTACCGATGGAAGATTTTTGATACAACACAATCTCGGTGCCCGTAACAGCGGGCGTTGCCGTGATAGCTTGAGCCGCTCCGGCCAATGCCACACTGCTGTAAGAACCAGCGGCTACCGGAAGCGACTTGTCTTGCAATCCGTCTTGCAATACCGCATTGAATGCTGTCTCGTTACCAAGAGCCTTGATCCAGTATTGCTTAAAATATTCTTCGTATGATGTATCGTTACCACTCCATTTTAACAAAGAGGTTTGAAACGCTCTGGTTTTAAATAAAGGATAGATGGTAGGCTGAATAAAACTGACCACGCCGGCCTTGGGCGCTGCATCACCCCAGCTTTCCAGGTAATGATGCGAAGGAATCACGAACTGACAAAGCTCAGTAGTCTCATCCATACGCTCGCTGAACGATACGCTCAGTTTTACCTTGTCCATGGCAGATGCAAATGCAGCCGCATCATGATAGGTATAAGCCGGATTCGCACCGTAGATCATAATGGCACCGACTGTACCGGCCTGCATATCCACGATCAGTTGCTCAAACTCGCTGTCGATACCTGCGCGATAGTTGACGGGTTTGCCCCAATCGATGGTCTTACCATAAGAACCGATCGCATTGTTGATAGCGTTGACAACAATTTGCACATTCTTATCATTACTGCCACATACAACCAGGGAAGCCCCTTTATTCTTAAGCAGATCGGCAGCGGCTTTTTCGATACCGGCCTTCAGCTTTGCATCTTTGATTCCATTGACACCCGAGCCTGATACAGCAGACAACAAGGCCAACGCCACCAGTCCTGTTTCAGAGGGACGACAAACAAAACGCTCGTCGGCACTGGCACCGGTCATACTCAAATACCCTTCGAACTGATAGTGCTTGCTCATCGAAGGATTCTTTTCGTCGATCTTTCTTCCGACCGCATATCCTTTGGCAAACTCCACAGGACTTAACCAGCTTCCCAGAAAATCGGCACCGAGGCTTACCACTACATTGGCAGCAGCAAAATCGTAAGAGGGAAGGCGGCGACCAAATCCGGATGCTTCATTGGCCAACAACATACCGCTGTATGAAACCGCATCATATTGTACATGACGAAGCCCGGGATAGGCGGCAATGATCGCTTGTGTAGAGGGAGAATTGAGCGTACTGGTCAACAATACTTTGCTGCCAGAAGCCTTTTGCATAGCGTCGGCTACCAGTTTATCGAACTGCTCGAACGTGGGAACTTCTTCGAAACGCGCTTGATCACCTTTACCCACTTTTTGTTGCGGAAAGCGAAGACGATGCGTATCGTAAAGGTCTAGCACCGATGCTTGCACACGGGCAGAGGTTCCACCCCCGGTAAACGCACAGCTATCGTTCCCTTCTATTTTAATAGGACGGCCATCACGTACTTTGGCTAACACCGGAACCACATCGCCTTCTTGCACGAACGTAGTGGCATAATATTGAGCCACACCGGGAATGATGTTCTCGGGGCGGTTGGCGAAGGGGATCGCTTTTTTTACCGGAATGGTACAGCTGGCGGCCAGGCTGGCGGCGGCGGTACTGAATCCGAGGTATTTTAGAAAATCCCTGCGGGGCGCTTTAGCATCGAGCAGACCTTTGTCGTCGAAGCCCTCAAAGGGCAACTCTTCACGAAACTCATCCTGCTGCTGCTTGGCAAACTGCTCGCTCTCATTGACCTCCCCGAAACTCTGCCAGTACTTTTTTTGGCTCATAATATCCTTGGTTGGTTGGGTTCAAATAATAGATCAATAGTGACATTTCTGGCATTCCAGACCGCCGATATCCTTAACGGTTACGCTGTCCATTTTACCAGACTTAATATCATTATGAAACTTTTCGTAGATGCTATAGAATTTATTGCCTTTGGTGCTGTCATAGTTGAATTGCACCTTGGTCTCGCGGTGACAGTTGATACACCATCCCATGCTTAGATCAGACACTTGTTTTACCTCGTCCATGGCCTGGATCTCGCCGTGGCAGCTCTGGCACTGGACCTTGCCGGCGTTCACGTGCTGGGCGTGGTTAAAGTAAACATGGTCAGGCAGGTTATGGATCTTGATCCACTCGATGGGCTTGGCCATCGAAGGATCCCACTTATTGGGATTGTTGGGATCGAAACCGGCAAACTCGTACAATTTTTGAATCTCGGCCGTTCCATCGATCTCGTTTCCATCCTCATCAAAAAGTTTAGGTCCTTTTTCATAGGCCTGAATCGCTTTGTGACAATTCATACAGGTGTTGACAGAAGGAATGGCGGCATGCTTGCTTTGCTCGGCACTTCCATGACAGTACAGACAATTGATCTGGTTGATCCCGGCATGCACCTTGTGTGAATAGTAGATGGGTTGCACAGGCTGATAGTCCTTTTGACGTCCTAGTCCGATGGCACCCTTGGCCACCATATAGCCTCCGAACACAAAAAATACGATAGAAAGGATGGCGATATTGGTCTTGTTGCGCCAGAAAGGAATGCCTTCAGGAAGCGTAACCCCTTCGGCCTGGTCGGACAATTTCTTCAGATTGCTGTTTACCTGCATCAGGATCAGGGCAATAACACCCAACAGCAGCGAGATCACACCGAATAATACAGAATTCTGGTTATCAGAACCTTGTGCTGAATCTCCAGCCCCGGCAGCAGGTGCGGGAGCGGGCTTAGCGGCTTCGTTGATATAAGCCACCATATTATTGACATCCTGAAGGGTGACATCCGGGAATCCGGTCATCATCGAACCATACTCGGCCTTGAGTCCCTGGGTATAAGGATCTTTGGCCATGTACGCGGCAGGATTATTGATCCAGGCCAGCAGTTCTTTGTGGTCGGCCCATTTGTGTCGCTCCTCCAAACCGGCCAGGGCAGGTCCGGTCGCTTTTTTGAGCACGTTATGACAAGAGGCGCACTTGCTCATAAACACGGCTTTCCCCGCAGCGGCGTCTTGCGCGCTGCTAAAAGAGACAGATAAAATCAGTAGGGAAAAGAGAAGAGCGGAGAGATGTTTTAAGGCAGCTTTTTGGGACATCATATTCGCAATTGATATGGAATGTGGATAAATAGCTCTTAATTAGGCGCAAAGTTAAGTTAACCCCCGTACCAAATGGCATGAAATTTTACTTTTTTTTTGTCTTCACGCAGCAAGTAAAACAAAGCAATTTACCAGCGTGCTCAAGGGGTTGATCCGATTGTCATATGCGGGTCAATTGTAATATCAAACAGTAAATAAGCGTTGTGATTTGAAGCAATGCCCCGTTTTTTGTTGAATTTTGCAACTCCTCCCGTAAAAACCGCCCAACATGTTCAGCAGACTACAGCAAAAATGGAAAGTAAGTGGCATCCGGCTTGCCCTGATCCTTTGCACGTTTGCCATCGGAGGCAGTGCCACCGGTTGGCTTGGAAAAAAAATCATGAATATGCTGGCCATTCAGCAAGACTGGCTATGGGCGGTGGTGTACATTATACTGATGACCTTGCTATGGCCCCTGATGGTATTGGTGGTAAGTATTCCTTTCGGTCAGTTTAATTTTTTTAGGAACTACATTCGTAAACTGGGAGAGAAGCTGAACTTTCTGCGCTGACCGTACAACTCAGGGGTATTGAGTCGCTACAGCGTTGAGCAGTCGCGGCTTTATCAAACGTTGAAGTATGAAACGTATCGCCATTTTTGCTTCGGGCACCGGTACCAACGCCGCTCGCATCATGGAGCATTTCTCCGATCATCCCGCTGCGCAAGTGGCGCTGGTGGTTTGCAACAAACCGCAAGCGGGTGTTCTTTCGATCGCTGCCACGCATAAGGTCGATACCCTCCTGATCGAACGCGAACGATTTATGGAGGGAGATGGCTATGGAGAAGTACTGCAAGAAAAAAAGATCGATTGGATCATTCTCGCCGGTTTTCTTTGGAAAGTTCCACCCCCTTTATTGCATCAGTTCAAAGGGCGCATCGTAAATATTCATCCGGCACTGCTGCCGGCCTTTGGCGGAAAGGGGATGTATGGGAACCGCGTGCACGAAGCGGTACTCGCCGCAACGGTCAGCGAAAGCGGTATCACCATCCACTATGTGGATGAGGAATATGACCATGGCGCTACCATCTTTCAGGCGCGCTGTCCGGTATTCGCCACAGATACAGCCGATACGCTGGCAGCACGCATTCATGCCCTCGAGCATCAACATTATCCTCGTGTAATCGAAGCGTTAGTTTGTCACTGATCCTCCCATATCGTTTACCACTACTCACGCTGCTGCTTGGGCTGCTGCTGTCTTCTTTGGCCGCGCAGTCACAGTCGTATGTAATTCGAGGGGTGGTATATGATAGCTCCCGCAATTTTCCACTCGAGGCAGTGAGTGTACTCGCCACATCGGGTAACGGAACCGTTACCAATGCCGAAGGATCCTATGAGATACGCGTCACCGAAAAGGATTCTATCTGGTTCAGTTATCTGAACAAGCCCACTATCAAGTTTCCGGTCATCAAGATCGTCAATCCCATGCAGTTCGATATTTCGTTGCAGGTAAGCGTACCCGTATTACGAGAAGTGAAAGTGTTTCCTAAAAATTATAAACTCGATTCCATTCGCAATCGGCAAGACTATGCCAAAGTATTTAATTATCGTAAGCCGGGATTACGCCTTGTAACTCCTTCCACTGGTGCCGGTGTTGGATTTGATGTCAATGAGATCATCAATATCTTTCGGTTTCGCCGTAACCAAAGTATGCTCTCGTTTCAGCAGCGACTCTTACTCGAAGAACAAGAAAAATTCATCGACTATCGCTTTAACAAGGCTCTCGTTCGACGACTCACACAACTCGAAGGAGTCGAACTCGATAAATTCATGGAGTTATTTCGTCCGCCCTATCTCTTTACAAAACTTTCGGGCGATTATGAATTCAGAATGTATATCAAGCAAAGTTTTGCTCGTTACAAACGCGGCTTGCCACCTCTTACCTGGCAAGAGCCGGAGTGGGAGTAAGGTAGATTTCATCGCACCAAATAGTACAACCTCCCCAACAACTCCCGAATCCCCCATTCCGTCTTACGTAAGGCCTCGGCCGTAGGCAAAAAATCAATAAATGTTTTTTTGTCGGCGTCCACTTTATAATCAACCGGGTAGGGCTGTACCAAAAATCCATTCTCCTGGAATAACCGTTTTGAACGGGTCATGTGATAAGCAGAGGTAACTAAAATGATACGTTGTTGGTTTTGTTTGAGCAGCTTTGCTACCGCTTTTGCCTCCTCAGCCGTGTTCTCAACAGAATCCGTTAACAATACCGCTTGCGCAGGAACGCCCATAGCGATAGCCTCTCGGGCCAGCGTCTCTCCTTCGGGTTCTCCGGTTGACCAGGGCAACTGACCACGGGAAAAGATCAGCAAGGGCGCTTTCTTTTCACGGTAACATTCGATACCGGCAAAAAATCGATCGGGATCGTTCCATTCGGAAAACAGGGAATCACGGCCGGACACCGAATGCAGCATGCCGCCGAGCACTACAATGGCATCCGCTTTCTTTAAAGAGGCCGCGCTAATGCGCTCTCCACGCTGTTCGACCCAACCGAAAAATCGGTCAGCCACAATGGGCGCCGAGCAGAGGTAGAGAAAAAGAGCAGCGAAACTTATATAAGCCATCTTCTTTCTCAAAATGCCCAGTAAGACCAAAAAAATAGTAACGCTGATCGGCATCACCAGCAAGGGGAGTATCTTATGTAAAAAGATCATTGGGGGTTCCGGTAATTAAAATTTTCGGTACTGCAAAAATCAGCGAATTACTTATCTTTTCAATATGAAATTTCTTGTCCCCCTGCTGCTAGTACCCTTACTGGCCCTTTCACAAACCCCAACTGAATGCGATCTGCTTATCACGAACGGCCGCATTGCAGATGGAACAGGCAATGGATGGTATCACGGAGCGATCGCCATTCACCAGGGCCGGATACAGGCCATTTATCGTAATAGTCCTAACAATGCCTGGCAACAAACCATCCGTCCCAAACAGATCATAGATGCCAAGCAATTGATCGTAGCACCCGGCTTTATAGATGTGCATACGCATCTCGAAGGAGACGAAGTAAAAGATCCGGAGGCAAAGAATTTTATTTATGATGGGGTTACCACCTGCATCACCGGC
>JBIIDB010000102.1:0-6569 GCA_044238505.1 Chitinophagaceae bacterium | reverse complement strand
AGGCCTTTACGGTGTTAGTCTTGCTGGGCATCACCAAGCTGATCGATATGGGTACGGGAGTCAATTCACAGATCATTGTTACTTCTCCCAAATGGCGCTTTGAATTTATCAGTGGCATCGTCTTACTGATAGTGATGCTACCGCTCAGTTATTGGCTGACGAAAAAAGAGGGCATTATCGGCACTGCGCTGGCACAACTGATTTCGATCGGCAGCTATAATCTGTTTCGCGTCTTTTTTTTGTGGAAAACATACAGGCTACAACCCTTTTCGCTAAAATCGCTGTACACGATTGCGCTGGCAGCAGGGGGATGGACCCTTTGCTATTTTCTTTTTGATGCGTGGAGCGGATGGGAGGCCCTGTTCGTGCAGAGTACCACGTTTATGCTAGTCTATGCAGCAGGCATCTACCTATTGCAACTCACCCCCGATGTAAAAGAGTTACTCGGTGCCGTTCGACACAGAAAAGCAAACTAATAGTAGGCCAGATCATTACCGACTCCGTTAACGAGTAGAAGCTGCCGGAATACGCCCTGCGGAAATGAAACGCTTTTGATAATAGGGATCGGAGAGATCACTAACCGTAACACCGTTGCTGACCGACGCATGGGCAAATTTTCCATTGCCCAAATAGATGCCTACATGCGAAACTCCTCTTCCGCGCGTAGCATAAAAAAGCAAATCCCCACTGGAGAGCGACTCCAAGGTGGCCGGTTCACAGAACGCATGTTGCTGTCTGGATGTACGGGGTAATTTATAGCCGCAGCACCGATCCAGTACCTGCATGGTAAAGGCCGAACAATCAATGCCCGACCTACTGCTGCCTCCCGACCGATACGGTACCCCCATCCAGGGATCAATTTGCTCCAACAAGACAGCGGAGGGCAACTGCTCGACCTCTGTATCGAGCAACACAGCGTATTTGAGTTGAATTGCAGAGGCCGTCTCGATCTGCGGTGCACTATAGTGGAGTGGAGTCGGCTGCACCTGCACAGTTTGACTTACGGTGGGCACAACGGACGAAGACAGAGTTGGACGAACAGGTTTACTGGCGTAGTCTTCGGCCTTGACAGGCTTGTCCACCGTAAAAGGAGGCAAAAACTGGGGCGTAGAGGGCGCGGCAGCTCTCGATACGGAAGGCGTGCTGCGAGCTACAAATTGAGAGAGCATCGCACAACCACTCAGCATCGAAAGGGCAAGAGTGAGAAAAATTATATGTAGAAAAAAACAGGGTCTCAATGGTGTATATCGGAATTTTGCAAAGGTAGCTAATTTGCCTATTATTGACCTTCTATGACGTTCTCTCACCTACATGTTCACACCCAGTTTTCGCTGCTGGATGGTGCTGCCTCTATACCCGCTCTTTATAAAAAAGCTATTGATGATGGAATGCCCGGATTGGCCATCAGCGATCATGGAAATATGTTCGGTGTGTTTGAATTTGTGGCCGAGGCCTACCGTAACAAAGACGAGCATGGAAAGCTAAAGGTTAAACCAGTTGTAGGTTGCGAATTTTACCTGACCGAAAATCGCCACCAAAAAACATTCACCAAAGACCAAAAGGACAAACGTTATCACCAGATTTTACTGGCCAAGAACGAAAAGGGATACCACAATCTGGTCAAGCTGACATCGTTGGGGTATATCGAAGGTATGTACAGCAAATACCCTCGCATCGACAAAGAACTGATCGTAAAGTATGCCGAGGGACTTATCGCTACCACTTGCTGCCTGGGCGCTTCTATTCCACAAGCCATTTTAAAAAAAGGAGAAGAAGAGGCCGAGAATGAATTTCGCTGGTGGCTGAATATTTTTCAACAAGACTTTTACGTTGAGCTGCAGCGCCATGGGCTGCCCGAGCAAGACAAAGTCAACGAAGTGCTCGTTAAATGGGCTCGGCAATACCAGGTAAAGATCATTGCCAGTAATGATAGTCATTATGTGGAGCAAGACGACTTTAATGCACACGATATTCTGCTTTGCATCAATACCGGCGAAAAGCAGTCGACTCCTGCGCTGCGAGAGATCTCGGACGACGACGTGAATGTTCGTAACAAACGCTTTGCCTTTCCGAACGACCAGTTCTTTTTTAAGACCGCTGCGCAGATGCGACAAGCGTTCGCCGACCTGCCTGAGGCCATCGACAATACCAACGAAATTGTCGAAAAAGTAGAGCCGGTGCATTTGACACGTGATATCTTATTGCCGAATTTTCCGGTAGCTAACCGATTTCAGATCCACACTAAAGAGGAGACCATTGGCAAGTATAAAGTATCGGCCGAATCGCAAAACCAATGGGAATACTTGCGTCATCTCACGTACGAGGGGGCCGAAAAACGTTACCAGACTCTCACCGATGAAATCAAAGAGAGGATCGAGTTCGAATTATTCACCATCAAAATGATGGGCTTTGCGGGGTATTTTCTTATTGTGAGCGATTTTATTAGGGCCGGGCGTGAAAAAGGCGTCTTTATCGGACCCGGTCGGGGCTCGGCGGCAGGCTCGGTAGTGGCCTACTGTATCGGTATTACGAACATAGATCCTATCAAGTACAATTTGCTTTTCGAACGGTTTTTGAATCCCGATCGTAAATCGATGCCCGATATCGATACCGATTTTGATGATGAGGGTCGGCAAAAAGTCATCGACTATGTGGTAGAGAAATATGGAAAGAACCAGGTAGCCCAGATCATTACCTACGGAACGATGGCCGCTAAGATGAGCATCAAAGACGTGGCCCGTGTAATGGATCTTCCGCTGGCCGATTCGAATGCACTCGCCAAACTGGTACCCGACAAACCGGGCATTGAACTGCGTCGTGTGTTACACGCCCCGCTCAAGACCAAGGATGGTCAAAAATCGCTCGAAGAAAAAGACGGGCTAGGCAATGACGATCTGGAGAGCGTCAGAAAGCTCCGAGAGATCTACAAGCAAAAAGACGCTATCGCCTCTAAAGTATTGCACGAGGCTGAACGACTGGAAGGCTCCGTACGTAGCACCGGTATACATGCAGCGGGCATCATCATTGCCCCCAAAGACCTGACCGATCTGATACCGATCGCTACCGCCAAGGACTCCCCGCTGTGGGTTACCCAGATAGAGGGCAATGACATTGAAAGTGCCGGTATCATCAAGATGGACTTTCTGGGACTCAAAACCCTTTCGATCATCAAACAAGCACTAGCCCTGATTAAAGAGCTGCACGACACAACGATCGACATCGACAAAATTCCCCTCGATGATGCCAAAACCTTCGAGCTCTACCAAAGCGGCGCCACTATTGGCACCTTTCAGTTCGAAAGTCCGGGCATGCAAAAGTATCTGCGCGAGCTAAAGCCCGACAAATTCGGTGACCTGATTGCGATGAATGCCCTGTATCGTCCGGGGCCTATGGCCTATATCCCCAATTACATCGATCGTAAACATGGCCGAGAAGCCATCAGCTACGATCTGCCCGAGATGCAGGAGTTTTTAGAAGAGACGTACGGTATTACAGTGTATCAAGAGCAAGTAATGCTGCTGGCACAAAAACTAGCCGGGTTTAGTAAAGGCGATGCAGACGTCTTGCGAAAAGCCATGGGTAAGAAAAATCGCGAGACCCTCGATAAAATGAAAAAACAGTTTATCGAAGGGGCTACTGCCAAGCTGCTTCCTCCCGAACGGCTGGAGAAAATCTGGACCGATTGGGAAGCCTTTGCGCAATATGCCTTCAACAAATCGCATTCTACCTGTTATGCCTATGTAGCCTACCAGACCGCTTATCTGAAAGCCCACTACCCTGCTGCTTATATGTCGGCCGTCCTCAACAATGCCGGTAGCATAGAAAAGATCACCTTCTTTATGGAGGAGTGTAAGCGGATGGGCATTAAAGTGCTGGGGCCCGACAGTAATGAATCGCTAAAAGGATTTGCCGTCAATGCCAAAGGAGAAATTCGTTTCGGACTGGGCGGATTAAAAGGTGTGGGCGAAGCGGCCGTTGAAAGTATTATTGAGGAAAGAAAGAAAGGTGGGTTGTACAAAAATGTATTCGATTTTATCAAGAGGGTCAACCAACGAACAGTTAACAAACGAACGCTGGAAAGCTTGGCTTATGCCGGGGGGTTTGATTGTTTTCCGGAGTTGCACCGGGCACAATATTTTACAGTACCCGAGGGAGAGCAGGTCAACGGGCTCGAAAAGATCATGAAATACGGGCAGGTGATGGGTCAACACCAGGCCGCTGCCACCAATACACTCTTTGGTGACCTGCCCATTTCCATGGAAATCCCTCCGCCCCGCATCAGCGACGTACCCCCTTGGCCACTGGTCGTGCAACTGGACCATGAAAAAGAAGTAACCGGCATCTACCTCAGCGGTCATCCACTCGACAATTATCGTTTCGAGATCAAACATTATGGCATAACACCTATCAGTAATTTTAATGAGTTCAGAGATACCATCTCTCAACAATCCAATCCCGGTGCTACCTTCAGACTGATCGGATTGGTGACCGATGCGCAGCACCGCATTGCCAAGAGTGGGAATAAGTACGGCAGCTTTGTGATCGAAGACTACACGGGTAAGCTGGAGTTCCCTCTTTTTAGCGACGATTACTTGCGCCTATCGCCGATCCTGCAACCCGGAAGCAGTGTACTCATCGTGGGGCATCTTAAACAGCGTTATAATCGGAACGAATTCGAGTTCAAGCTAACTGGCGTAACGCTGGTCGAAACTATGCTGGCCAATCTGACAAGATCGCTGACCCTGGAGATACAGCCTAAAGACATCAACACAGACATTATCCGCTTTTTTGAAAAAAACCTGAAGCGACATCCCGGAAAAACAGCATTTAAATTAATTGTCAATGATCTGCATAAAAAATTGAAGGTCAACTTAATATCTACTAGCTACGGAATTGAGGTCAACCCGGAGCTGGTTCAGTTTTTGGAAAATAACCCTGGCATCGGGATGATGGTGCAAAGTACCTAGGCTGACAACTTTTGCACAATACATGTCAGGCAGACCGCATTACACAACACGGAACTAAATTTGCATCCTCTTTAAAAAAACAAACCATGGCAAAAGAATTTACCGATCAGAATTTTAAGACCGAAGTACTTGAATCATCAAAACTAGCCCTGGTCGATTTTTGGGCGGAGTGGTGCGGTCCCTGCAGAGCGATCGGTCCAGTAATAGAAGAGCTTTCTAAAGAATACGATGGCAAGGTGAATGTTGGTAAACTCAACGTTGATCATAACCCCGAAGTATCCATGAACTACGGCATCACTTCTATTCCGGCTATCCTATTTATTAAGAATGGTCAGGTCGTAGACAAATTGGTGGGCGCGCAACCTAAGGCGAATTTCGTCAAGAAGATTGAAGCACACATCTAAGGCTCGCTGCCTTCGGCCCCCTACTACATCAATATTCCCGCAATAGAGGCGGAGAGGTAAGAGGCGAGTGTTCCGCATAGCAGCGCTTTGAATCCCAGCTTGGCCAGGTCTGCCCTTCGCTCTGGTGCCAGAGCGCCGATTCCGCCGATCTGCATGCCTACCGAACTAAAGTTGGCAAAGCCGCAAATTGCGATGCTTACAATCCACAACCCTTTGGTGGTAACAATGGGCACTGCCTTAGACGTAAGATTCGAGAACGCTACGAATTCGTTTATGGTAAGCTTTTGTCCCAGCAACGTGGCCGCGGCATTAACATCTACCGAGGGAATGCCCATAGCCCAGGCAAAAGGATAAAAAAGCTTGGCGAAGATCCAGTTCAGGCTAAGGTCGAAGTCGGGTGCAAAAAGATGACCGGCTTTTAGCAGCGTCCAGTCGATGAGTGTGATAACCGCAATAAATCCGATCAGCATAGCGATTACGTTCATGGCGATCTTAAAACCATCGCCGGCGCCATGCGAAATGGCATCGATTACGTTGACATAATTACTTTTTACCTCGAGCTTCACTTTCCCCATGGTCTGACTCTCCTCTGTCTCCGGCCAAACGATCTTGGAGATAACCAGCGCACCGGGAGCCGCCATTAAACTGGCCATGATCAACGTCGGCGCCAGATCCATACCGGCTTTGGTACCCATATTGGCATATACGATCAAGATGCCCCCGGCGATACACGCTAAACTTCCGCTCATAGACGCCAGCAGTTCACTTTTTGTCATCGAAGGCAAATAAGGCCTGATCATGACCTGCGCCTCTACCTGCCCTACAAATGCACTGGCCACATTGCTGAGCGCTTCAGCCCCACTAACCCGCATCACCTTATTCATGGCACGCGCGATCAACGAGACAAGTCGCTGCATCAGCCCAATATGATAAAATACAGCTACCAATGCGCAGACAAGCACAATGGTGGCTGTAACATTAAAAGCGAATACGAACGAGTCGGGAGCCCGGTAATTTTGTGCAGCACCCTCGGCCCCGATGGTTGCCACACCCCCGTATACAAAATCTACGCCGGCTTTCGAAAATTGTTCCAGTTTACCTATCCCTCGTCCCAGCTGTTGAAAGAACCACTGGACGGGCCCCACTTTAAAGATCAAGAGCGCAATGGAGACTTGCAGCAGCATCCCGCTGATCACCA
>JBIIDB010000101.1:0-6589 GCA_044238505.1 Chitinophagaceae bacterium | reverse complement strand
TAAAACCTACCAGCGCCACTACAAGACCGGTTCCGGTGGTGAAGACACCCGCACCTCCTCAACCCAGAGCGATAATGGGTAAGACCAATGCAGGAACTGCAACTGGTGGCGGAGCTACCGAGCAGTTCGAGCAAACGGGCGGAAGAGGCAACGGGCTGGGTGCAGGAGTGGGTGAAGGCACCGGGGGGGGAAGTGGCGGTGGCCTGGGTGGCGGAACCGGTACGGGAACAGGTCTTGGTGTGGGACCACGGGTAACGAGGGGAGATAGAAAGATCGTGCGAACCTATGCCTTCGAAGGAGACCTGAACAAAGCGACCATTTATGCGAATATTCTGGTGGCGCCCGACGGTTCCGGTAAGTTGATCAGCTTGGCCAAGGGTTCATCCACCACAGGAAACGCTTACAAGCAAGCCATCGTTCGCTACTTGGAAAAAATGCGCTTTGATGCCTCCGACCATGAATCGATGGTTACCGTTCAATTTAATTTTCGCATCAATTAAGTGACCGATAGCGATAACGCGATGGATTACCAGCAAACGCTCGACTATCTTTTTTCGAAACTTCCCATGTTCAGCCGGATTGGGGCAGCGGCGTATAAGAACGATCTCTCGAATACACGGGCCTTGTGCCAAGCGCTGGGCCATCCGGAACAACGGATCCGAACGATACATATTGCCGGTACGAACGGAAAGGGATCCGTAAGCCATATGCTTGCTTCGATCTTACAGACCGCCGGCTACAGAACAGGACTGTACACTTCTCCGCATCTCTATGATTTTCGCGAACGGATCAAGATCGATGGAAAAATGATCGGCCAGCAACAGATCGTGGATATTGTTAGCAGACTGCAGCCTACAATAGAAAAGATAGCACCTAGTTTTTTTGAAGTGACCGTAGCCATGGCCTTCGAACAGTTTGCCCAAGAGAACGTAGATATTGCCGTTATCGAAACAGGATTAGGCGGAAGACTGGACAGCACCAATGTGATCACCCCGGTATTGTCGGTCATCACGAATATAGATTGGGATCATATGCAGCTGCTGGGAGATAGTTTGGAGAAGATCGCGGCCGAAAAAGCAGGCATCATCAAGCGCGGAGTGCCTGTCGTGATCGGGGAAGCGGCCGACCATACCCTTCCCGTCTTTACAGAAAAGGCACAGATCGAACAAGCCTCGCTGCATATAGCGACTGAAAACAACAGGTTGCTGCACTACGAATGGAAAGACGATATATTACAGGTTCACGTTGCACGAGAAAAAAAATCACCGGTCAGCTACGAACTGGATTTGCCCGGTCTGTATCAAACCAAAAATGTGTTGACCGTGCTAGCAGCTATTGCGCAACTGCAAGAGCAGGGATGGTCAATTCCTGAGCAAGCAATTGCGGCAGGCCTCCGCGCTACCCGACGCTTGACCGGATTGGGAGGACGATGGCAAAAAATTGGTGAACACCCCACTGTAATTATCGATGTAGCCCACAACGAAGCGGGTATTCGGCAAGTACTTCAGCAATTGCAGCAAACCGCTTATAGCCGATTACACCTTATTATCGGCGTGGTCAAAGACAAATCGATCGAATCGATGCTTGCGCAGCTACCCCAAGAAGCCACTTACTATTTTACAAAGGCACAATTGCCCAGAGCCCTTCCGGAACAGGAGCTTCAGCTATTGGCCACCGACGCTGGGCTGGCAGGTCACGCGCATCCGGCGGTTAATGAAGCACTGGCCGCAGCAAAAGCCGTAGCAGAGCCAGAAGACCTGATCTTGATCTGTGGGAGTATTTTTTTGGCGGCCGAGATCAATCCTCCCGCAGCGAATGGCCGGTGAGGTGAATAAACACATCCTCGAGGGTCGCCAACTTTACTTCTTTTTTTCTTTCAAAACCAGTGGCGAGCAGATCGTCGATCAACTTGGCAGGAGCATCCAGCGCGATGATCTTTCCGGCATCCATGATAGCCACGCGATCGCACAAATACTCTGCTTCATCGAGATAATGGGTGGTAAGAACCACCGTGGTACCCAGCCGGTTGATCGTTTGGATGGTCTCCCACAAACTGCGACGAGCCTGTGGATCGAGACCCGTAGTAGGCTCATCCAGAAAGATCACCTGAGGCTGATTAATGAGGGTAGTCGCTACCGAAAAACGCTGCCGCTGCCCTCCACTCAACTCCTTAACCTTTGCCTTGGCCTTGTCTTGCAGGTTGACCTGTGCCAACAATTCCAGGGGATTGACTGAGCAATTATACAACCCTGCAAACAGCTCTATCAGCTGTACCAGGTTAAGGCCCGGAAAATACCCACTGCTTTGCAACTGCACGCCAATGATTTTTTTGATGGCAGACGGAGACGCATCGAGCGAAAATCCACCTACCTTAACTTCTCCGGATGTTTTGGTCCGCAGCGTTTCTATAATTTCTAGCGTGGTAGACTTACCTGCTCCATTGGGGCCGAGCAGCCCAAAGATTTCTCCTTTTTTAACGGAGAAACTAATACCGGACACAGCCTCGAGGGCTCCATAGCGTTTAACGAGTTGATCGACCTGAATGATTGTATTATCCATGCTGCGATAAATGCGTTTCTAATTCTTCCATCATCTGATTGCTTCCTACAAAAAAAGGACAACGTTCATGCAACGAGGCCGGAACGATATCGAGCGTTCGGATCTTACCGTTTGTAGCTTTTCCCCCCGCCACTCCAACAATAAAAGCAAAGGGATTGCATTCATACAGTAAGCGAAGTTTGCCATCCGGTTTTGTGGCGGTGCCGGGATACATGAAGATCCCCCCTTTGATCAGGTTGCGATGCACATCGGCCACCATACTGCCCACATAGCGTTGTCGCAGGGGTCCACCCTGCTCTTTGCTTTTCTGCTGACAAGCCGTAATATAGGATTGTACGCCCTTGTCAAATTCAAAAAAGCTGCCATGGTTTACCGAATAAATTTTTCCCTTTTCGGGACAACGGATATCGGGGTGACTGAGCGTCCACTCCCCGATAGAAGGATCGAGTGTAAATCCATTGACACCACGGCGGGTAGCATAGACCAGCATCGTAGATGATCCGTATACCACGTACCCGGCAGCTACTTGGCTACTGCCAGGCTGCAGAAAGTCTTCTTTCGTAACCACTGTTCCCACAGGTGTTACCCGACGATAAACCCCAAAAATGGTGCCGATAGAAACATTCACATCGATATTACCGCTTCCATCGAGGGGGTCGAACAAACACACATATTTAGAGTGTATGCTTTTCTCGTCTTCGAAGGCCACAAAATCATCAAGCTCCTCACTGGCAATACCGGCACAGCTGATGCCATGCTGCAAAACTTTGATGAATTGGTCGTTGGCAAAAACGTCGAGCTTCTTTACTTTTTCGCCCTGCACATTGACAGTTCCTGCATCGCCCAGAATATCCACGAGCCCTGCTTTATTGACCTCTACATTAACCCGTTTGGCCGCAAGACCGATGTTACGAAGCAAATTAGACAGCTCTCCGGTGGCTTGGGGAAAGTCGCGTAACTGCTGGATGGTAAATTCGTCCAGTGTCTGGACCTTTCGGTTAATTGACATAGTAGGTTATTTAGAATCGATAGTAATTGTTTGCAGCATTTTTTTGGGTACCGGCTTTTTAGCCAGTAAAGCAGGTGACCAGGACGGCATAGCCTCTAATTCCTCGACTAGTTTTTGATGAAGAACAACTGCATCCGACAATCCGCGCACCACGGTAAAATTGACGGGCACGCCGTCTTTGTCTACCACAAATTCTACCTGCAAAAATGCTCTTGTTATGCCGGAGGGTAAATGCCCGGCAACGGCTGCCGACACTCGCTCTAAAAACCGCGCAAAGGCCTCGGCACCGCCCGGATAGCGAGGCCATTGATCTACATAATCCGGAACGCTTCCCAGCTGACGGATCTTGCGGGGCGGAGCTACTTTCGACGCAGCAAGCCCCTTTTGCTCCAACGCGGGCATCGCTGTAACAGTGGCACCACCTTGGGGAGCAGCTCGGCTCTTTGCCTCGTTGACATGATAACGTCCGTCATCGGTGATCATGACAATCGGCAACCTTTTTGTTTTCTCAAAGTAGGTATAGGCATCTTTTAGTTGATCTGCAAAATCCTTCAGTGCCGAATCTTCTTTAGTAAGGTCGTTCAGGTATGCAACACTCTTGGGCACATCATAGCGACACGGAAAAATATGAACGGGGATATAGTGTTGCCCCTGCTCGCGCGCAAATGCTGCCAGTACATATAGCTCATCGATCTGCTGGTCAGTAATAGGAATACAGCCGACCGTTACACAGCTTCCGTGAATATAGATCTCCCCTCCGGGCTTTAATGAATCGCTCAGCACTTTATCGCTGGCATTGGGATAGTTGAGTCCGAGTGAGAGGTAATAATTGCTGTTGGGGTTAAATTCATTGATATAGTAAAATCCTTCGGGTACCTGAAAATCTCCCTGCATCCGTTTGGGTCCGAGAGAACCCGCCAGCGCACACACGGGATAGACCTTAAAGAGGCGAAACGAATCGGCGGGTCGTTGCTTTACCCAGACCTCGAGCTGGCTATCGTACTTAAAGGAGCGTATGTAGATATAATTGGCCGGCCAGCTAAGCTTCTTGGCAGCAAATTGTTTCTTAAGCGTATCGACCTTGCGGGCCATAGCCTCTTGCGGACGAGCAAAACTGCGCTGGTAATCGATGAACGAATAATAAGAAGAGCCGCCTCTGGAGAGACCATAGGAAGCTTGCGCCAGTACCGAGGCAGAAAAAATCAATGACAGACCCATCCCCAACGAGATTCCCGTTAGGCAGCGAGGCAACACGAAGCGGGATACGGTCATAGATAGATTTTAACGAACAGGACGAATGGCAGAGACCTGCTTAGAAATTTCCTCTGGCTTCTTGCTCCCGCTCAATGGCTTCGAACAAGGCCTTGAAATTCCCTTTACCAAAACTCTTGGCCCCTTTTCGCTGTATGATCTCGAAGAACAACGTAGGCCTGTCCTCAACGGGCTTCGAGAAGAGCTGCAAGAGGTATCCCTCATTGTCACGGTCTACCAGAATACCCAGTTCCCGAAGAGGAGCAAGATCTTCATCAATAGTACCGACCCGGTCGAGCAGATCATCGTAATAGGTAGTGGGCACTTTTAAAAACTCGACCCCTCGGCTCATCAGCTCCCGTACGGTCTTGACGATATCGTTGGTGGCCATCGCCACGTGCTGGCATCCTTCTCCGTTGTAAAATTCCAAAAATTCCTCTACCTGACTTTTTCGCTTTCCCTCGGCAGGTTCATTGATGGGAAATTTTACAAAGCCATTACCGCTGCTCATCACTTTACTCATAAGGGCAGAGTATTCCGTAGAAATATCTTCATCGTCGAAGGTCAGGATATTCTTGAAGCCCATCACCTCCTCATAAAATTTGACCCAGGGATTCATTTGATTCCAACCCACATTGCCCACGCAATGGTCTACGTATAATAAGCCGCAGTCGCTGGGTGCAAAATCGGGATTGGACCAGGCGCGATAGCCGGGCATAAAAACACCCTGGTAATTTTTTCGTTCAATAAAAAGATGCACCGTATCGCCATATGTATGAATTCCGCTCATCACTACTTCGCCTTGATCATCTTTTAACCGAGTAGGCTCCATATAACTTTTGGCACCTCTTTGCGTAGTTTCCTGCCAGGCCTGCGTAGCGTCAGCCACGCGAAGTGAAAGACACTTTACACCGTCTCCATGCCGATGCACATGATCTGCGATCGGATGATCGGGGCGCAGTGCTGTAGTCAGTACAAACGTGAGCTTGTGCTGCCGAACGGCATAACTGGCCCGGTCTTTAACACCCGTCTCGGGACCGGCATAGGCCAGCGCCTGAAAGCCAAAAGCACTCATGTAGTAGTGAGCCGCCTGTTTGGCATTTCCCACATAGAACTCTACATAATCGGTGCCTTCAAGTGGAAGAAAATCCACGGCCGTGGATGAAGCGGTGGTTTGTGACGCAAGCGGTGTAGCATTCATACTGCAAAAATAAAGAAAATTGATGCTCCCCTCGGCAAGGGAGCTGGCTTTGACGCTATCTTTGGGCCATGCGAAAGGTGGGCATTTTAGGAGGCGGACAGCTGGGACGAATGTTGTTACAAGCAGCCGAACCCTATGACGTAGAGACGTATGTGCTGGAGAATGATCCGGAGTGCCCGGCTTCCCTCCTCTGTGATCATTTTACCCTGGGCGACATCCGCAACTTTAACGATGTATATGCGTTTGGAAAATCGCTGGACAGCATCACCATCGAGATCGAACAGGTCAATATTGATGCCCTTGAGAAACTGGCTGGCGAGGGAGTTGTTGTTATTCCTGAACCCCGCGTGTTACGCCTGATCAAAAACAAGATCTCGCAAAAAGCCTATTACCGGGAGCACCAAATACCCACGGCCGATTTCGTGATAACGCAACTGCGTACTGACCTCCAACACCATCTCTCCTTTTTACCGGCCGTGCACAAGATCGGCGAAGGCGGATATGACGGAAAGGGCGTACAGATAATTGCCGATGCGACCGAGCTTGACAAGGGTTTTGACGCACCGGCC
>JBIIDB010000198.1:0-6603 GCA_044238505.1 Chitinophagaceae bacterium | reverse complement strand
AACCAAAAAGACAGCGCTTTCTATTGGGTCAGCAAGGCCTTTGAATACCGGCCGCGGGTCCGCAATAATTTTGTCTTACTAAACCAGTTGCTGGCCGAAAGAAAAGACAGCCTGCAAATCGAAAAAAGCTTTGCAAGGGTAATCAAACTTCGCAATGAACCCTGGGCATGGAACAGCTACCTCAGCTCTTTGGCTGCGGTGGGCGTCTCCAATCAACGCTTTGAGCGGTTGCTGGACAGTGCACTGGTCTTTCATCCGAATGATCCGGATCTGAGTACCCGGCGCGGCAATATCGCAGCAGCCGGAGCCCGCCCTTATTTTGAGGCGGCCAGTAAGGACTTCGCCCAAAGAAACTACCGCAGCGCTATTGAAAACTTTAAAAAAGGGCAGCGCCTGAATCCAACCGATTATGCCTATGATGAGAATATTGGACTCTGCTATCACACGTTAGGCGACTTTTCCACCGCGATCAAATACTTCGATAAAGTAATAGCGAGCGGCAAGGCAAGAGATGCCAAGTCGCATGTCTTTAGAGGACTGGGGTTGATTTCACTGGGTCGCAAAGACGAAGGCTGTGCCAGTCTAAGGATTGCCGTAGCCAATAATCAGCCCGGAGCGGCCGATCTGCTAAAAGCAAATTGCGGTAATTAATAGTAGAAATGCTGGGCAGGTACCTTAAAGGGCTTCTTCTTAGATCCCATTAAATAGCTGAACGCAATTTCCATACTCTGCACCGAGTTGTAATAGGTACGGACATCGGAGCGAATAAAGTCATAGGTGAAACCTACACTCCAGCGTTGGGCCTCCACGGCAGCATACGCAATATAAGAATCTCCAACGCGGTACATAGCCCCCCCGTTTAACCGGCTAATGGCATGATCACCCTGGATCTTGTACTTATAAATACCCCCGATAGTAACCAGATCGGTATACCCATAGCTGCTGTACAAAGAGGTAAAGTGCAGTTCATCCCCACCCTTGTATTTCTTAGCCAGCGAGGCCTGTACGTTTAAGCGCATACGCATAGAGAAAGTGGCTTGCTCAAAGGCAGAAATATCGGGCTGTGCCAAGTGATAAGCACTGGCTCCGAGGTTAAGGTCCCACTTCTTACCGATCGAACGATAATGCACGCCAGCGGCCACATCAAAATAATTACGCTGGGGCAGTTGAATAGGATCATTGGCAGCAATAGAGCGAATAAATCCAAAACTTCCGAACTGTGATTGATACAAAAACTTGCTTTGATCGAATAAACGACTGCCGTAAGTGGCCATCAATCCGCCCCCAAATGTTTGCTTAGCCTCTCTGTCGAGTGCCACGTTGTAGGCGAAGCCTGCCGAAAAGTAATTGTTCTTAAGTAGCCCGCCATTCGAGGCATCGGTTAATCCCATTATGCCAAGCGCCAGCTGGTTCTTCTCGTTCTTTTTAGTAGCGAGAGGAATTTCGGCAGAAACAGACGAGGTTTCATAAGCCGCCCCGGCTGATCCCCACCACTGCGATCGATGGGTAGCCAATACACGGGTTCCCGCATTGCCCTTTCCGATCAACGCCGGATTTAAGGTCATAGGCGACGTAAAATATTGAGAAAAGTAGGGGTCCTGCGCAAACAGGCCCCCGCTTTTCATCAAAATTACCAGTAGTGAGACATATAATCTTTTCATATGCTTTGTTCTATAGTGTCTTAACGGATTAGTGTAATTAAGCCTCGTTCTGTTATGTTGATACCAGAGTTAGTCACTGCCTCAGCAACCCACATGTAGGTGCCGATCGGCATCTTAGTACCATTGAAGGTGCCATCCCAACTGTCGCCCGCGTTAGAGGTAACATAGACCATCTTACCGGTGCGATCGAAGATTCGGAAGTAACGAAGGCTTCTGATACCAACCATATTCATCACCACGCGGTCGTTGATACCGTCAGCATTCGGCGTAAACACATTGGCAACATATACTCCGTAGCTACGGAACACACGCACCAACATGGTATCAACCGTCTGACAACCTGTGGATGTAGTTACACGGATTCTGTACTCCTGCTCTGCAGTAAGTGTAGCAAACGGACGCTGAGCAGTACTGTCATCCAATGAGCCGCCAGGTGTCCACAAGTAAGTGGTACCGCCAAGGCTTCTGGCTTGCAGACGTACTGGTTCGCCACTCAACGCATCGACAGTCGGCAGACGCAGTGCCGGTGCAGCAGTAGACAGCGTGAATGACTTAGTAACACTATCCGCTGAAACAGGACAGAGTGTTGGCGTGACTTTCAACTTCATGTTCACTACACCTGCCGTTCCATAGGTGATCACAGGGTTAGCAACCGTAGAAGTGTTTCCGAAGTTGTCAGTCCACAACAGCGTTACCGGTCCGGAGTTCGTGGTCACCGAACGGTTGGTGAACGTGATGGGGAACTGAGCACAAGAAGTATTGAACGTGAAGTCAACAATCGGCTTTTCGAGCAGCGTGATCACAATTGAAGCTACATCGACAGACTCACAACCGGCAGCGCTGGTAGCGCGTACGCTGTACTCACCCGGAGAAGTTACCGTAAAGGTGGCTCCGGTAATACCCACTTGAAGAGCTCCGTTGCGATACCACTTGTAGGTAACACCGCCCGTAGCCGTCAGCACTACATTGCTTCCCTGACACAAGATGGTGCCTGGGTTAGCAGAGACGGTGGTCACCGGCATCGGATTGACTGTTACCGTTTGGGTAACACTATCGCGACAACCGTTGATAGAGGTAGCTACCAATTTAACGTTGTACGTACCCGCATTGGCATAGCTCTTAACAGGGCTGATGTCATTGACGGTAGTACCATCTCCAAACTCCCAACGATAGGTCAAGGTCATGGCCTCATTGGGCAGCACAGAAGTATTGGTGAATACAAATCGGTTATTGACTAAACATTGTACCGATTGGTTGATCGTGTAAGAAGGCAGCGGCGAAGCGAATACTACCACCGTTCTGGTTGTACTGTCGCGCAGACCGGCATCGGTGGTTACTACCAGTTTCACCACAAAGGTGCCAGAGCGAGTATAGGTATATGTCGGATTAGCTTGTGTTGAAGTACCCACGCCATCTCCGAAGGTCCACTGATGTGTCATCGTACCTACCAACACACTGCTGGTGTTCGTAAAGACGAACTGGTTACCGTTCAGACACTGGTTCGCAGTATTGACGGTGAACGAAGCAACCGGTGATACCACGGTGAGTAACGCCCCATTGCTGATCGCAGCCGGTGCACAAGTGCCAGACACCACACAGCGGTAGCGATATCCGTTCATGTTCGTACTGATAGCGCTGATCTGCAGCGTTGTACTGGTGGCACCACTGTAAATACCGGCATTGGTCAGGTTCACGTAAGTGAGGCCGTTATCGGTGCTGATCTGCCACTGGTAGGTTAGGTTAGAACCTGTAGCGGCAACAGTGTATTGAGCAGCCGTTCCAACGTTCTGCGTTAACGACACAGGCTGTGAAGTAATAGCGGGTGCCTGCAACACTGTGATAGTAGCCGTTCCACCCGTAAAGCCAGTTGTACGTACGCAACCATTCAGATCCGTTACGCTTACCAGCGTGTAGGCCGTAGTAGCACCAGGTATCACACTTACAGGGAAGGAGACACCACTGACCACTCCGTTGGCCGTTACGTTACCGGCTCCGTTATTATAAACAATAGTGTAAGGGCCTGTTCCGGCTACACTTGATGTATACGTTAATACAGCTCCTCCGGTCGTACCCGCGCAGATCGTACTGCCGGTCAGACTACCCTGCGGCAACGGATTCACCGTTACAACTGCATTACCACTGGTTTCAACACCACAAGCACCGCTCACTACTACATAGTATGTACCTGCAGAAGTGGTGGTATAGGTGGCTGCTGTAGCACCCGTGATGGCACCGGCAGCATTAAACCACTGATAAGTAAGTCCGGTACCACTTGCAGTAACAGCAAGTGTAGCGGTAGTACCATCACAAACAGTTGCATCAGCAGGCTGTCTGCTTATGGTAACAGGTGCATTGATGGTCAGTACTGCAGCTGTAGAAGTAATTGTTCCGCACGTACCGGTTACCACCACTGTGTAAGAAGCAGCATCACCAGCCACCACGTTATTTACAGTGTACATAGATCCGGTAGCGCCACTGATCAATACTCCATTTTTATACCACTGATAGCTTAGAGCCGTTCCGGTAGCTGCCACGTTAAAGCTGGCTGATCCACCCAAACATACCGTAGCCGATTGTGGTTGCGAAGAGATGACCGTGTTTGCATTGACAGTGACGATCGCATTAGCGCTGGTCACAGCTCCACAAGTACCGCCTACTACTACATAGTAAGTACCCGCGGTGGTAGTGGTATACGTAGCCGCTGTTGCACCGGTTATGGCGCCGGCAGCATTATACCACTGATACGTTATGCCCGTACCGCTGGCCACCACAGAGATGCTGGCTACGGTTCCGCTGCAAACCGTAGTATTTGCAGGGTTGGCACTGATAGATATTGGCGTATTGATTGTAATTACCGCACTGCCTGTGCCGGTGTTACTACATCCGTTGGCATCGCTCACGTTGGCGATGGTGTAGGTAGTAGCCGCATTCGGATTCAGGGTTATAGTTCCGGTAGTACTGTTAAAGGTTGCTTGTGTACCATCGTTGAGCGTTACCACAAACGGTGCTGTGCCAGTCATCACCACACTTAAGGTGGCGGTGCCATTGGCACAAATAGCCTGGTTACCACTAAGAACTGCAGTAGGTCTTGGACGAACGGTTACCGTTGCTGTACCGGCTGTAAAGCCAGTGGTACGTATGCAACCATTCTGATCCGCTACGCTCACCAGCGTATAGGCTGTGGTTACGCCGGGTATCACACTCACAGGGAAGGCTACCCCACTCACCACACCGGTCGCCGTTACGTTAGACGCTCCGTTATTGTAAACAATAGTGTAAGGTCCGGTTCCGGATACACTAGATGTGTATACCAAGGTGGCTGCAGAGCCCACACAAACAGTGCTTCCGGTCAGACTACCCTGCGGCAACGGATTAACAGTTACCACTGCGTTGCCACTGGTGATAGTACCACATGTGCCAGTCACAACAACATAGTAAGATCCTGCAGTTGTAGTTGTATAGGTAGCAGCCGTAGCTCCTGTTATGGCAGTAGCACCGCTGAACCACTGATAAGTCAGACCAGTTCCGCCAGCCGTTACAGCCAGAGTAGCAACTCCACCATCACATACCGCTGTATTAGCAGGCTGACGCGTGATCGTCACCGGCGTGTGCAAGCTGATCACTGCGCTGCCCGTGCCCACATTGGTACATCCGTTGGCATCGCTGACACTGGCAATTGTATACGTTATAGCCGCATTCGGCATTACCGTAAAGGTTCCTGTTGTCGTAGCAAACGTAGCCGTAGTACCATCGCTCAGCGTTACTACAAACGGAGCCGTACCGGTCATCGTTACGTTCAATGTAGCCGATGTGTTAGCACAGATCGTCTGTGTGCCGGTCAATGCAGCTGTTGGTCTCGGATTAACCGTTACCGTAGCCGTACCCGCTGTAAAGCCGGTCGTGCGTACACAACCATTAGCATCGGTAACACTTACCAGTGTGTAAGCAGTTGTAGCCAGCGGAGATACAGAGAATCCGACACCGCTTACCACATTGCTGACCGTGGTAGTAGCTGTGCTGGTTCCTGCGCGATACACCAGGGTGTAAGGTCCGGTACCCGCAACACTCGAAGTGTATACCAAGGTGGCAGCAGATCCCACACAGATGGTGTTACCAGTCAGACTACCCTGCGGCAACGGATTAACCGTTACCAATGCGTTACCGCTGGTGATGTTTCCGCATGAACCACTCACCACTACATAGTAAGTACCCGCAGCTGTTGTCGTATACGTAGCAGCCGTAGCTCCCGTGATAGCAGTAGAACCGCTGAACCACTGGTAGCCGGTAATCGTACCGCTCGCAACCACACTCAACGTTGCCACATCACCGGCACAAACCGTTGTGTTAGCAGGCTGACGAGTGATCGTTACAGGTGTATTGATTGTCAGCGTTACAGTACCAGAAGTAACCGTACCACAAGTACCCGTTACCACCACACTGTAGTTGCCGGCATCACCCGCTACCACATTATTGATCGTATAAACAGAAGAAGTTGCTCCTGAGATAGCTGCACTTCCCTTGAACCACTGGTAGATCAGGTTCGTACCCGTAGCCGTTACGCTGAAGCTGTTAGAACCACCCACACACACCGTAGCCGATGCAGGCTGGGCAGTGATCACCGTAGTCGGGTTCGCTGTTACCACTGCGTTACCGCTGGTAATGTTACCGCACGAACCACTCACGACTACATAGTAAGTACCTGCCACAGTCGTCGTAAACGTAGCAGCAGTAGCTCCTGTGATAGCAGTAGAACCGCTGAACCACTGATAACCGGTAATCGTACCGCTCGCAACCACACTCAACGTTGCCACATCACCGGCACAAACCGTTGTGTTAGCAGGCTGACGAGTGATCGTTACAGGTGTATTGATTGTCAGCGTTACAGTACCAGAAGTAACCGTACCACAAGTACCCGTTACCACCACACTGTAGTTACCGGCAT
>JBIIDB010000100.1:0-6664 GCA_044238505.1 Chitinophagaceae bacterium | reverse complement strand
GAGAGTGGGCACCTCTACCGCATTATCGGGCCCCCTTCCTTTTTACTGGCTGCCCACCGACAGCTTGGTTGTCCTGTGCTCGAGCACAGCCTTACCCTTTTTATCTACTCTCGGAAAAACACTTGCCATAACCGGCTTTCCGGCACTCGACAATGATGGTACTACAATTTGGCTTCGGCATCCATCGGGCCGTGTGATACATGCCGTCTCGTACGATAAGAGCTGGTATAGTAACTCGCTGAAAGCAGAAGGCGGCTGGTCACTCGAAATGATCAATGAGAGGGGGCCCTGTGCGGGTAAACCCAATTGGAAAAATAGCGTCCACCCGACGGGGGGTACTCCGGGATCGATCAATTCCGTGCAAGACCTGCAAACGGAATTGTCGTTGCCCACCGCAATCCATGCGTATGCATCGGCGCCGGACAGTCTACGGATTCAATTCTCCGCATCAATAGATAGCGTATGGTCAGTACGCCCCTCTCTTTACAAAGTAAATGATGATATCGAGGTGCTCGGTGTAAGAACGATCGACCCGTTGCATACGGTCGCAGCCTGCAAATTGAGTCGACCCTTACAAGCCGATACTATTTATATGCTTTCCATAACGGGCATCAAAAGTTGCCAGACCCCCGATGTGGGCAGGGCGATAACGCTGCCGACAGGGCTGGCATCTGCTTGCAAACCTTTAGATGTGGTGATCAACGAAATTCTCTTTAATCCCCGCAGCGGAGGCAGTGATTTTGTAGAACTCTTCAATAAAAGTAAAAGGATCATCGACTTATCCTCCCTCTATATTAGCCATAGACAACCCAGTGGTACAATGGGCAGTTTTATTCGACTGAGTGCAACCCCGCGCTTACTGTTTTATAACGAATATGCAGCCTTTAGCAGCGATCCTTCTTTCGTGATGCAGCAATACTTGGTCAGCTCCCCGTTGCATTTTTTTCAAACGGTCGGTTTTCCTTCATTACCGGATGAAAAAGGACAACTGGTACTCCTCTATCAACAAGGAGATGTCATAGACGAATTGGCCTATGATGAAGCTTGGCATTTTCCTCTTTTGCAAGACCGAGAAGGTGTTTCGCTCGAACGGATCGATCCCGACAGCAAAACACAGTGGGCCTCTAACTGGCACAGTGCCGCCAGGACCGAAGGATTTGCTACTCCGACGCGAAAAAATTCACAGCAGCTATCCATAGGGCCACCACAAAATGATTTTTCGGTGCAGCCGCCTTTGTTTTCGCCCAACCTCGACGGACAGGATGATGTTTGCATCATTAGTTATAAAACGGAACAGCCCGGCACACTGGCATCGGTACAAATTTTAGATGCGGCCGGACGTTTGGTTCGGGTGTTGGCCGCCAGAACCATACTGGGCAGAAGCGGAAGCTGGTATTGGGACGGAAGAGACCAGCAAGGCCAATTGCTCGCAGCAGCGAACTATCTGATCGTGATCAGGCAGTATTCGTTACAGGGCAAGTGGAATAGTTTTCGGTTTGGCGTGTCGCTGTGGCATTAGGTTTTAAAAAGTTTTAACACCCGGATCTGTAAAATCATGCATCAAATTTTATCTTGCACCTGTCTACTGACAATAGCTAAATACCAGACTGCATGAAATCACTTCCCGTCATCTTATGTACCCTCGGACTGCAATGGCTCTTCGTTACCTCCTTGAACGCGCAGGAAGCAGGAAGCAAGTTTACAGAAAAAGCTCCCCGTCAAAATATATACGTAGAGCTGGGGGGCAACGGCGTTGCCTTTAATGTGCTCTATGAGACCCGTCTTAACAAACGAGCCGATGGCATTGGACTCAAAGCAGGCATAGGAGGATTTAGCGGAAGCTATGAGAAGGCATTTACCATTCCTGTTGGCGTCAACTGGCTACTCACTAAAGACAACAAACACTTCTTTGAGGCCGGTGTGGGCGCTACCTTTTTACACTATGCCGACACCTATGACATCTGGTGCCCCGGCGGTAACTGCAACCCTTATCCTATTGATGTAGTAGGCCTCAGCATTGAGCAAAAAAATTCAGTATACGGTCACCTGACCCTGGGCTACAGAAGACAACCTAAGACCGGAGGCATCACCTGGGGAGTAGCGCTTACGCCTCACTTTAATCAAAACGGATTTTGGCCCGTATGGTTCGGGTTTAAGTTCGGGTATTCGTTTGCGAAAAAATAGACTCGCTACGAAAGTTCAATATCGAAACTGGTCAGTTGCTTGAACTGACGAATGCGGTCGTGAATCTCTTTTTTACCGACTTCTTTAAGACGAGTGGGGCCGAATTTCTCCACGCAAAAACTGGCCATAGCCGAGCCCACGATGATCCCTCTTTTCATATTCTCAAAAGAGATGTCACCGGTCTTGGCTATATGCCCGATAAAGCCTCCGGCAAACGTATCACCGGCACCGGTGGGATCAAACACATCTTCGAGTGGAAGAGCGGGCGCATAGAAAACTTCGTCTTGCTGAAAGAGTAAAGCCCCGTGTTCCCCTTTCTTGATAATGAGGTACCGGGGGCCCA
Organism: Chitinophagaceae bacterium; assembly: GCA_044238505.1. Taxonomy (GTDB): domain Bacteria; phylum Bacteroidota; class Bacteroidia; order Chitinophagales; family Chitinophagaceae; genus JJ008. The sequence continues at coordinate 4,137 of JBIIDB010000100.1, read as the reverse complement.
TGGCCAGGATCGCACGGGCGGCTTTGACCAACGAATATTCACCCGATAGCTGGCGCGCCTCGGCATCGTTGACCATCAGCATATCTACATAACGCAGTACAATCTTTAGTTCGTTCATCGCCGTCTCCATCCAAAAGTTCATGGTATCCATCACGATCAGACGAGGACGTTGTGTTAACTCCTGTATCACATTGAGCTGCATGCGGGGTTGCAGATTACCCAGCATCAAAAATTCGGCGCCTTGATAGCCGGCAGGTACCTTGGGATCGAAATCAGCTAACACATTAAGATCGGTCACAAGGGTGTCGCGGCTGTTCATATCGGCATGGTAGCGACCACTCCAGAAAAAGGATTTTTTGTCAGCGACGACCTCCACACCATCGGTTTGTACCCCGCGACGACGAAGTTCCTCCATCTCTTCTTGCGGAAAATCGTATCCGACAATCGAGATCTGCTGAACAGGGGTTACAAAATTGCTGGCGGCATAGGCCACATAGGTGGCGGAACCACCGACTATACGGTCTGTTTTTCCAAATGGGGTTTCAATGGCATCAAAGGCCATGGTTCCAACGGTAATCAGTGACATAGGGTGCAAACCTATAATAAATCCGCTATCTAAAAAAGGCATTATTTATGTACCTTTCCAACTCATCAAATTAGCAATGGCAAAGGCAACTCGAAAAAAAGCTTCCAAAAAAGGACTGATCCTGCAAAAGGCGGCGGCCATGTTTCGCCAGCGTGGATTTGCCGCTACTTCCATGCGCGATCTGGCCGAGGTAGTGGGGATAGAAGCAGCCAGTCTCTATAATCACATCAGCTCAAAAAACGAGATACTCGAGGCTATCTGTTTTGAAATGGCCAATCACTTTAATACGCACATGGACCAGATAGAGGCCACCCGTCAGTCGGCCCTATCAGCCCTGGAGGCCGTGTTGCGTTTCCATATTAAACAGATGATCGACAACTACGAGCAGGTGTATGTGAGTGACCGCGAGTGGAAGCATTTGCAAGAGCCCTACCTATCCAACTTTCAGACACAGCGCCGCACGTATCGGAAGCGGATCGCCCACCTGATCGATACGGGTATACAGAAAAAAGAAATTCTCCCTATCGACAGTGCCACGGCAGTACTCATTATGCTGCATGCCATCAGTGGGATAGAAAGCTGGCATCGCAGTAAAAAAAGGATCAGTGCCCGCGAACTCGAGGACAACATGCTGACTATCTTGGTGGGCGGGCTTAGAAAAAATCAGTAGAAAATGTCGCTTCATTTTCATCCCCTTACCATCAAAGAGGTCCGGCGAGAAACAGCCGACTGTGTATCCTTGCTGTTTGAGGTGCCGGAGGCCTTGCGAGCAACCTATCAATTCTTGCCCGGACAAAACCTGACCTTAAAAACCACGTTGAACGGTTCGGAGGTAAGACGCAGCTATTCGATCTGCAGCGCGCCGCAAGACAACGAGCTGCGCGTAGCCATAAAAAAAGTGGAGGGAGGCATATTCTCAGGCTATGCCAATGAGCAACTCAAAGCCGGTGATATACTCGACGTTATGCCTCCTGCCGGCAAGTTCAATACTCCGCTAAGCGCCTCACAGGCCAAGCGATATCTGATGATCGCGGCCGGCAGCGGTATCACCCCCATTCTCTCGTTGATCAAATCGATCTTATATACAGAACCCTCCAGTACGGTTACCCTGATCTATGGCAACCGCAGCCGTTCCGGCATTATTTTTTTTGAGGAACTCGAACAACTCAAGAACACATACATGCAACGGCTCAACATCCTGCATATACTGAGCCGCGAAAAAACAGACAGCCCGTTACAATTAGGCCGCATTGATACAGAGAAACTGATCCTGCTCGATCGATTGAACGGATTTAAAAACATGGATGAATGTTTTATCTGCGGTCCCGAAGAAATGACTTTGAACAGCAAGGCCTTTTTGGAAAAAGCCGGATTACCCGCTAAAAAGATCCATCTCGAACTCTTTACCAGCTCTACAATAACGGCACGCTCCAAAAAAAGCCAAGCTACTACTACGCAAAAAAAGACAAGCAGCCAGGTCACCATCAAACTGGACGGCCGAGAAGTAGTTATTGATATTCCCCTGCAAGATGACGTAACGATCTTGGATGCGGCCCTTGCCCAAGGTGCCGATCTTCCCTTTGCCTGCAAGGGGGGGATGTGCTGCACGTGCAAGGCCAAACTGGTGAGCGGTGAGGTACTGATGGAGGTCCACTGGGGACTTGAGGAAGAGGAAGTGGAGCAGGGGTACATCCTGACCTGCCAGAGCTACCCCAAGACCGAGAAACTGATGGTAGACTTCGATCATAAATAGTATCCAACCTTTTATCCTAACAGTTGTTAGTTTTTCAATAAATTTGCATCTTATCACACGCACTATGGAACCGCACAACCTGGAACATCTTTTTCAGCAGAAGATCGATCAAGAGGTCAAGATCGAGCCGCGTGACTGGATGCCGGATGCCTACCGCAAAACCAATTTGCGACAGATCAGCCAGCACGCCCATAGCGAGATTGTGGGCATGCTGCCCGAGGGCAACTGGATCTCTAGAGCTCCTTCGCTGAAACGAAAAGCTATTTTACTGGCCAAGGTGCAAGATGAGGCCGGACACGGACTCTACCTCTATGCCGCGGCCGAGACCCTCGGCCAATCGCGCGAGCAAATGATCGAAGATCTGCACAGTGGTCGAGCCAAGTACTCCTCCATCTTTAACTACCCCACCCTCACGTGGGCCGACATGGGCGCTATCGGTTGGTTGGTAGACGGCGCTGCCATCATGAATCAAGTGATGCTGACCCGTACTTCGTATGGACCTTATGCCAGGGCCATGGTGCGGATCTGTAAAGAAGAAAGTTTTCACCAGCGGCAAGGCTTTGAGGTCCTGCTTGTCCTATCCAAAGGAAGTGATGCGCAAAAAGCCATGTGCCAAGATGCGATCAACCGGTGGTGGTGGCCTGCTCTGATGATGTTCGGTCCCCGTGACGGAGAGAGCACCAATAGCGATATGAGCATGAAGTGGAAGATCAAGCGCAAGAGTAACGATGAGCTTCGCCAGCAATTCGTGGACATGATCGCCGAGCAGGTCAAATTGCTCAACATGACATTGCCCGATGAGAAGCTTTGCTGGAATGAAAACAAAAAACACTACGACTTCGGCGAGATCAACTGGGAGGAGTTTTGGCAAGTGGTCAAAGGAAACGGTCCTTGTAACAAAGAAAGATTGGCGGCTCGAAAAAAAGCCTGGGAAGAAGGGCGCTGGGTGCGGGAAGCCGCTTCGGCCTACGCTGCCAAGCAAAAACAAAAACAACAAGCAGCCTGATAACTATTCATCATGCAACTGATCAGAAAGTTCTATTACGGTGATATTCCCGAAGACGCCGGCGGAGCGGCTAAAGCAGGCCCTGCACAGCCGGCCTCTGATTGGCCCCTATGGGAAGTTTTTATCAGAAGTAAGCAGGGACTGGAACATAAGCACGTGGGCAGCCTGCATGCCGCTGATGCTACCATGGCTATCGAAAATGCCAGAGATGTTTACACCCGGCGCAGTGAAGGCATCAGCATCTGGGTTGTAGAAAGCCATCATATCAAAACATCAGCTCCGGAAGCCGCAGCCGAACTCTACGAACCGGCACAAGATAAGATCTATCGTCATCCTACCTTTTATGATCTGCCCGATGAGATCAAACATATGTAACCGATATGACGAACTCTTCCCTTGTTGATTTTACCCTTTATCTGGCCGACAGCACACTTGTCTTAGGACAACGAAACGGGGATTGGTGTGGTCACGGACCTGTATTGGAACAAGATATCGCCATCACAAATATTACACTGGACCTGATCGGACAGGCCCGCAGTTTTTATCAATATGCCGCGCAATTGATGGGAAATGGTTGCACCGAAGATCAACTGGCCTACTGGAGAAACGAAAGAGAATTCAAAAACGCATTGCTGTGCGAAAGACCTAATGGCGATTGGGCACAGACCATCTTACGGCAAACTTTTTTTAGTTTCTACCAACGCGAACTCTTTACCCACTTACTACACGGAACGGACACTACGCTCTCGGCTATCGCCGAAAAATCCCTTAAAGAAGTTCGCTACCACTGCC
>JBIIDB010000099.1:0-6674 GCA_044238505.1 Chitinophagaceae bacterium | reverse complement strand
CCGGTAGGAGAAGTAGCTGCCAAGTTGACTAAAGAAAAAATAGTCAGCAAGTTGATGCTACTGCACCAGAGTTTGCAAAAAGATTTCGGCATCGATAAACCCCGCATCGCAGTGCTGGGACTTAACCCCCATGCCGGAGACGAAGGACTGATCGGAAAAGAAGAAGAGACTCTTATTCGACCTGCCATTAAAGAAGCCAAGAACCAGAATATACTGGCCGTAGGTCCTTACAGTGCCGATGCATTTTTTGCCCGCCGCAGCTTTGAACAATTCGATGCAGTGCTGGCTATGTATCACGACCAGGGACTGATCCCGTTCAAAACGCTGGCCAGTGGCGAAGGCGTTAACTATACGGCAGGGCTGCCCGCCGTGCGCACCTCTCCCGATCATGGCGTTGCGTTCGACATTGCCGGAAAAAATAAAGCCGACAACAGCTCTTTTTTACTAGCCTTATTCGAGTGTATCGATATCATCAACAGAAGAAAGGGCTACGCCGAGAACAGAAAAAATCCGTTGCGCAAAGCCTCGCGTGCTATGTTGGCCAATGCCAAAGACGAAGCGATCGAGGAGTGATTCCGGATAAACCAGTAGACTATCGCCAACAGGGCGATCAACGAAACAACGAAGCCGGCAATCCCTTATTCAACGTGTACTCCTGGTATTGGATCAGCACTTTTCCTTTTTGCGGCAGACCGGTTGCTTTAGGCGTACCATTATCGTAATCAAGTGTGGTGCCCTTCGGTAATTTGTAGTCACGGGTATTGAACTCCATGGCTACTTCTGAGGGAAGACCACACCAACTGTACTTTCCGTATTTCATCCGGATCGAATAGGTGCCACTCTCTTTAGTACTCACGACCGATCGGCGTACCAACAGTTGCACGGGATCTATGTACAGCGTGGCGCGGGTGATGGATTCTTCTTCGGAGAGAGGGAAGATCTTGACGACACTGCAGATCACTCCGTCTACATTTTCGGTGCCGGCAAGTACTGCCTCAAAATTTGTTAGCCCCAGCACATTGTTCATGTTGATGTGAACAGTTCCCTTGGGAATAAAGGAGATGCCCTTTTCATTTTTTACCAGCAGCTGATCGGGTTTTCTGTAATACACGGTCACTTGCGACACAGGTGCCTTAATAAAAATAACATTGGTCACCAGCCGGGCACGGGCACTGTAATCGTTAACCAGGTCATATTTTTTCTTGACGCTCGCCAACAGGGCCACGGCGGTCGGATCGCTGGCGTGCACCGAGGCTACCACCACCAAGAAGGGAAATAAGGCAAGCGCTATTTTTTTCATAGACAACTGTACTAACATCAACTTAAAATATCTTTTTTTCTAAAAGCCCACACAGCGGTCGACATAAAAAGGACGATATACCCCAACAAGATGGCTCCGCTTTTGACCAGTGCGATCGGATTTTCGATCGAGCCCGGAATCGTAACCCCGTCGGCCGATTTCTCTACATAAAAGAATCCCTTCCAACCCAGCATATGCGTAGTGAATGACCAGGGATTGATGGTCTGTTCAAAGACCGGGACTTTTAGCTGCTGTAAAATAGTAAAGACGATCACGATACAGACCGTGGCTACGATGGGACCCAACGAGTTCTCGGCAAATACAGAAAGTAACACAGAGAGGGCCGCGATCATAATAAGGGCCAAGGCCGCAAAGAAGAAAGCCGCTACAAAGCGCCACACCACATCAGTATTACTGATGATATGCAGATCGGTCTCTTTAAAAACAACCAGATCGTTGGCACCGAACAATAACAGACTTCCTACCAATGCGAACAAGGCCATCCAGAGTAAAAGGAAGATAACATAGACAGCACTGGCTGCAAACTTAGCCAACACCAGCTCGGTGCGTGTTACCGACTTAGTCGCCAGCATCCGCAACGTACCGCTATTGGCCTCTCCGGCGATCATATCTCCTGCGATCAGTGCCACCAGTAATGGCACATGCACTAAAATAATATGCAAAACCGCTACACAAACAAAGTACCCGTTGAGGATTCCTTGAAAGGGGATCTCGAATGTGTCGGTCTGGCTATCGGTAAAAAATAAAATAAACTCATTCCCGTTGACCTTTAAGGCAAATTGAATAAGCAGGATGATAAGCGCGATGGCACCGAACGCAATAAACGTACGGGGGCGACGAAAGATCTTGAATAACTCTATGCGCAATACCTCAAAAAACATCATTGACCGGTTAGTGATAAAAAATAAGCCTCCAGAAAATAACGGTGCGAAGGCAGTTGCTGTAGATCGAGGGCCTTGGCCTTTTGTAAAATATCCTGCATGCCGGCCTCCATCAATTTTTTGCCCTTATCGATAATCAATACCTGATCGGCGATCATCTCGATTTCACTAAGCAAATGAGACGATACGATAATGGTCTTACCCTGCTCGCGACTCAGGTGCAAGATAAGTTGTCGCATGTCGGCGATTCCCTGCGGATCGAGCCCGTTGGTCGGTTCGTCAAGAATAAGCAGATCAGGATCGTTGACCAGGGCGCAGGCCAGCGCCAATCGTTGACGCATTCCCTGCGAATAGGTGCCTACCCGACTGGTGAGTCGAGCACCCAATCCGACCTTATTCAATAACTCCTTCAATTTATCGTCTTGGGGGCGTACGCCGCTTAGCCGCGAAAAAATGCGAAGATGCTCTAGCCCGTTCAGGTATTTGTAGAGATCGGGTTTCTCTACGATAGCTCCTACTTTAGAGAGAATATCAAAACGATGGGAGGCAAGCGGCATGCCGAATAGCGTGATCTCTCCTGCCGTGGGGCTGATCAACGTCAATAGCATCCGGATAGTGGTAGACTTACCAGCCCCGTTTTGTCCCAAAAAACCATAGACCGAACCGGCCGGCACCGAAAAAGAGAGATCATCGACCGCCGTTAGATCGGCAAAGCGTTTGGTGAGTCCTTTTACCTCGAGTAGGGCAGCCATACTGTAGTAACAAACAGAAAATTGATAAGTTTCGATCCCCTAATGAAAAAATCCTCCGCCGAGGCGAAGGATTTTAGCCATAAAAAAGATGATCAGTTATTTTTTATACTGAGGGATCAGTCCATTGGCCAGCTCGACCATTTTCTTGATACCATCCTCAGGGAGATTTCCTTTTTTGAACTCGGCCAGTACGTCGGGGAGTTTATTTTCCATCTCCATCAAGAAATGCTCTTCGAAATCTTTTACCTTACTAACAGCTACTTCTTTAAGCAGTCCGTTCGTACCCAAGTAAATAATGGCTACCTGCTTTTCTACTGTAAAGGGAGTATACTGGGCTTGCTTGAGCACCTCTACGTTACGAGCTCCTTTATCGATTACGTTCTTGGTAGCCGCATCGAGGTCTCCTCCGAATTTAGAGAAGGCTTCGAGCTCGCGATACAAGGCTTGGTCGAGCTTAAGGGTACCCGCTACTTTTTTCATTGACTTGATCTGGGCATTACCTCCCACACGGCTTACCGAGATACCCACGTTGATGGCAGGACGAATACCGGAGAGGAACAAGTTCGTCTCCAGGAATATCTGTCCGTCGGTGATCGAGATTACGTTGGTAGGAATGTATGCCGATACGTCTCCGGCCTGTGTTTCGATAATAGGCAGCGCGGTGAGTGATCCACCCCCTTTGATCAGGTGACGAATACTGTCGGGAACGTCATTCATATTCTTGGCTACGTTATCATCATTGATAACCTTGGCAGCACGCTCCAGCAGACGGCTATGCAAATAGAATACGTCTCCGGGATACGCCTCACGTCCGGGAGGACGACGCAGCAGCAGCGATACTTCGCGATAGGCTACCGCCTGCTTCGACAAGTCATCATAAATGATGAGGGCAGGGCGACCGGTATCGCGGAAGAATTCTCCAATGGCCGCACCGGCAAAAGGAGCATAGAACTGCAACGGAGCAGGATCGGAAGCCGAGGCTGCTACGATGATCGTGTAATCCATAGCGCCGTTATCCTGCAATGTCTTCATTACACCGGCAATGGTCGAGGCCTTTTGTCCGATGGCCACATAAATACAATATACCGGCTTACCGGCTTTATAAAATTCTTTTTGATTGATGATGGTATCAATACAGATAGCGGTCTTACCGGTTTGACGGTCACCGATCACCAATTCACGCTGACCACGACCAATGGGGATCATGGCATCGATCGCTTTGATACCGGTTTGCAGCGGCTCCTTAACGGGCTCGCGGTAGATAACCCCGGGGGCTTTACGCTCCAGTGGCATCTCGTACAGCTCGCCGGTCAGAGGGCCCTTACCATCAATAGGCGCGCCCAAGGTATTGACCACACGACCCAGCATACCCTCTCCTACTTTGATAGAAGCGATCTGGCCGGTACGCTTTACTTTGGCACCTTCTTGAATACCGCCGGTCTCTCCCATCAGTACCACACCCACATTATCCTCTTCGAGGTTAAGGGCGATGGCGCGAACGCCATTCTCGAACTCAACGAGTTCTCCGTAGCGCACGTTTCCGAGACCGTAAACACGGGCAATACCATCTCCGATCTGTAACACCGTTCCTACTTCTTCGAGGTCGGCAGTAGCATTAAAGTTGCTCAGCTGCTGACGCAGGATGGCACTTATTTCGTCGGGCTTAATTTCTGGCATATGATTTTTTTTTCGATGTTATTTGATCTGATAGATAAAATCGTTGTTCTCAAATTGCTTGGCGATGTTGCGCAGGTCATAGGCCACACTGGCGTCTACCAGCTGATCGTCGATCTGCAATACAAACCCGCCGATCAGGGCCGGGTCTACCTTCTCGTCGAGCTCCACTTGCGTAAAGCCGGCCGATTTTTTTACTTGTTCTACGATGGCATTTTTCAATTCTTCGCTGGCCGCAACAGCCGTGGTCAACTGAATAGTCTTGATCCCCTTTTTCTCTTTATAGGCAGCAATAAAGGCCGTGATGATCTCGGGCAGATAACTTTCGCGTGTCTTAACGATCAACAGGCGATTAAAGGCAGCAGTAAGCTCGCTCACGTTTCCGGCGGTAACAGCCGATACGATCTTTTCTTTCGTGTCGCTTTTAATGATCGGGCTGCGCAACAGGTTCACAAAATCGCGATTGCTCTTGCAAACCGCCTGCAACCACATCATATCGGCATACACCTTCTCGAGCTGATCTTTCTCTACCGACAGATCGAGCAACGACTTGGCGTAACGGGCTGCTAAACGTGGGTTAGGCATAAGTAGTTTAGTTCATTTTTACAGAATCAACCAGACCTTTGATATGGGCTTCTTGAGCTTCTTTGCTACCCAATTCTTTGCGAAGTACTTTCTCGCTTACCTCGATCACTAACTTTCCAACCTGGTTTTTTACTTCGGTTAAGGCCGCCATCTTTTGAGCTTCGATAGCCGCTCTGGATTCCGCAAGTACTTTATTGGCCTCGGTCTTAGCTTGCTCTTTAGCCTCGTTGATAATGCGGTCTTTGGTCTCACGGGCTTCTTTTAACAGTTGCGCACGCTCTTCGCGGGCTTTGGCCAACAGCGTTTCATTCTCACTTTTCAATTGGGCCATCTCGGCCTTAACGCGCTGGGCGGTGGCCAGTGAATCGGCAATACTGTTCTCACGCTCGCGCAGACCGTTGATGATGGCCGGCCATGCAAAGCGGGCCAGCAAAAAGAAAACGATCAAAAAAGCCACCAGCGTCCAGATCAGTAATCCAAAACCGGGTGTTAACAGATTCATGGTATATAGTTTCGTTTTGTCTTTTAAAATACTGCATCCGCGGCCCTGTGCGTTGGATGCAGTAAGAGGTTTGGCTGGTATTATAGTACCATGGCCAGGAAGCCTACGATGATCGCGAACAGGGCAGCACCTTCTACAAGGGCCGCTGTCAGGATCATGTTACCGCGGATGTCGTTGCTAGCCTCGGGTTGACGGGCGATCGCCTCGAGGGCGCCCTTACCGATCTGTCCGATACCGATACCGGCACCGATGGCAGCGAGACCTGCTCCGACTGCACCTCCTGCATTTGCCATTTCGGCCAGCAGCATTACGTTCATAAGATCCATGTTAGGTTGTATTGAGGGTTAAAAAAAACGTTTTAATGATGGGCATGCGCTTCGTCGTGATGGGCTCCTTCTAAGGCTTGCCCGATAAATACCGCACTCAGCATCGTAAAGATGAAGGCCTGCAAGAAAGCTACCAGCACCTCGATCATATAGATAAATACGGTAAAACCTACAGCCAGCGGAGAAGCACCCCACCCGGCGATCGGACTCAGCTCACCGAAAATAAAGATCAACGACACCAGACAGATAATGATGATGTGCCCGGCCACCATGTTGGCAAAAAGACGAATGATAAGGGCAAAGGGCTTAATGAAAACACTCAAAAACTCTACGGGGACCAAGATGAGCTTAACACCAAAGGGAACCCCGGGCGGATTAAAGATGTGACCCCAGTAATGCTTGTTAGAGCTGAATAAGATCACAACAAAAGAAAGCAGACCCAATACGACCGTAAAGGCAATATTACCCGTTACGTTGGCCGAACCGGGAATAAGTCCGAAAATATTATTGACCAGAATAAAAAAGAACACGGTCAGCAAGAAAGGCAAATACCGATTGTAATTATGGCCCAAATTAGGCTTGGCCACTTCATCTCTTACAAACGTGATAATGGGCTCGAGTAAACTTTGCGAT
>JBIIDB010000098.1:0-6675 GCA_044238505.1 Chitinophagaceae bacterium | reverse complement strand
TTTTTATGGTGCTCATCAGCTCGTTCGGGGCATTGCAGGCCCAATCTTCGGGCCGGGTTACCCCTGCAGGTTCGGCCCCTGCGACCGGCGATGAGGTATCGTATCGGTTTTTGTTACGAGGGCAAGGTTATTTTAAGCGCGCATTCGAAGAATCGCTCGATGTATCTACTCCGCTGCAGCAGCTGGTAAAGTCTTCTGTTTTTAAAACCCAAAGTGGTTTTACCGATCAGAAGTATTACATCATGACCAACCTGGCTCCGGTGGGCTCATTCGTGTATTTGTATGCTGATGCACAAAGCCGGGGCGTGTATGCCAAAGTGATCGGTCCGTTACATGAAATTCGGCTAAACCTGGAATTGGATCTGAGAATTAGTACGGCTGCTGCGCAGGCGCTGGGCATTCAGCAGACAGAACCCTTCTCGCTTACACTGTATTACTGGGCCTCTTCGAACCGGTAGCCCTTTAAAAACTCACTCACCGGCATTCTCTTCTTTCCCTCCAATTGCAGCTGTAAAATTTTTAAAGCACCCTTACCACAGCCATAATACAAATAAGTTTTACCGTCGGTCTCCACTTGGCCCGGGGAGAGCGTGTCGTGCTCGGGAAGGGGTATCGTCTCTATGATCTTAAGCAGCTTTCCGTTGAGTAGGGTATGTGCACAGGGCACAGGACTTAAGCCTCTTACGAGATTATGAATGGAAGAGGCGGGTCGATGCCAGTCGATCGTTCCCGTCTCTTTGTTTAGTTTGGGAGCATGGCGCAGCTGCGAAAAATCTGCGGTCAACTCGGACTGTGGGATCGGAACGATGGTCTTTTCGATCCAGCCCTGTACGGTCTTGACCAAGAGAGCGGCACCGATCTCTTTCATTTTATCGTGTAGTTCTCCGGCTGTTTCATGGGGGCCGATTGTAATGGGTGATTGTAGAAGGATCTGACCAGTATCAATCTCGTGTTGTAGTAAAAAAGTGGTGACGCCGGTTTGCGTATTGCCATCGATGATGGCCCAATTGATGGGAGCTGCCCCTCGGTAGTGTGGGAGCAAGGACCCATGTAAGTTGATAGTGCCGAGCTTGGGGCGATTCCAGACCACTTCGGGTAACATTCTAAATGCGACAACTACTTGCAGATCGGCATTCCAATGGTCGAGGGCGGCCAAAAATGAGGGATCCTTCAGCTTGTCGGGTTGGAGTAAGGGGATTCCCTTTTCCAGTGCATATGTTTTGACGGCAGAAGGTTGCAGGTGCAGCCCCCGACCAGAGGGTTTATCTGGCGCAGTGACCACGCCCACTATATGGCAGCCGGCCTTGCAGAGTGCATCCAGACTCGCTACGGCAAAATCCGGAGTGCCCATAAAAACAATGCGCACAGCTCGAACATCTTTCATGGCAGCGAAAGTAACAAAAAGCGGGGGCTCAACGTCTATTCAAAGTCTTCGTAGAGCAGGTACTTTTTTCGAATGGCTTTATACTCGCGTAGGGCGGGTTGCCAACTCTTTTTGATCTCCTCTTCGGAGAGGCCTTTCCGTATCTGTTGCCACAAGTCGTTGTTGCCGGCCAGCTTGTTGAAGAAGGACCCCTTCATGTCGCCCGATTTTGGAAGCAGAAAAAAACTGTCCTTTTCCGGAAACAGCCGATAGGCCTCCAATAGCCATTTGAGTTGAATTTCACCCTTGGTCTTGGCCAGTACCTCTTTGGGAGTGCCGCTTAGATCCCATCCGTAGCAGATTTTTCCGTAGTGCTTAGAACTTTTGGCACCTGCATTGGGTTGTGGCGTGAATTTTACGAGTTGCTTGGGAAGTGAGGGGTGACCAAAGAGCATAAAGGGTTTGTCGGTACCTCTGCCCTCGCTAAGGGCTGTTCCTTCGAAAAAGCAAGTAGAAGGATAGAGGTACATGGTTTGTAGGTTGGGAATGTTAGGAGAAGGTTTAACAGGGGGCTCATAAAGGGAGCGGTGGGTATAATTTTTACAGCAGATCACCATAAGTGAAAAGCCGCCGCGCTCTATCATTTTTTTATTGAACGATGCATCCTCGCAGCTTTTTGACATCAGGTCGTTGGGCTCTTCTGCAGCAATCGCCTGCGTAAGAGGGGCTGCTTCGGTCAGGGCTACGGCTTCCAGTGCAACAGCAGCTGGTGGGTTTATTTCTTCTTTAGGCCCATCTTTTTTTGGTCCGTTATGTTTTTGAATCCAGTTTTCGCCTAACAGCATTTTTGCGTATTCCCCAATCGTTAAACCATATACGATAGGGATGGGCTGCATGCCGATAAAAGAGCGGTATTGGAGGTCTAGTACAGGGCCATCCACATAAAAGCCGTTCGGGTTAGGCCGGTCCAGAATAATCAATGGCTTATTAAACTCCTGGGCCGATTGCATATAGGTTTCCAGCGAAGAGATATAGGTGTAGAATCGAACCCCTACATCCTGGATGTCAAAAACCATCACGTCGATCTCACTGAGGTCCTTCTCATCGGGCCTGCGCTTTTGCCCGTACAGCGATACAACAGGGATCCCGGTTTTCTTATCGATGTAGTTACTTACTTTTTCTCCGGCATCTGCATCACCTCTGAATCCATGCTCGGGTCCAAAGATGACTCGTATGTCTACGCCTAGTTGTTGTAAGCTGTCTACTAAATGTGTTTTTCCGATCAGGGAGGTTTGGTTGGCAAAGATGGCTACTCTCTTTCCTTGAAGTAGGGGAAGATAAATGTCAAGCTGCGCTGCTCCGGGCATCAACTCGACCGATTTGGTCGTGGGGGTTTTGGAGGCAGGCAAGGAAGTTGCTTTCTGCCCACTTGCTGTAGAGGTAAGGCATACAAGGAGGACGAGGATCGACAGGGTTCTCATAAAATAGAAAATTGGCTCAGGCTAAAATACGTAATCGGTGAGCGGTCAAAAAAAATAAATCCGGAGCTCTCTCATTATGGTTAACTTGCAGCAAAATTTACCTTGTATTATGGCTACGGTTAAAAGTGGAGACAAGATAAAGGTGCATTATCATGGAAAACTTGTGTCCGGCGAAACGTTCGATTCTTCGGCCGGTCGTGAGCCTTTGGCATTCGAAGTAGGCAGTGGTGCGGTCATTAAAGGCTTCGATGACGGTGTAACCGGAATGGCAGTGGGAGACAAAAAGACTATCCAGATTCCGTTTATGGAGGCGTATGGTCCGCACAATGCCGAGATGGTCATCGAGATGCCTAAGGATCGCTTTCCGGCCGATATGGAAGTAACGATCGGGATGCCCCTTCATATGAGCGATGGGCAGGGAAGGCAGTTTCAGGTAACCGTTACCGAAATAAAAGAGGCAGCGGTACTACTCGACGCCAACCACCCCTTAGCTGGAAAAGATCTGATCTTCGATCTCGAGCTGGTCGCTATCGAGGGCGCCAGTCCGCTGATTATTTTGCCCTAATTTTTACGTCATGCTTAAGGAGTATGCTCATACCATTGAGCAGCGTTTCTTACGCTATGTTCAACTTGACACGCAAAGCGATCCTGCGGCTGATTCTTTTCCCAGCACGCAAGGACAACGCCACCTGGCTGCTATGCTGGTGCAGGAACTGCGCGAGATGGGGTTATCCGACGTGGAATTGGATGAGTGGGGCTATGTGTATGCAACCATTGAGGCCACCGTCGATAAGCCGCTTCCTGTTATTTGTTTTTGTGCACATGTCGATACAGCACCCGACTGCAGTGGAGCAGGGGTAAAACCGCTGGTTCACCGAAATTACCAGGGAAGCGACATCATTTTGCCTGATGATCCCTCGCAGATCATCAGCCCGGCCGTGCATCCTTACTTAAAGAATAAACTGGGACATGATATTATTACGGCCTCTGGCACTACTTTATTGGGGGCCGATGACAAAGCCGGAGTTGCCATTATCATGGATCTGGCGCAATACCTGGTGATGCATCCGGAGTTGCCGCACGGAAAGGTACGCCTTCTGTTTACCCCCGATGAAGAAATTGGAAAAGGCACGCAACATGTAGATCTAAAAAAGCTGGGAGCTGATTTTGGCTATACACTCGACGGCGGTGATCTGGGCAGTCTGGAGGATGAGAGTTTTTGTGCAGATGAGATCAACGTGGTCATCAGCGGGGTCATCGTACATCCGGGGTATGCAAAGGGTAAAATGGTCAATGCACTCAAAATCGCTGCCTCTCTGCTGCAATCATTGCCTACAGAAACTTTATCTCCAGAAACCACTTGCGGTCGCGAGGGTTTTATTCATCCGATCAGTGTCAGCGGACTGGCCGAGGCCTGCTCCCTTCATTTTTTACTTAGGGATTTTAGCGTCGAAGGGCTGCATGAAAAAGAAGCGTTACTGAGAGGTCTGACCCAGGCTGCCATCGATCAATATCCCGGCGCCCGCTACGAGTGGATCAAAAAGGAGCAATATCGAAATATGAAAGAAGTGCTCGACCGACATCCCCACGTGGTGGCCTTGGCCAAAGAGGCAATGGAGGGGTTAGGGTTGACGGTAAAACAAGAAAGCATCAGGGGTGGAACTGACGGCAGTCGTCTGTCGATGATGGGATTGCCTTGTGCTAATATTTTTGCGGGGCAACAACTGATCCATTCCCGTCGTGAATTTGTATCGGTGCAAGACATGCAGATGGCTGTTGCCGTTTTGGTAAAGCTGCTTGGTATTTGCGAGCAACAGACTAAATTGTAACTTGTAAAAAAAATAATATGGAATTGTTTCGCTGGCTTGCTGAAAACTGGTATTTGTTTTTGCTGCTCGGGTTCATTTTATCCGGGTTATTTACCATCAATCAGGGTTACATCGGTGTTATTACCATGTTCGGGAAATACCGCCGCGTGGTACGACCCGGTCTGAATTTTAAGATTCCTTTTTTAGAGAAGGTCTTTAAGCGGGTATCGGTGCAAAATCGTTCTGTGGAACTGGAGTTTCAAGCCGTTACGCAAGACCAGGCAAACGTATATTTCAAGAGTATGTTATTGTACTCGGTGCAAAACGCCGACGAAGAGACAATAAAGAAGGTGGCTTTTAAGTTTATTACCGACAAAGACCTTATGCAAGCGTTGGTTCGCACCATAGAGGGAAATATCCGTTCTTTCGTGGCCACAAAAAAACAGGCGGAAGTATTGGGGCTTCGTCGTGAGATTGTGCAGTATGTGAAGGTCGAGGTCGATCATTCCCTAGAAGACTGGGGGTATCACTTGCAAGATCTTCAGATCAACGATATCACCTTCGACAAGTTGATTCTGGATTCCATGAGCAAAGTGGTGGCTTCTAATAACCTGAAGGCCGCTGCCGAGAACGAAGGACAGGCATTACTCATTACCAAGACGAAGGCGGCCGAAGCAGACGGGAATGCTATCAAGATCTCGGCCGAGGCCGAAAAAGAAGCGGCTCGTTTACGCGGACAAGGGGTGGCCTTATTCAGAATGGAAGTAGCCACCGGTATGACGGAGGCTGCCGAACAGATGAAGCAGGCAAATCTCGATACCAATGTTATTTTGTTCAGTATGTGGACGGAGGCGATCAAGAATTTCGCTGAATACGGAAAAGGTAATGTGATCTTTTTGGATGGCAGTGCCGAAGGCATGGAAAAAACGATGAAACAGATCCAGGCACTCATGTTCAAATCGGCTGGCACTACGGCAAAAGAATAACCGAGAAATTAACATTCATCACCAACCCTAGCTTAAAGTATTTTTCGCATGATCAATCTTCTGCAAATCACTGACTCACTTGCCTCGGCTGCCAAACGGGTAGCAGGGGATACCAATCAAGATGGATATCTAAGCCTCTGGGAGTTGCTGTCTACGGGCGGCTGGATCATGATTCCCTTGGGTATTATGCTACTCGCTGTCGTGTATGTATTTACCGAACGCTATTTGGCCATCCGTGAGGCGGGGCGTATCGATGCCAATTTTATGAATATCATTCGCGATCACATTGTGACCGGTAATGTGGTGGCTGCCCGAACGTTTGCCAAAAACAGTAATAACCCTGTAGCCCGCATCGTAGATAAGGGGATACAGCGCATCGGAAAACCCATCGATGCGATCGAAAAGAGCATGGACAACGTGGGCGTACTCGAAATGTATAAGCTCGAAAAGAATCTGGTCGTACTATCGGTGATCTCCAAGGCGGCCCCCATCTTTGGTTTTGTGGGAACGCTGGTGGGGCTTATGCAATTGTTCTCGAGTATTACTACCTCGAATGAATTTGAAGTAGCTACCATTGCCGGGGGCATCTATACCAAGTTAATCACATCGATCTCCGGATTGCTCATAGGGCTGATCGCCTACTTGTTGTATAGCTACCTGATGACGCAGATCGATAAGACCGCCCATAAGATGGAATCAGCGGCTGCTGATTTTCTAGACGTTTTACAAGAGCCTACCCGATAAGCAACCTATGAAATTCAGAAGAAAACATAGCGAGCAGTCTGAGGTCTTCACCGACTCTCTCAACGATATCCTGTTTATTCTGCTTATGTTCTTTTTGATCGTAGCGACACTGGCCAATCCCAACGTCATCAGGGTGGGGTTGCCGAAAGGAGCCAAAGACACGAAGGCTAAGCAGCATATTATGGTGTCTATAGATCGCAATCAGCAGTTTTATTTAGGTACCACCGCACTGGCTCCGGATCGTTTTGAGGCAGCCCTCGCCAATGAGATTCGGCGTATTCGAGGCCTGGTTG
>JBIIDB010000097.1:0-6758 GCA_044238505.1 Chitinophagaceae bacterium | reverse complement strand
GCCACTATAATGGCCCATTTTTTCATGCGGTAAAGATACTGATTGCGCTGAGCTATAGGCAGGCGAACGGCAAATAAGCGCAAAGCGCCGCAGGGAGGAGCAACGGTTTTTAGGTGGAGGCAGGTATTGTAGGCTCCAGAACCGCGTAAAGCCGCTCTACGATGACCTCAGGAGCGATCTGCTGCATACAAGCATGATCTCCTCGAAAACAGGCTTTATTGCCAAACACAGAACAAGGACGACAAGGCAGCTCCAGTTGAACAGCATGCTCGGCCGATTGCCCCCACCCCAAAAAACCGGCATACGGATGTGTGGGTCCCCAGATGCTAATAGTCGGAACGTCATATAAAGAAGCCAGGTGCATGTTGGCCGAATCCATGGTGATGATGGCATCAAGCTGGCGAAGCTGTAACAGTTCTTCGCGCAATGTATACCGGCCAGCCATAGATCGGACCCCCGAAAATTCTTTTTCCCACTTCGATAAAATCGCAGCCTCCGCACCAGCGGCGCCAAATAAGCAGATAGAAACATCGTAGCGCTGGTGTAAAAGTTGGACCAAGGCTTTCATCCGTTGAACCGGATAGGCCTTCTCGGGATGTTTAGCAAAGGGAGCGATCCCGACCTTATAGGGCCTTTGGAGAGGACGATCATTACGTACAGACCGAGAAGCGACTCGATCTAACAACAGAACGGGAAGCTGCAATGACGCAAAGACAAGCGCCATACGCTCAAAAGCCGTGGGCAATGGCAGCAGCTGCTTGTGGTGGCGCGCTGTAAGTCTCTTTTTTTCTGCCCTACCCTTATCCAGACGAACCACGGGCACTCCAACCAGCGAAAACAAAATATCTAAGACCATAGTTCGTACTACATGATGAAGATCGGCCACACCCCTGTAGGGTCCCGCCTTTAGCAGTTGTCTGAAAAGTTGCAGTAATCCCCAAAAACCCCGGTGCTGGCCTTGCAGATCGGCACCGATAAAAGTCAATCGGTCTATCCCTTCAAACAAAGGCGCATAGGCGCGGTTAGACACCATACAAACACGACAGTCAGGATGCTGTTGAAGCAGGGCTCGCAGTACAGGAACAGTCATGGCCACATCACCCAACGCAGAGAAGCGTATTACCAAAAGTGGAGCAGCGGAGCGCAATTAATTTTTCTTTTGCTGATACAAAACAGGGTTTAACGACTCGTCGTTGTACATCTTCATCTGTTTATAGACTTTCATGTACTTTTTTCCATGGGCAATGTCTGCCAAAAGCTGATCGATGGCAGTAGACAGATCTTGTTGCTGTGTCAATAAGACTTGGCATTTTTCTTGACAAGCCGTGCGATGTTGGTTACTGGCTTCCGAGCGGGCAGCCTCCAGCTGCATATGGTAGATCTTAAGTGTCAAAATACTCAGTCGGTCTATGGCCCAGGCCGGACTCTCTGTATTGAAGGTGGCATTTGCCAACGGTTGAACAGCGCTATAAAAATTGAGTAACCAACTGTCTATATACTCGACCATGTCGGTGCGCAGCTGGTTCGAACGATCAATCTCTCGTTTTAGCGACAGTCCCGCAGCGGCCTCGATCTGCGGATCGCGTACCAGGTCCTCCAAATGCCATTGCACCGTATCGATCCAGCACTTATGATAAAGAAGCGCCTCGACAGAACCGGCCGGGTAAGGCTGCTCAAACGGGGCATCGACTCGGTCGTAGGTATGATACGCTTGCACACAACGCGCAAAGATGCTATTACAAAGGGTGGCATTCATACTAAAACGTTCCGTGCAAAAAAGTCATGCAACAGCAGGTGAACTAGTTCTGTTTTTTATACTTTTCGTTGAGCCCCTTCACTAAATCGTCGGTAATATCGTAGGCCTTGTCTTTAAAATAGAAAAGACCGGGCTCATAAGAAATGATATACGAAAACTGATGAGACCGGTTGTAATCGGCCAAAAATGTTTCGATCTTTTCTTTGATCTCGTTTTGGCGGCGCATCACAAAATCGCCGTACTCGGCATCCAGTGCTTGCTTGCGATTCTTCATTTGATCGTCGAGACTCTTCATATCGCGCCCCGCCGCCTCGCTTTGGGCCTGGTTCATTACACCGGTATTGGCCTGCTCTTGATAATAATTATACTTCTGTTGCAGATTGCGAGCCATCTTTTCCATCTCCGTATTGATAGACTCCTCGCGCTTGAGCATCTCGGTCTTTAACTCTTTGACTAACTCAAAATTGGCCGCCACTGAATCCATTTCAAAATAGGCCATACGAAAGGGACCGGCCGGTGCATCACTACGCGTTTTACGAAGACTGTTGGAAGCATTTCCGCCACCCAGCTGCAGCACTAATAACCAGCCGGCTACTATGGTCAGCACTACATTCCAGATGATCATCCCATTTTTACCCATATCATTTTTTTACAAATTTCCTTGATAGCACTCAACAAATATAGCGATTAGCCCGGTTTGGGAAAGGCTTAACAAGCCATCGATCCGCCCAACATAAAGGCCGCATCTAAGCGGCCTTTATACGTAACATATCTATGGAGCAACCCGCCTTACTCCTCTTCGTCGAAGGCCATGGCCTCGCGTGTAGTTTGGAGCAGCTCGTACTCTTCTTTGCTTCCCACGATGATCTGATCGAACTCGCGAAGACCGGTACCGGCCGGAATTGGATGACCGGTGATAACGTTCTCTTTGAGGCCGAGCATTTCGTCGGTCTTGCCGTTGATAGCGGCAGAAGAGAGCACCTTGGTGGTCTCCTGGAACGAAGCGGCCGAGATCCAGCTTTGTACGCCGAGTGAAGCCTTGGTGATACCCAGCAAGGTGGGCGAAGAAGTAGCAGGTTTTGCATCCCGATACTCTACCAGCTTTTTATCGGAGCGACGAAGGATCGAATTCTCTTCTCTTACTTCACGAAGGGTTACGATCTGACCGGCCCGCAGTTTGGTGCTATCTCCGACCTCAGTAACCACCTTCTTGTCGAAGATGTAATCGTTTTCCTCCACAAACTCGAACTTGTCTGTCAGGTCATCCTCCAAGAAGCGGGTATCTCCGGGATCTACAATATTGACCTTACGCATCATTTGACGTACGATCACTTCGATGTGTTTATCGTTGATACGCACCCCTTGCAGGCGGTATACCTCTTGGATCTCGTTGACCACGTATTCCTGAACGGCAAAAGGTCCTTTGATCGATAAAATATCGAACGGAGCCACCTGCCCGTCACTGAGCGGTGTACCGGCCTTTACAAAGTCTCCGTCTTGGGCCAAGATCTGGCGGGTAAGCGGAACCAGGTATTTCTTCTCAATACCGTCTTTGGCCTGAATGGTGATCTCGCGATTACCGCGCTTTACAGCACCCATGATAACCACCCCATCGATCTCAGAAACAACGGCAGGGTTACCCGGATTACGAGCTTCGAACAACTCAGTTACACGGGGCAGACCTCCGGTGATATCACGGAGCTTGCCGAGTATACGAGGGATCTTAACGATAACCTGACCGGCCTTCACCTCATCTCCTTCTTCGATGATGATATGGCTTCCGGTAGGAAGGTTATACGACTTTTTATCTTTTCCTTCTACCAACAATGAAGGGATCTTGGTTTTATCGCGCGTCTCAATGACCACTTTCTCGCGGTGACCGGTTTGCTCGTCAGCCTCTTCGCGGTAGGTAACACCATCGATAACGTTCTCGAAACGGATGGTACCATTGATCTCGGCCATGATAACGTTGTTAAACGGATCCCAGGTACAGATCACATCGCCCTTGCTTACTTTTTGACCGTCTTTAACATTGAGCGTAGAACCATAAGGAATATTATTGGTGATAAGCAAACGATCATTCTTAGCATCGATGATCCTTACCTCACCCGTACGGCCAATGACCACATTGGTCTTGACGCCTTCGCTATTGGCGATGGCCACGGTGCGCAATCCATCGAACTGAATGGTGCCATCGAACTTGGCCATCAATGTAGATTCTACCGAAGCAGAACCGGCAACACCACCCACGTGGAAGGTACGCAGTGTAAGCTGGGTACCGGGTTCTCCGATCGACTGAGCGGCGATGATACCTACGGCATCACCCTTTTGGGCTATACCACCTGAGGCAAGGTTCTTACCGTAGCACTTAACGCAAACACCACGCTTGCTCTCACAAGTTAATACTGAGCGGATCTCAACAGTCTCGATACCGGCATCCTCGATCTTTTTGGCCAGCTCTTCGGTGATCTCCGATCCGGCGGCCACCAACAGTTTATCGGTGACAAGGTCGTATACATCATGAAGCGAAGTGCGTCCTTCGATACGATCGCTCAATGGCTCTATGATGTCTTCGTTGTCTTTTAAAGCCGTTGTGGCAATACCACGCAGGGTACCGCAATCCTCTTCGGTGATCACCACATCTTGGGCGACATCCACCAGACGACGAGTCAGGTAACCCGCATCAGCAGTCTTAAGGGCAGTATCGGCCAGACCCTTACGGGCACCGTGTGTAGAAATAAAGTAATCGAGTACGTTCAGTCCTCCTTTGAAGTTAGAAAGGATCGGATTTTCGATGATCTCACTTCCGGTAGAACCAGACTTACGCGGCTTGGCCATCAGTCCTCTGATACCGGCCAGCTGCTTGATCTGCTGCTTCGATCCACGAGCACCGGAATCGAGCATCATATATACCGAATTGAAACCTTGCTTATCGTTACTGAGCTCCTTGATGAGGGTTTCGGTGATACGGGTATCCACACGGCTCCAAATGTCAACGATCTGGTTGTACCGCTCGTTGTTGGTGATAAGACCCATGTTATAGCTTTCCCATACCTCTTCTACCTCGGCCTTGGCATTTTCGAGCAGCTCTTCTTTGGTATCGGGGATAATCAGGTCGTTGATGTTGAACGAAAGACCTCCACGGAAGGCTGTACGGAAACCTAGTTGCTTGATATCGTCGAGGAACTTGGCTGTCTTGGGAACATTGGTGATGTTGATGATATCACCGATAATCTCGCGCAGGTTCTTCTTGGTGAGCAACGCATTTACGAAACCTACCTCGGCCGGTACGTGCTGGTTAAAGAGAACGCGACCCACGGTAGTTTCGATGAGTTTATTTTCGAGCTGACCGTTTTCGTTTCTGACCTGCGTTTTAACGCGGATCCAAGCGTGCAGGTCTACCTTGCCCTCATTATGGGCAATGATCACCTCTTCGCTGGAGTAAAAGGCCTTACCTTCTCCGCTCACTTTCTCTTTTTCGGTAGAACGCTTGCCCTTGGTGATGTAATAGAGACCCAACACCATGTCCTGCGAAGGCAGGGTAATAGGCGTACCGTTCTGGGGATTCAAGATATTGTGAGAAGCCAGCATCAGCATTTGCGCTTCTAATATGGCTGCATGGCTGAGTGGCACATGCACGGCCATCTGGTCTCCGTCGAAGTCGGCGTTAAAGGCCGTGGTAACCAGGGGGTGCAGCTGAATGGCTTTTCCTTCGATCAGCTTGGGTTGGAAGGCCTGGATAGACAAGCGGTGCAGTGTGGGGGCACGGTTAAGCAGTACCGGATGTCCCTTTAAAATATTTTCGAGAATATCCCATACAACGGCCTCCTTCTTGTCTACCAACTTGCGGGCAGATTTGACCGTCTTAACGATACCTCTTTCGATGAGCTTACGGATGATAAAGGGCTTGAACAACTCAGCGGCCATATCTTTAGGCAGACCACACTCGTGCAATTTGAGCTCGGGACCTACCACAATTACGGAACGACCCGAATAGTCGACACGCTTACCGAGCAGGTTCTGACGAAAACGTCCCTGTTTTCCTTTCAGCACATCACTGAGTGATTTAAGGGCACGTCCGCCTTCGGCTTTTACGGCATTAGACTTACGGCTATTGTCGAAGAGAGAATCTACTGCCTCTTGCAACATACGCTTTTCGTTGCGTAAGATGACCTCAGGCGCCTTGATCTCGAGCAAACGCTTGAGACGATTGTTGCGAATAATAACCCTTCTGTACAGATCATTCAGATCAGAAGAGGCAAAACGACCGCCATCCAGCGGAACTAACGGACGCAGCTCCGGAGGAATAACCGGGATATATTGCATGACCATCCACTCGGGACGGTTGGTGATACGCAGGTTGGCATCCCGAAACGCCTCTACCACGCTGAGTCGCTTAAGGGCATCTGCTTTACGCTGCTGTGAAGTTTCGGTAGCAGCGGCATTACGCAGATCGAAAGAAAGTTGATCGAGATCGATACGGGCGAGCAGATCATGTACGGCCTCTGCTCCCATCTTGGCGATGAACTTTTGGGGATCATCATCGGGCAAATACTGATTCTCCTTCGGCAGCGTCTCTAAAATATCGAGATACTCCTCTTCGGTAAGCAGATCGCCCATTCGCTGCCCTTTCTCCTCGCGAATACCAGGCTGAATGACCACAAAACGCTCGTAATACACGATCGACTCCAATTTCTTAGAGCTGGTACCCAGCAAATAGCCGATCTTATTGGGGAGTGACTTAAAGTACCAGATATGCACAACAGGCACGACCAGCTTGATGTGACCCATGCGCTCACGACGTACTTTTTTCTCGGTTACTTCTACACCGCAGCGATCACACACGATGCCCTTGTAACGAATGCGCTTGTATTTTCCGCAGGCACACTCGTAATCCTTTACAGGACCAAAGATGCGCTCGCAGAACAAACCATCACGCTCGGGCTTGTAGGTACGATAGTTGATGGTCTCAGGTTTGAGGATTTCACCATAGCTTCTCTCC
>JBIIDB010000096.1:0-6907 GCA_044238505.1 Chitinophagaceae bacterium | reverse complement strand
GACCACGGGACCGAACTCTTTTCGGTAGCGGAGTTGCAGATCGATGAGTTGTTGCTGTAAAAGCAAACGATCTTGACGGTTGCTTCGAAGGATGTCTCTGTATTCTCTTTCGTAGCGAATAAATAGTGGTATAAATACAGTTCGCTCTCTTTCGCTCAGACGCATTTTTCTTTCGATAAACAGGGCCATGCGATCGGCAATGCGCTTACCGGGTGGCCCATCCTCTGGTCCATCCGGCGGACCTATCGGGGGCTGGGCCAAGGCAGCAGAGCAGCCCAGGATGCCTATCAGCAGCAGCGAAAAAAATAAAAGCCTCCTCATCAATTTAATATTTTTTGTGAACCGCCCGATTCGCCGGCAGTGGAAGCCAGCAGATCTGTTTCGTTCAGCAAGTTCAAGATCTCTTTTTCGTCGATGTCTTCGGTAAGTTGTGCAATTTCTTTTTTATGGTCGGTACTCAGATCGGTTGTTTCGATAAGGGTACCGTCTATATAGCGTTCGATCTTTTCGGTCGATTCTTTTTTTACTTCGTTGCGTACCCAACTGGCGGGGTCTGTTTCAATATCGGGCACAGCGCGTTGCTGGTACCAGCGACCAACTCCGAGAATAGCGGTCAGTACGGCCGCGGCTGCAGCGTATCTGAAGAGGGAGCGTTTACGAAGGGCAATACGGGGAGCGGTTGATGGCTGATCAGCCTCTTCTGTTTGCCGATCGAGCTCCTCGTTCGATTTTTCAGTTATCGGTTGCCGTTGAAGAGAACGGTCGAGATATTCAGCTGTCTGATGCCCTTGCGTGAACGGAGAGGCCGTGGGTTGTTCGAAATAACCGGCCGGCACCTGATAGGGCCATCCGGGTGCTTGTGCGTTCTTTTGTTTCAGTGAGCGAAGTACATCGGGCAGTTCCTGGCTCTCTAAGCGAATACGTTCCAGCACCGTGGTTGAAAGTTGCTCAAAATAACCGTCCGGTACGGAATGCGGCATTGCAGGCACCGGAAAGGGCAGGCCGGGTGCGTGGCGGGCAAGTTCCTCTTTATTATGCTGCTGTTCGGACATCTTTTTTAAGACCTTTTTTTAAGGAGCCGGTTTAATTATCCAGTAAAAAGCGTTCAATTTTTTTAGCGGCGTGATGGTAACTGGCCTTAAGGGCTCCCTCGCTGGTATCCAGCACGTTGCTCATTTCTTCGTAGGGCATCTCATCAAAATAACGAAGCGAAAATACGACCCGTTGTTTTTCGGGCAGCTGTTGGATGGCCAGCTGCAGTTTCCACTCCAGTTGTTGGGCATCGAAATGGGGGTCGGCCTTGAGTTGACGTTCCATCCCGTTTTCTTCGTCGCTGAGTGGCAGGACCGCTTTTTTCTTTTGTTGCTCTATAAAGCTCAGGCTTTCGTTGGTGGCTATCCGGTAAAGCCATGTGTAGAGTTGACTCTCTTCTCTGAACTTATCAAGACCATTCCAGACCCTGATCCATACATTCTGTAGTATATCGTTACTGTCTTCGTGGGTAACGACTAACCGGCGAATATGCCAATAGAGCCGCTGCTGGTATTTTTTGATCAGGTCGGTAAAGGCAGCTTCTCGGGTGGCGGGCACTCGAAAGCGGAGTAAGATTTCGTTGTCGGATTGATCGGCCATTAAGGTCTGCCGGTATTAGACCTTAAAGATAGCGCAAGGTTTAACCTTTGCGTTGCAGGGCTTTTTCGGCTGCGGCTACGATATCGGGTATGTCCAATCCGTATTTTTTGAGCAACTGGGCAGGTGTGCCGCTTTCGCCAAAGGTGTCGCGGGTACCCACGTACTCAATAGGCACCGGGCAATGTTTAGCGGCCACTTGGGCAATGGAATCGCCCAATCCCCCATAAATACTATGCTCTTCGGCAGTAACGGCGCAACGCGTTTTTTTAAGGGAAGCTATCACCGCCGCCTCATCGAGGGGTTTGATGGTATGGATATTGATCACCTCTACACTGATTCCTTTTTCTTCTAAGATCGCACCCGCTTGAATGGCGTTCCATACCATATGTCCACAGGCAAAAATGCTGATGTCGTTGCCGGATGAGAAATGCTGGGCTTTGCCCAACTCGAAAGGTCGGTCGCTGGTAAAAATGGGCCAGGCCGGACGACCAAAGCGCAGGTAAACGGGTCCGTTAGTTGCAGCAATGGCTTCGGTAGCCGCTTTGGTTTGCGCATAATCGCAAGGCACCACTACGGTCATACCGGGCAGCATCTTCATCATTCCAATATCTTCTAAGATCTGGTGCGTGGCACCATCTTCGCCAAGCGTAAGACCTGCGTGCGAAGCACAGATCTTTACATTTTTTTCGCTGTAGGCAACACTTTGTCTGATCTGATCGTAAACGCGCCCGGTAGAGAAATTGGCAAACGTAGTTGTAAAGGGGATCTTGCCTCCTATGGTGAGACCCGCCGCTACTCCGATCATATTGGCTTCGGCAATCCCACATTGAATAAAGCGATCCGGAAATTCTTTCATGAACTGGTTGAGCTTAAGGGAGCCCGCCAGATCGGCCGTCAGCGCTACCACATTCGCATTTTTGCGAGCCGCCTCTACAATACCATCCCCAAAACCGCTTCGGGTGTCTTTTGTGCCGGTCGATTGAATATCTTTTAACATAGGGGCAAAAGTAAGTGCAGGGGATTAAGTCAAAAAAAATATGGCGATCGATTTATGCACCAAAGACCGTCTTTTTATCACGGAGCTTTTGTTCCCAGGTCCAGGCCGTGCTCATGATGTCGCCCAGTGTGTAGCGCGTCTTCCATCCCAGCACCGATCGCGCCCTGTCGTTATTGGCGTAAATGGCTACTACATCGCCCGCTCTACGGGGTCCGATCTCGTACCGAAGGGCCTCACCGCTGGCCTGCTCAAAGGCGGTAATGGCTTCGAGCACCGTATTGCCGGTACCCGTACCCAGATTAAATACCTCGCAGGCTTCTTTATTTTTTTCTTCTTCTAAATAACGAAGCGCCAGGGTATGCGCATGGGCCAGATCGCAGACATGAATATAATCCCGTATGCAAGAGCCGTCGCGGGTGGGATAGTCGGTGCCGTGAACCAGCAGCTTATCGATTTTTCCAATAGCCGTTTGTGTAATGGCCGGTACCAGGTTTTGGGGTTTTCCCAGCGGTAGTTCACCCAAGAGCGCCGACGGATGAGCGCCGGCGGGATTAAAGTAGCGAAGTAAGATATGAGTAGCGGCCGAGTTACGCGCGTAATCTTGTATAATCTGTTCGCTGATCTGTTTAGTGGAGCCGTATGGCGATTCGGCTCGTTTGATCGGCGTGGCTTCGGTTACCGGAATCTGGTCGGGATTGCCATACACGGTGCAAGAAGAGGAGAATACAAAATGCGAGACACCGAACTCATCGATGCATTTGAGCAAGTTGATCAGCGATTGCAGGTTATTATCGAAATAGAGCAGGGGATTTTCTACCGATTCACCCACTGCTTTATAAGCGGCAAAGTGAATGGCTCCGGAAATGTCCGGATGTTCTTCGAATACCGCATACGTATCATCGTAATTACAAAGGTCTATCTTGTAATGCTTGACAGTTTTGCCGGTGATCTCAGTGACCGCTTGCAGGGCAGCGGCATGCGAGCGAGAATTATTATCGATGCAGATAACCTCGTAGCCGTTCTCGATGAGATCGATGATCGTGTGAGAGCCAATATAGCCGCAGCCGCCGGTAACAACAATTTTTGACATAGGGTGAGTTGCCCGGCAAAACTCCGTAATTCTCTTTAAAGTCTGTTACGAAAGATCAGAAGAAACGCATGAGCCAGTAGATAAGAGCGGCCAGCAGGGCACTAACGGGGATGGTCAGGATCCAGGCCCAGATCAAATTGATGGTCACGCCCCAGCGAACGGCCGATAAGCGTTTGGTGGCACCGACCCCCATAATGGCACCGGTGATGGTATGGGTAGTGCTGACAGGGATCTTGAGGGCTTCCGTCATAAACAGGGTAATGGCTCCGGCGGTCTCGGCGGCCACTCCTTCGAAGGGCGTTACCTTGGTAATGCGTGTACCCATGGTCTTGACGATCTTCCAGCCTCCGCTCATGGTGCCCAGCCCTATGGCGGCATAACAGGCAATGGGAACCCATTGGGGCATTTCTTCGAAGCTGGAAATATTGCCGCCGGCGATGAGTGCAGCCGTGATGATACCCATTACTTTTTGGGCGTCGTTACCGCCATGACCGATGCTAAAGGCTGCCGATGAGACCAGTTGCAGTTTTTTAAACCAGAGATTGGAGTGGTGCGCGTTGAGTTGGCTCAAAAACAGGGCAAAGCTTGCCATAGTCAGCAGAATGAACGCTAACAAAATCCATTTAAAGTTCTTGGAATAGAACACGACCTGTGCCCAGTAGTTCTGGTAGTCGGTTTTGCCACTCAACTTTTCAGGATCTAGTACCAGGTTTGCGTTTAGAAAATAAATCACATAGAGAATAACAATGACGGAGAAGATCTTAGAAGTCCATCCCTTTCGAAAAGAACTCAAAAACCACAGCGACATAATAAAAGCCATCAGCATACCGATCAGCGGGGCTAAAAAGATAAAACTCACTGTTTTCATCACTACAGCCCCATTAACGGCACCAAATCCGGCCGCGGCAATGCCGGCTCCTGCAAATCCCCCAATGAGTGTATGGGAGGAGGAAGAAGGAATGCCGAACCACCAGGTCAGTAGGTTCCAGGAGATAGCAGCGATCAATCCGGCAAAAATTACTTGCATCATTGCCATCCCATCCACCAGATCTTTATTCACTGTTTTTGCTACCGTGTTGGCGACACCATGGTCTTTAAAAATAAAATAGGCGGCTGAATTAAATATGGCAGCCCACACAACAGCCTGAAAAGGAGTCAGTACTTTGGTAGATACGACTGTAGCGATCGAGTTAGCAGCGTCATGAAATCCATTGATGTAATCGAACACCAGGGCTAAGACGATAATGGAGATCAAAAAAGGGGTCATGTGCCGGGTTAAGCGTATTTGATAATAATGGATTCAATCACATTGCTGGCATCTTCGCATTTGTCAGTGGCCAACTCCATTACTTGATAGATCTCGCGGATCTTGATGACCTCCTTGGCATTCTCTTCGATGGCAAAGAGTCTTTCGATGCTCATGTCGAACACATCGTCAGCCTGATTTTCGATGCTGTTTATCTTGATCATGGCTTCGGTAATAGCCTTGATATTTTTCATATCACGCAATTGGGTCACCGCTATTTTGATCTGTTGACAACCTTGTTCAATGAGTTCTGCAAATTTTTGCATTCCCATGTCATTGGTATTGACACGGTAGAAGTTCATCTTTTTAGCCGATCCATAGATATAATCGGCAATGTCGTCGAGAGAGGTGGCCAGCGCATGAATATCTTCGCGGTCAAAAGGGGTAATAAAGTTGCGTCCCAGCTCTGTAAACAGATTATGGGTCAGATCGTCGTTTTGATGCTCCAGGTCTTCGATCACGGCGATCAGTGCGACTCTTTTGTCGATATCATGTTCTGCCACTACGGCCTTTAATTGCGTGCCCATGATCGACAGGTTTTCGGCTACCCTTTCAAATAATTCAAAGAACACCGCGTTCTTAGGCATAAAGATCTTGAGGAAGGAATTGAGTCCGGCCATGATTTGAGTTTATCAGTTTGATTAGTAGGGGTCTAAGGTATATACTTCGTCGTGTGAAGAGAGGT
The DNA here is from genome assembly GCA_044238505.1 of Chitinophagaceae bacterium. GTDB lineage: Bacteria > Bacteroidota > Bacteroidia > Chitinophagales > Chitinophagaceae > JJ008. Next base: position 1,197 of record JBIIDB010000096.1, on the reverse strand, counting down.
ATATTTAAAATTTAATAATAAGTTAATACAGGGCTTTGAATTGTGTACCAATTTCGCAGTGCGTTACTACAGCATTAATTAATTATTATCAAATAGTTATTCAAAACGGCACAACTCTTTTGAAAAACTTTATTCCTTTAATTGCTCTGTTGACCATTATTTTTTGTACTGAAAATGAGGTGGTTGGGCAGACTAGACCAGATTCTAAGACCCCCAAGTGGTACGAGTCGATCAATATTAGAGGATATGTGCAGGCAAGGTATAATCGGTTGTTGGAGACCAACCCTCAACTAAAATGTGAACAATGCGATAGAAGCTGGGGCGACAACGGAGGATTCTTTCTTCGACGTTTGCGCGTAATCTTGTTTGGGCAAATCAGTGAAAGGGTTTATTTCTATATACAACCCGATTTTGCCAGCAACGCCTCTGCTACATCTCAGCATTTTGGCCAAATTCGCGATGCCTATTTCGATCTTGGTTTAGACAAGAACAATGCCTTTAGGGTCAGGATCGGTCAGAGTAAGATTCCGTATGGTTTTGAAAATATGCAATCTAGTCAAAATCGTATTCCGCTTGATCGTGCCGATGCTTTAAATAGTGCAGTGACCAATGAGCGAGACCTGGGAGCCTTTTTTTATTGGGCAACTCCCGAAAAAAGAAAGCTATTCGCTTCCTTGGTCAGGGATGGTTTGAAGGGTAGCGGAGATTATGGTTTATTTGGATTTGGTTTATACAATGGCCAAACCGCTAACCGTCCAGAATTGAACAATAATTTGCATAAGGTGGTGCGTTTAACCTGGCCTTTTGAATTAGGCGATCAGATCATAGAGTCGGGACTGCAAGCTTATTCAGGAAAATATACCTTTTCGCGCGATCAACTTTCTGCTGGTGTAAAAGTTAATCCTACGCTTACGTATACTGATCAACGAGTGGCTACCTCCTTTGTGCTTTACCCTAAGCCTTTTGGTATTCAGGCCGAGTATAATATTGGGCGAGGACCACAGTTCGATAAGCGACTTGATTCGATATCAACCCAGTCTTTGACGGGCGGTTACGTGACCTTATCTTATTTAAAAAAGTTGGGGAAAGACAACGTGTTAATTCCTTTTACCCGCTATCAGGTCTACGAAGGTGGAAAAAAGCACGAATTAGATGCGCGGAGTTATGCAGTACGAGAGCTTGAAATTGGTGCGGAGT
>JBIIDB010000011.1:0-23280 GCA_044238505.1 Chitinophagaceae bacterium | reverse complement strand
AGAGTTCAACATCCCTTGTGTGGGTATTGCCGGCACCATCGATAAAGACATTGCGGGTAGTGACTATACCATCGGCTTTGATACGGCCGCCAATACAGCCGTGGAAGCGATCGACAAGATCAGAGATACGATGGAGGCCCATGACCGGGTTTTTGTAATTGAGGTGATGGGTAGAGATGCGGGCTATATTGCCCTGCACAGCGGGATGGCCACCGGCGCCGAATCGATTTTGATTCCGGAACAAAAAACCGACATCAACGATATCATTGCCTCGCTTAAAGAAAAAGAAAGGCGAAAAAAACTAGTCAATCTTATCGTAGTGGCAGAAGGAGATGACTTCGGAGGCGGAAACGAAGTGGGCCGCGTTTTAAAAGAGCATCTCCCCAAAGCCGAGATCCGGGTCTGCATTCTCGGGCATATTCAACGAGGAGGAGCCCCCAGTTGTATGGACCGTACGATCGCCAGCCGAATGGGGTATCATGCGGTAGAGAGTTTGCTTGAGGGCAGACACAACGTGTTTGTGGGTATCACGAATAACGAAATGAACTATATACCGCTGGAGCAAGCGGTAAAGATGAAAGGCACCATCAGTGAAGAGTGGCTCAACATCGTAAAGATTTTGGCTAAGTAACGCATAGTCGCAGAAAGTAAAACAACATGGCAAAACATCTAGACAAATACATTCACCGAAGTTTTGATAACGAGGCCGGCAAATTACACGCGTACAAACGAACCAAGATCGTGGCCACTGTAGGGCCTGCTTGCGACAGCTATGAACAACTGCTGGGATTGGTAAAGGCAGGCGTCAATGTTTTTCGGCTAAATTTTTCGCATGGCGCGCACGAAGACAAAGCACGCATAATCGCCGATATACAACGCATCAATAAATCACAGCCCTATAACATCGCCATTTTGGCCGATTTGCAAGGCCCTAAATTACGCGTGGGCGATATAGAGGGCGGATCGATGGTCATCAAAGAGGGAGACTTGTTGACGTTCACCAATGAGAAGGTGGTGGGTAATCACGAACGGATCTACGTTTCGTATCCGAACCTGCACCAGGATGTCAAAAAAGGAGAAAAGATCCTGCTCGATGATGGCAAGATGGAAGTGATCGTAGAGGAAATCACAGAAAAAAAAGAAGTAAGGGTCCGTGTTCAGTTGGGCGGTACGCTGTTGCCCAAAAAAGGGGTCAACTTACCCGATACAGCTATCTCGCTACCCGCACTGACAGAAAAAGACCTGGCCGATCTGCAATTTATTTTTACGCAACCGGTAGATTGGGTCGCTTTATCGTTTGTCCGAAGCACGGCTTGTGTGCGTCAGCTTAAAGAAAAGATCAGTCAGCATGGCCACAAGGCCAAGGTGATCGCAAAGATCGAAATGCCGCAGGCCGTCAGTAACCTGCGTGATATTATCCTTGAAAGTGATGCGATCATGATCGCCCGGGGCGATTTAGGCGTAGAGCTGCCGGTCGAAGCCGTGCCCTTGTTGCAAAAAGATATCATCAAAAAATGTATCCATCGCGCCAAGCCCGTTATAGTCGCCACCCAGATGATGGAAAGCATGATGGAGAGAAGCAAGCCGAACCGCAGTGAAATTTCCGATGTAGCTAATGCCGTTATCGAAGGAACCGATGCCGTGATGTTGAGCGGAGAAACGGCCGTAGGGCAACATCCGCAACTAGTGGTAGAGACCATGACGCGTATCATTCTGGAAGTAGAGGCCAAAGCCTACGAATATAATCGAGACGAGATGTTGCGTCCACAGGCCCACTCCCCTTCTTTTTTAAGTGATGCCATTTGCTATAATGCCTGCGAATTGGCGCAAGATGTTAGCGCCGATGCCATCATTGGTATGACACAAAGCGGCTATACCGGATTTATGCTGAGCAGCTACCGCCCCAAGGCTCCTTTATATATTTTTACCAAAGAGCGATCGCTGGTCAACCAGCTGAGCCTGAGCTGGGGAATACGGGCCTTCTATTACGATGAGGAAGAAAGCCTCGACGAGATATTCAAAGATCAGATCGATATCTTAAAAGAGAGATCGTTTTTAAAAATGGGAGATGTGGTGGTGAGCACAGGAAGTACCCCGGTGCATTTGCATCTTCCCACCAATGTAATTAAGATCGCCAAAGTCGAGTAACAGCGCCACTAGAGCCTTTTGATCTTGATGTTACGGTACCAGACCTTGTCACCGTGATCTTGCAGACCGATACGCCCTTCTTGATAGGTTCCAAACCCGGGCATCTTGCTAAACTTGCTGGCTGCCACCATTTTTTTCCATTCCTCGCCCCAAAGCTGTACTGAGACGACATTGACGTCGTTTAGAAAAAAATCAAGCTTGCCTTTTTTGCAAATGATCGCTACCTGGTTCCATTGCTCAAAAGGTTTTACGGTTTCTTGACGGCAAGAGATAAGGTCATAGAGGTCGCCTGCCCGATGCTTGATGATCTTAGCATCAGGGTGCCCTTGATTGTCGAGTACCTGCATTTCAGGGGCGGTCATCCACGGCCATTGGTATTGAGTACTGTCTTCGTGAATGTAGAACATGATGCCGCTGTTTCCGTTTTGTGCGATCTTCCATTCTAACGTAAGATGAAAATCGGCAAAGACTTCATCGGTTACAATATCACCCCCCCCTTTTATTTGCCAACCCTCTCGTTGACTGGGATCAAGCCAAAGTGCACCGTCTTGTACCTTCCACGCCGCCCCGATGGGAGCCCCGCCATATTTATGCCAGCCCTTTGTGGTTTGACCATCGAATAAGAGTTGCCAACCTTGCGAACGCTCTTGCGCCGACAAGGTGTTAGGTGTTTGCGCAAATAGCCTTGTACACGGACAAGAGCCTATAATCAGGCCGATAGCGATCAAGAAAAGCTTCTGCATATTATCTGTTGTTTAACTCGAGGATATAACGCACCATGGTCTCAGCATCATCTTGCGATAACGAGGGATGAGGGGTCATAGGCACATTTCCCCAATTACCAGAACCGCCCTTTATGATAGTTCCCGCCAGTGCCGTAATGACATCATTGGGAGCACCCGCATATTTTTCGGCAATGGCTCTGTAGGAAGGCCCGGTCATAGGCTCGTCTATCTTATGGCAAGTGAGGCAATCACTTTTTGCCACCAGCGAAAGTCCCTTTTCATATACGGCACTGCGCGAGGGATCGGCTGAGGCCGCTTTAGTTTCTCCCGCAGCCGCCGCAGGGGTAGTGTCAGTACCGCCAGCCGCAGCATTGTCTGCTCCCCCGCAAGAACAGAGTGCCCCACAAAGGACAACAGAGCCATACAATAAAATTCGTTGCGATAACATAACGTCAATTTTTATGAAGGTAAAACTAATCCATCATCCTTGGTCAACATCGAGTCCCAGTATGGTGCGATGGGTAGACCGGTCGGCGCCTGCGGCGGCGAAATCATCAAAATTTTTATCAGTAACCCGTATGATATGTTGTTGGATAAAGGGAGCTCCTTCTTTGGCACCCTGCTCGGGATGTTTTATGCAACACTCCCACTCCATTACTGCCCAGCCCGGGTAATCGTATTGGGCCAATTTGCTAAAGATCGATTTGAAGTCGACCTGGCCGTCTCCGGGAGAACGATAGCGTCCGGCGCGATTGGCCCAAGACTGATAACCTCCAAAGGTGCCTTGCTTTCCACTGGGATTAAATTCGGCATCCTTTACATGAAAGGCTCTGATGCGTTCGTGGTAAAAATCGATGTACTGCAAATAATCTAATTGCTGTAAAACAAAATGGGATGGATCATAAAGCAGACATGCCCGAGGATGTTGTTGTACCTCCTGTAAAAACATCTCGTAGGTAATTCCATCAAAGAGATCTTCACCGGGATGTACCTCGTAGCAAAGATCGACACCACACGCATCGAACTGATCGAGAATCGGCCTCCAGCGTTTACCCAGTTCGGCAAAGGCCTCTTCGACTAAACCAGCAGGACGTTGTGGCCAGGGATGAAACGTGGGCCATAGTAAAGAGCCGCTAAAGGTGGCATGTGCCGTAAGTCCCAGGTTAGCAGAGGCCTTGGCCCCCAATTTCAACTGCTGAACAGCCCACTGCGTGCGGGCGGCTTTATTTCCTCTGAGAGGCTCGGGAGCAAAAGAATCAAAGAGTTGATCATACGCTGGATGAACGGCCACCAACTGACCTTGCAGGTGGGTGGAGAGCTCTGAGATCTGCATACCCTGCGCAGCCACGATCCCTTTGATCTCGTCGGCATAGGTCTTACTTTCGGCAGCTTTTTGCAGATCGATGAACCGGTTGTCCCACGTCGGAATCTGTACAGCCGTATAGCCGAGCGAAGCCGCCCATGCACATATGGAAGATAAAGAATTGAACGGGGGTTTGTCGCTCATAAATTGAGCCAAAAAAATACCGGGTCCCTTTAAGGTTGTCATAGCAGTTGATTAAACAGTAAGGTCGGTCCACTTTTGTGAAGAGCGAGAAGAATCGATCATACACGCAATAAAAGCCATGCCACGGACGCCCTCAGTCGTGCCGGGATAATCCCCGACAACAGCAGATGGCGTTTGACCGCCGGCCTTGGCACGAAGGGACAGCGCAAAATTTCGGTATAAATTCGCAAAGGCTTCGAGATACCCTTCCGGATGTCCGGCCGGCACTCTGGTGTTATGAGACGCCGCTTCGGAAACATAGGCAGTGCCGGTTCTCACTATCTCGGACGGACGATCGGGCCATTTTAAAAGCAAGGTATTAGGATCTTGTTGGTGCCACTCCAGTCCGCCTTTCTCTCCATAGATACGAAGACAGATCTTGTTCTCTTCTCCGGCCGCCACTTGCGTGGCGACCAGTGCTCCGCTGGCGCCATTATTAAACCGTAAAAGAGCTGCTCCATCATCATCCAGTCGTCTTCCTGAAACAACTGTATGAACATCGGCACAAAGCTGTGTTACATGCAACCCGCTTACGTATTCGATCAAGTTAAAAATATGAGTGCCAATATCCCCCATGGCCCCGGCTGCTCCACTGCGGGCAGGATCGGTGCGCCAGTCGGCCTGTTTGTGTTGGGAACCTTCTAAGAAAGTATGTAACCACCCCTGGGGATATTCCCCGTAAATTTTTCGGATAGCCCCGAGCTCCCCCTTGGCAATTCGTGCCCGGGCCTCTTTGATCATGGGATAACCGGTGTAGGTATGGCACAGCAGTAATGCCCGCCCCGTTTCTTTTCTTTTTTGATCGAGCTGACGGGCCTCCTGCAACGAAAAAGCCATAGGCTTTTCGAGTACCACATCGAAACCTTTTTCGAGCGCCATCATCGCCGGAGCCGCATGCAGGTGATTAGGAGTGACAATAGAAATAATATCTACTCTTTTTTCAGCCGGCTGCCGGTCCTCTTTTTCGAGCAAGGTTACATAATCAGGATAGACCCTTTCCGGGTCTAAGAAAAGATCTTGCCCGGTTAACCGGGAACAGTCCGGATCGGCACTAAAAGCTCCGGCCACCAACTCGATCTGTCCGTCGAGAGCGGCCGCCATGCGATGTACGGCACCAATAAAGGAACCTCGCCCGCCGCCGATCATCGCCATCCTTAGTTTTCGTTGCATAAAGTATGCGTATACAAGTGAGAGCTAAAAATACTATATTTATTTTCAATTGCCTGCCATGAAACCAACTACTCGTATTCAACTGGCAACCATGATGTTTCTGAATTTTTTTCTGTGGGGCATCTGGTTCGTCACCATGGGGACTTATTTAGGTACCCGACTCGGGGCCACCGGCGTTCAGATCGGGATCGCGTACGGCACCCAATCGCTGGGCGCCATTGCTGCCCCTTTCATCATCGGCTTGATTGCAGATCGCTTTTTTGCGGCTCAATTCATCTTGGGTATTTTACATCTGTGCGGTGCAGCCCTGCTCTATTATGTTTCGCTGCAAACCAGTTTTGCAGATTTTTACCCGTATTTGCTTTGCTACATGATCATTTATATGCCAACACTGGCACTGGTCAACGCTATCTCATTTAAGCAAATGCAAAATGCCGAAAAGGAATTTTCGCTGATCCGCGTTTGGGGCACAATCGGCTGGATCGCAGCGGGCCTGCTGATCGGATGGCTGGCTCTGGAAAAAAACCAACAACTCGATCAGACCTTTCGCATTGCGGCAGGCGTATCGTTAGCCCTGGGATTATTCAGCTTCCTGCTCCCGAACACACCGCCTCCCAAGGCCGGAACGCCTGCTAAACTTGGAGAGATCGTTGGACTCGATGCCTTGCGGTTACTCAAGGATAGAAATTTTCTGATCTTCTTTATAGCATCACTACTGATTTGCATTCCGCTGGCATTTTACTACCAGGAGACTAACATGTTCCTGAATGAACTGGGCATGGAAAACGCCGCCTCTAAAATGACGATGGGACAAATGAGCGAAACGATCTTTTTGTTTTTGATGCCACTCTTTTTTGCCCGACTCGGCGTTAAGAAAATGCTTTTGATCGGTATGGCAGCCTGGGTACTTCGCTATGTGCTTTTTAGTTATGGAGATATGCAAGGCGGCCAATGGATGCTCTATGCAGGCATTATCTTACATGGCATCTGTTACGATTTCTTTTTTGTGACCGGACAGATCTATACCGATCAGTTGGCCGGAGAAAAGATCCGTTCGTCGGCACAGGGCATGATCACATTAGCTACCTATGGGGTCGGCATGTTAATTGGATTTTGGTTTGCAGGCTATGTGGCTGATCATTATAAAACGGATACCGGCCATGATTGGGCACAGGTGTGGATGGTGCCGGCGCTCATAGCCGGCGTGATCTTACTTGTATTCTCACTTCTCTTTAAAGACCCTGCCAAAAAAAGCGAACATGAGCAGCGCTGACCCCTATAATCATCCAAAACAAAACCGCCGTGAACTGCTCAAGCAGCTGGGTATGGGTACACTGGCAGTTACCACAGGTCTGATCGCGCAGGGAAAAGAACAGATTGCCGACAGCCAACAGAAAGCCCGGCCAGCAACTAGTATGGCCGCGCACAACTTTTCCCAAAGGGACCAACAGGCACTAAAGGGCAATATTCATCATTCGGTCTGCTCCTGGACCTTTGGATTTCTATCGCTTTCGCAACTCTGCGATGTAGCCAACTCCATTGGCATTGGCGCCATCGACTTGGTCAAACCCGCCGACTTTTCGATATTAAAAGAAAAGAATATCGATTGTTCCATGTGCTACACCGCCGGAGAAACCAGTTTGACCAAAGGATTCAATGACAAGAACCACCATGGATGGCTGATCAGAGACTACTTGGAAGCCATTCCGCTCGTAGCCAAAGCGGGGTATAAGAACCTGATCTGCTTTAGCGGCAATCGAAACGGCATGGATGACGAGACCGGGTTACAAAATTGTAAAGAGGGCTTGTTGCAAATTATGGGAGCTGCCGAAAAATTTGGTGTCACCATTCAACTGGAGCTCTTTAACAGTAAGGTCGATCATAAAGATTACATGGCCGATAAAAGTGCATGGGGTATTGAGTTATGCAAACGGATCGGGTCACCGAATTTCAAATTACTCTACGACATCTATCACATGCAGATCAACGAAGGAGATGTGATCAGAACCATCCAGGAGCATCATACTTGGTTTGGTCATTACCATACGGCCGGGGTACCGGGTCGGCATGAGATCGATGAAACGCAGGAGTTATATTATCCGGCTATCATGCGAGCCATCCATGCCACCGGCTACACGGGTTACGTAGCGCAGGAATTTATATCAATAAAAAAAGATCCACAAGAAAAGATCGAAGCCCTTCGCAACGCTATTCAGATTTGTGACATTTAAAATGATCGTATATGCCTGCTGTACAGTATGACGCTATTGTAGTCGGTTCCGGGATCAGCGGTGGCTGGGCCGCCAAGGAGCTGACCGAAAAAGGATTGAACGTGCTTTTGTTAGAAAGAGGACGTGATATTGAGCACATAAAAGACTACGTGACGGCCAACAAAGAAGCCTGGGAGTTCCCACACCGTGGGCTGATGCCTACGCAACAGATGTTGCAAGACTATCCGGTGCTTAAACGTGACTATCCGCTCAATGAGACGGTCCTGGATCTTTGGGTCAAAGACAAAGAATCGCCCTACACAGAAACAAAACCGTTCTCTTGGTTTAGAGGATATCATGTAGGCGGTCGCTCCTTGATGTGGGGAAGACAGAGTTACCGATTTAACAAGTGGGACTTTGAAGCCAACCTGGTAGACGGCCACGGCGTGGATTGGCCCATCCGCTACGAAGACCTGGCGCCCTGGTACAGTTACGTAGAAAAATTTGCAGGCATCCAAGGAAGTAAAGAAGGGCTCGACGTATTGCCCGACGGTGAGTTTATGCCCGCGATGGAAATGAACTGTGTAGAAAAAGATGTGGCCGCAAAGATCAAAAAATCTTTCAAAGGGTCACGACATATGTTTATCGGAAGAAGTGCTAACATTACCGTACCGCATCAAGACAGAGTCAATTGTCAATACCGAAATCGGTGCTGGAGAGGATGCCCGTTTGGTGGTTACTTTAGCACACAATCCTCCACGTTGCCGGCCGCTATGAAAACCGGTCGTCTTACCCTGCGCCCCTACTCGATTGTCACACAAGTCCTCTATGATAAGGATAAACAAAAAGCCTCGGGGGTCGAAGTGCTGGATGCCATCGACAACAAGACCTATACCTTTAATGCCAAGCTAATTTTTTTGTGTGCCTCCTCCTTTAATTCAACCTGGATCTTGATGAATTCGGCTACTAACCTCTGGCCCGAGGGACTGGGTAGCAGCAGCGGAGAATTAGGTCATAATGTGATGGACCACCACTTTAGACTGGGAGCCAGCGGAAAGACCCGTGCATTCAGTGATCGCTATCAATACGGCCGAAGACCCACCGGTATTTATATACCTCGATTCAGAAACATGTATAACGATAAACGGGATTATGTACGTGGTTTTGGCTACCAGGGTGGTGCCGGGCGCGGTCGTGGCGTGGAGGTTCCTGAATTTACCATCGGCGCTTCTCTTAAAGAGGCGCTTTGTACACCATCCGATCATTGGGGAATGGGGATTATGGGATTCGGAGAAATGCTCCCTTACCACGAGAACAAAATTTCGCTGGATAAGACCGTCAAGGATAAATGGGGACTACCGGTGCTCAACATGGATGTAGAAATCAAGGAAAATGAAAAAAAGATGCGGCAAGACATGATGAATGATGCTAAGGAAATGCTGGAAGCCGCAGGACTCGAAGACGTACAAACCTACGATTACGGATATGAAGTAGGCATGGGTATTCATGAAATGGGTACGGCTCGCATGGGCCGGGATCCTAAGACCTCGGTACTAAATGGAGATAACCAAGTATGGGATTGTAAGAATGTCTTTGTAACAGACGGAGCTTGTATGACCAGCGCCTCCTGTGTTAATCCCTCACTTACGTACATGGCCATGACAGCCCGTGCTGCCGACAAAGCCGTATCCGAATTAAAAAAAGGAAATCTGTAAAACCAGTAAGATGAACAGAAGAGAATTACTACGATCGATTGCCCTGCTTACCGGCGCCACGGTAGTAGGCGGAGAGTTTTTACTAAGCGGCTGTAAAAATCCAGCCGCCGGCACCCTGCATTTTTCTCCAGCGATGATCAGCTTGTTGGATGAAGTGGCAGAAACCATCTTACCGGCTACCGATACCCCCGGCGCCAAGGCTGCAGCGGTAGGTGCATTCATGAAGGTGATGGTGACTGATTGCTACACAAAAGAGCAGCAGGATGTTTTTATGAAGGGGATCGAAGATCTTGATAAAAAAGCGCTCGCTGCCACGCAGCAAAAATTCGTCGATTGCAGCACTGAACAGCGGCATACGCTACTAACCACGCTAGAGAAAGAGGCCAAAACCTTTAATGAGGCCAGCGAAGCTAAAAAAACGCCCACGCATTACTACACGCTGATGAAGCAACTGACCCTATGGGGATTTTTTACTTCCCAAACAGGCATGACCGAATCGCTGCGACACCTGCCTGTACCCGGACGCTATGATGGAAATGTCCCTTACACTCCGGGCGAAAAAGCCTGGGCCGAATAATGTAACCTGATTGCCGAATGAAAACAAGAAGAGACTTTTTAAGAACTACCGGTGCACTGGCGGCCGGTATTTCGCTTTACCCACGGTGGGCAGCTGCTGCAAAGGGTAAATCAATGCCCTTTGGCATTCAACTCTACACGCTTCGTAATGAATTGCCTGGCAAAGCGCGAGAACTGTTACAAGAACTGGCCAAGCAGGGATACAATTATATCGAAAGCTACGAGGGTCCAGAAGGTATTTACTGGAATCACAGCCCGAAAGCTTTTAAGGAATATCTTGATAACCTGGGCTTAAAAATAGTGTCTACTCATTGTGATGTAAGCAAAAACTTCGAGCGAAAAGCAGCGGATGCAGCCTCCATTGGTATGAAGTACCTGATCTGTCCTTGGGTAGGACCGCAACGATCCATCGAGGCCTATAAAAAAATTGCCCAGCAATTCAATGAGATGGGAGCCATCTGCAAAAAGAATGGAATACGGTTTGCCTACCATAACCACGATTACTCCTTTAAACCGATCGAGGAACAAATTCCACAGGCCGTGCTACTTACAGAAACCGATCCGGCCCTGGTTGATTTTGAGTTGGACATCTATTGGGCCAACTACGCTGGCCAAGATCCCTTGCAATGGATCACGAATCACCCTAACCGATTTAAGCTGTGCCATGTAAAGGACAAAAGTCGAGCTCCCTATCCCAAAGAAGGATATCTGTCGGTAGATCTGGGCACCGGTAGTATCGACTTTAAAAAAATTCTTCCCAAGGCCGTCGACCTCGGCATGGAATATATGATCGTAGAACAGGAGTTCTATCCAAACGGAACCCAGCTCGAAGCTGCGGCCACAGGAGCCGCCTACATGAAAAGGCTACGCTTTTGACATACTCGTTAATGCCTCAATAAACTGACCCACTTTTGCAGGATCCATCGACGGATTTTGATAACTCTCCGCACTACCGGTAAAAGCCGGATGTACAAATTGCATGTTACTTTTTACGGAAGAGCGGAGCGAGGAGTGAAATTCAAAACATCCCGTTTGCTTCGCTAAGGCGGCCACATTTTCGGGTCTTACCCCACTGCCGGGCATGATGATGATGCGATCGTCAGCTTGTTGTTGTAAGCGGGCAATCAAGTCTGCCCCTTCGGGCGCCGTGGGCTGCTGCCCTGACGTAAGGATGCGCTCACAACCAATAGCAATAAGTTGCTCCAGGGCTTGTTCGGGCTCCAGGCAGCGATCAAATGCACGATGAAACGTAACGCCCATCGGATAGGCTAGCTCTACCAGTGCTGCCGTTCGCTGTCGATCGATCTGCCCATCGGCTTGCAGTAGACCGATCACCACGCCATCGCATTGCAAAGACTTGCACAAGCGTACGTCTTGCTGCATGATAGCAAACTCTTGGTCGCTGTATAAAAAATCTCCTCCTCTGGGGCGAACAATGGGATATAGGGGTACTGAAAATGTCTCCCGACAACGGCGAATCGTACCATAGCTGGGTGTTACGCCCCCTTCTGAGAGAGAAGCGCAAAGTTCAATACGGTGAGCCCCCCCTTGCACCGCAAGGCGAGTAGTTTCAAAATCGGTGGTGGCGATCTCAATCAGGTAAGAGGAAGCTGCAGACAACGTACTCATGTAAAATAACTTTTAGCGACGATTAATTTCTCTTCGGTAACGGAGCGCAGGGCATAGCTGAATCCGGGATGAATAGCAAATGCGCCGGTATTACCCTTGTTATCCATTGCCAAAAAAGCGACTTGAATGTCTTTGGCCTTTTGTTTTTTGATACGTACCACCCTTTCGATCAACGCTTGGCAGGCAGCCTCGGGTGATCTTCCTTGTCGCATGGCCTCTACCACCATACTGGCACCGGCCACTCTGATTACATCTTCCCCTTGTCCGGTAGCCACGCAGGCGCCGACCTCGTTATCGACGTAGAGACCGGCACCGATAATGGGAGAATCCCCCACTCTACCTCGCATCTTAAAGCCGGCACCACTGGTTGTACAACTTCCGCTGAGGCGTCCGGACATATCGAGGGCCAACATGCCGATGGTATCATGGTTCCATTCTCCGCTCGCCAATTTGGTAGGTGCAAAAGGACCGTGCTCTTTTTGATTTTCGATATTGATACGGGGTGAACGGTAATTGGATCGCTTGATCCACTCTTCATACGATGCTTGCGCGGATTTCGATAAGGTCTGAGGCTCTAGCGTAAATCCTTCTGCCAGGGCAAATTGCTGCGCCCCCTCCCCTACCAACATCACATGCGGCGTTTTTTCCATGACGCGCCTTGCCACCGAAATCGGATGTTTGATTCGTTCCAAAAAAGCAACGGCACCACAATTGAAGGCTTCATCCATTATACAGGCATCAAGTGTTACGATACCATCACGGTCGGGGTTGGCCCCCAACCCCACACAGCAGTTGAGTGAATCTTCGGTTACCATAACACCTCTCTCCACCGCATCGAGGGCTCTTCCGTTAGCAGTTAAAATAGTCCAAGCCGCTTTATTGGCCGCAAGTCCCGCATCCCAGGTAGAGATGACCACAGGGTTTAATACGGCAGCGGATGATTGGGTTCGCTGGCTGCCCGAATCAGGTAGGGCAGCATTCGCAGGTGCCGCAGCCGTGGCGCTCGCTGTTTGCCAGGCAGTCAGTCCGGTACCCAGACCAAGTGCCGTTGTTCGAATAAATCTTCTTCGGTTATACATTGCTTAAAGATAGTACGATAGAGTTATTAACAAAAACCACATACCTCGGCAGTAACTTTCAAACAATCGATAACTTTACAACATGTCAAATCGATCAGTCGAAGCTGTATTTACTGCGCCCCCTCCTCATATGGTGGGAGATGGTTTTAGGGTACATCACTTTTTTCCTGACGGGGTCATTCAAGACAAGCAACGTATGAGCCCGTTCTTTATGCTAGACTACGCCTCTCCATTTTCTTTTACTCCTACCGATACCCCCCGCGGGGTAGGCGTACACCCGCATCGCGGCTTTGAAACCGTTACTATCGCTTACCAGGGAAAGATCGCTCACCACGACAGTGCCGGCAATCAGGGGGTGATCGCTGCCGGTGATGTGCAATGGATGACGGCGGGCGCCGGAGTATTGCACAAAGAATACCATGATAAGGAGTTTGCGACGCAAGGAGGGCTTTTTCAAATGGTACAACTCTGGGTCAATTTGCCCAAGGCGCATAAAATGACAGCCCCTCGCTACCAAGAGTTACCGGCTGCTGCCATGGCTCGCTATCCGCTACAACGAGGAGAGGTCGAAATTATCGCAGGTGCTTACAAAGAAAAAAAAGGGCCTGCTGCCACCTTCAGTCCACTGCACGTATACAATGTACGACTGGAAGCCGGTGCCAGTTGTCCCCTAACATTCCCCTCTCACTACAACACGGCGTTGGTCATCATCAATGGGTCCGTAATGGTCAATGATCAACCGGCGCAAGCCGATCAGTTCGTATTGCTACGTAATGATGGGGAAGCATTTGAACTGACGGCCACTGAAAACTGCATTGTACTCGTCTTATCGGGCGAACCGCTGGGTGAGCCCATTGCAGCCTACGGCCCCTTTTTGATGAACAGCTGGAAAGAGATCGAGCAAGCCGTTGTCGATTTCAATGAAGGAAAATTCGGGGTATTATCCGATCACTAGCCTTTTTAAATCACCGATTATGAAAAAAGTTCTTTGTTCACCAAGATACTACCTGTTGCTGATTGTATTCTCGGTAGCCTGCTCACTAACCGGATCAGCTCAATCCCTACTTCCGCTGGTTCCCTACCCCAACCGCGTCATGGAGCAGAAAGGAACTTTTATTCTTCCGCAAACGGTACGTGTTTTTGTAGAAGAGGATCCGGACGGACAACTTGCCTTTACTTCTCTTTTGCTGGAGGATATCAAAAAAAACTGGAACGTACAGGCGCAGCTTGCACAAAAACAAGAGACAGCACTGGTGCGTATTACCACCAAAGGAAAAGACCCGCAAGGTAAACCCGGTTACGAAATGAACGTTAGTCAGGAGGGCGTTTTGATCAAGGCAAGCAATTTGGAGGGCGCCTTTTATGCCACTCGCACGTTGTTACAGCTGTTACAGCGCAACAAGAACGGAAACTGGGAGTGTCCTGCTGTTTTTATAGAGGATTTTCCCCGATTCACCTACCGCGGAATGCACCTGGACGTTGGAAGACATTTTTTTCCGGTCTCCGTTATCAAGCAATATATCGACTGGCTCGCTTATCATAAACTCAATAAATTTCATTGGCATCTGACCGAAGACCAGGGCTGGCGAATCGAGATCAAGCAATTTCCGCTCCTGACCAGTGTGGGCGGATGGCGCAATGGTACCCTCATCGGTCGTTACCCCGGCAAGGGAAACGATAATACGCCGCATGGTGGTTTTTACACACAAGCCGAGATTCGTGAAGTGGTCAGTTATGCCCAGCAGCGTTTCATAGAGGTGATTCCCGAGATTGAAATGCCGGGCCATAGCAGTGCCGCTATAGCTGCCTATCCTTGGCTGAGCTGTTTTCCGGATAAGCCCACCGTTATTCCTGCCACTATGATCTCGAAGGCCTCTGCCCAACGCCAAAAAGAAGGGGCCATTAAGCTCGTACAAGAAACCTGGGGGGTCTTTGATGACGTATTTTGCGCTGGCAACGACTCTACCTTTTATTTTCTGGAAAAAGTGATCGACGAAGTAAGCGCCCTTTTCCCTTCCTCCTATTTTCACATCGGAGGCGATGAGTGCCCCAAAAATCACTGGAAATATTGCAAACGCTGTCAGCAACGCATAGAATCGCTTCAACTGAAAGACGAACATGAACTGCAGAGTTATTTTGTAAAGCGGATCGAAAACTACCTGAATAAAAAGGGAAAGACACTGATCGGATGGGACGAAATATTAGAGGGAGGGCTAGCGCCTAATGCGGTAGTGATGAGTTGGCGCGGAGAAAGCGGAGGAATAGAAGCGGCTAAAGAAAAACATGAGGTGATCATGACGCCGGGCAGTCCGGTCTATTTCGATCATTCGCAGAGCGAAAACGAAGATTCTGTAACCATAGGAGGATACAACTCGCTTGAAAAAGTGTATCGGTACGATCCGGTACCACCGGCACTGGCCGGAGGATACGAAAACTATGTTTTGGGGACACAGGCAAATGTCTGGACCGAGTACATGGCTCATCCCTCCAAAATTCAGTATATGATCTTTCCACGCATCGCTGCGCTAAGTGAAGTAGGCTGGACCGTGCCCGCACAAAAAAGCTGGGATGCTTTCGAAAAGCGGTTACCCATTTTCTTCGATCGTTATAAGCAATGGGGCGTGCAAACCAGTTCGGCCTACTTTGATATAACAGCCGGCATTACGGCCCAACCGGGCAACACAGGGTTGGCTCTATCGCTTCGTACCAAAGCACCAGGCACGGTACTGGAATGGATTCAAAACAACAACACCACCATCCCCTATCGTGATGCCTTGCCTATTACAAAAAGCGGTCTTATTCGCGCGCAAAGCAAAGACAGTAGTACGGGTGCGGTAAAAAGTCGGTACGAGCAATTTTTTCACTTACATAAGGCGACCGGAAAAAAAATCACACTTGCTACTCCGGCTGCCAAAAATTATCCCGGTGATGGCGCCTTGACCTTGGTCAACGGTATCAAAGCCAACAAAGGATATAGCCGGACAAGGGACTATTTGGGATTCAGCGGCGCAGATGCAGAGGCGGTGATCGATCTGGGTGAAAAAACGGCCCTTACCAAAGTAGAAGTTTCATTTTTGCAACAGCCCGGCAGTTGGATCTACCCGCCCTCGGCCATAGAGGTCTACAGTTCAGAGGATGGAACTCTTTTTAGCCAGCTGGAAGCAGTTCCGATAAACCGGGCAGATTTTTCCGAAAATGCAATGAAGAGTAAAGAATTGATATTAAATACAAAGTGTCGATTTGTTAAAGTAATAGTTAAGAACTTTGGTCCTATTCCCTCCGGCCAGGCCGGAGAAGGAAAGCCCGCTTGGCTTTTTGTGGATGAGATCAGTGTTTATTAATTTTTTGATCATTTACGCATAAACCCGCAAAATCCCGCACTTCCCTTGAACTTAATAAATTATTTTTGTAAGTAAATTCCCTTCATGCCCACTAAGAAACCCTTTACCAACCTTGCCGACAGTTTTGAGAAAATACCGGTAAATATCGTAAAGGACTCTAAAGACGGATCTCGCTGGGTGGCTCAGCAGATCGCTGCGCTGATCAAAGAAAAACAAAAGAAAAAAGAAAAATGCGTGCTGGGTCTGGCGACGGGCTCCACCCCTCGATCATTGTATGCGGAATTGATACGACTGCACCGCGAAGAAGGACTCAGCTTTAAAAATGTCATCAGCTTTAACCTGGACGAATACTACCCGATCGAGCCACAGGCCCTGCAAAGCTATCATCGCTTTATGCGAACGAACCTGTTCGATCACATCGACATCGCTCCCAAAAACATTCATATTCCCGATGGGCAAACGCCAAAAGATAAAATCAAAGAGCATTGCCGGATGTATGAAAAAAAGATCGAAGAGGCCGGGGGAATCGATCTGCAGATATTGGGGATAGGCAACAACGGACATATCGGATTCAACGAACCCGGATCGGGTCTCTACTCGAAGACTCGATTGATTACACTCGATAATTCTACCCGCATGGCGAATGCTTATGAGTTCGCCAACATTGCCGAGGTTCCCAGACTGGCTATCACTATGGGCATCAGCACCATTTTAAAAGCCAGAAAGATCATCCTAATGGCTTGGGGTTCTGCCAAAGCCCCCGTTATTAAACAAGCCGTAGAAGACGACGACAGCGAGAGTGTTCCTGCGTCACTGCTCCAAAATCACGAAGACGTTCTCTTTGTTACCGACCAAGCCGCCGCTGCTGAGTTGACCCGCTTTAAATCTCCGTGGCTGACCGGAGATTGCGAGTGGACGCCTCAAATTATCAAAAAGGCCGTTGTCAATATGGCCCTCAAACTCCAAAAGCCAGTTCTTAGTTTGACCAGCAGCGACTATAATGAGTTTGGGCTCGGCGACCTGCTCGTGGAAAAGGGCGATGTATACGAGATCAATTTGCAGGTGTACTACCTGTTGCGCGATACCTTGACCGGCTGGCCGGGCGGCAAACCCAATGTATTGATCCCCGCACACCCCGAGCGCTCTGACCCTTGGCCCAAAAAAGTAGTTATCTTTTCTCCCCATCCCGATGATGATATCATAAGCATGGGGGGTACTTTTCAGCGGCTGCACGACCAAGGACACGAGGTGCATGTAGCCTATCAGACCAGTGGCAACATAGCTGTTACCGATGAGTTTGTTACCCGCTATCTTGATTTTGCCATCGGCTTTGAATCTATTGCCGGCATCAACACCACCAAAACAAAAAAGATTCTCGCCGATGCACAGCGGTTTTTAGCCAAGAAAAAATCACATCAGGTCGATACCCCCATGATCCGAAATATCAAAGGGCTTATTCGACGTGGCGAGGCCAAAGCGACCTGTCGCTATGTTGGCATACCCGAGTCCCGGATTCATTTTATGCACTTGCCCTTTTACGAAACCGGTACTATCGAGAAGAAACCGCTCTCCGAAAAGGATATCAAACTGACCATGGAGCTGCTTCGCCAGCTTCGACCGCAACAGGTATATTGCGCCGGCGACTTCGCCGATCCGCATGGCACCCACATTGTTTGTTTTAACGCCGTGGTAGAGGCGCTCCGTCGTATTAAAGCCGCTGGTGATCCCTGGATTAAAGATTGTTGGCTATGGCTGTACAAAGGAGCCTGGCAAGAGTGGAATATCGAAGAGATCGAAATGGCGGTTCCTATGAGTCCCGACCAGGTGCTTAAAAAAAGATATGGCATCTTTATTCACCAGTCTCAAAAAGATATGGTACCGTTTCAGGGCGCCGATTCGAGAGAATTTTGGCAGCGGGCCGAAGAACGAAACGCCAAAACCGCTTCCCTCTATGCCGATCTGGGTCTAACCCATTACGCAGCTATCGAAGCTTTTGTGCGCTGGCATTATTAGTTTTTAGTGTATATTTGCACCCCTTTGGCGTCTGTGCAACGCTGTTGCCACAGTAGCCGGTCTGGCCCCGTAGCTCAACTGAATAGAGCATTTGACTACGGATCAAAAGGTTTCAGGTTTGAATCCTGACGGGGTCACAAAGCCCTCAGCACGAAGTGCTGGGGGCTTTTTCAATTGGGGCGTGGCAAGCTTGCTTGCCTAAGCATCCAAGGGAAAAAGCCCAAGGACGGCGAAGCCGTGCAGGGCTTTGGGTACGACCTATGCGAATAGGAACATTGAGCATCGCGAAATGAATCCTGTTCACGGCGAGAAGCCGTGCAGGGCTTATTCCACCAGTAACTGGGTAGAGAATACGGTGCGCTTAAAGTAATCCATCACCATCACCACATATGTTCCCTTAGCGGAGAGCGCAGGCAGCGAAAACGAATGGGTGCTGTTTTTTGAAGAAATGGTAACAGAGCGCTCCAGTACCAACCGTCCGGTCATATCAGATACCAATACGGTGTATTCTCCTACTTCGGCCATATTTTGAACACGAATACTGAAAGCACCCGTGCTGACCGGGTTAGGGAAAACGGTATAAGAAGGCGCAGCGGCTATTTTTTTAGCAGGAAGGGTTGGCGTAGCGGCTACAGTAGATTTCTCAGCGCTGGCAGTGGCGGGCACTGACAAAATAAAACTACTGGCCATATCGGAGATATTTCCAAATCCGGGAATAGCGCTGACATCAACCGGCTCAGCCTTCAATTGACGGATATCATTCACCCTGAAAAGATGTTGCGCAAACTGAAGCGTGCGAGAACTGCCACAACTCAGTAACAGACCTCCTTTCTCATCTACGGCGGCCCCATTAGTAGTAAACCCGGCGGGCAGGCCTTCGATCTGACCGAGATAGCGGGCCAGCCGCTGGTCAATATCAATAGAAAAAACAAAGTTGCTTTGGGTGATCAAAATCAGGTTACCGTTTTTATCAGCTACCATGTCACCGCCCCAGGAAGTACAACTGGACTTAACGAAAACGCTATTAGCGGCATCATCGGTCAGCACACCCAAGTCTACGATGGTAGGTACCCCGGTGGTGGTAAAGCGAATCAAATGCTCGGCGTCGTTGGTAAGTGCGTAGCCGAAGCCGTCTGCTCCAATGGTCATGCGCGTTACCTGGTTTGCGATATCGTTGCGGTTGCGGAGCAGGTGTAACGATTGCTGGCTAAGCGCCGTAAACCGAGGGCCTTTCTTATCCAGGTCAATATATCGAAGTTCAGAGGCATATTGCGGAAAGAAATAGATACGTTTAGAACGTTGGTCATAGGCCATAGACGCAACGGCACCCCCCAAAGGAGTAGCCAGTGTATCGGCAGCAGATCCCAGACCGGCATAGTTCCGTTGTACGTCAAACAGGTCCTTGAGAAGGGCTGTTCCGGAGGCGTCCACCTCACGCAGGTTAGAATACTGAATGGGCGTGGCAGGATCCGAAGACATCACAAAAATGCCCCTCGAAGAGGACTGGGCAACGGCTGTAAAAGCGGAGGCGCTCAATAACAGGCTTAGAACAACGTTTCTGCTAGACATAAAGAAATATTTTTGACATTAACGTTGTAAATGTAACTCATTTTTAAAAATAAAAAGTAAAGGAATTGAGCTAATTTTATTGTTGATAAACTTTTCTTTTCTATGTACCGGTGTGCCCTATTTCTTCCTTTATTTTTTCTTTTGTCGACCCGTTTATTGATGGCGCAGGCTGACAGTACTAAAACCACCACCGAGATTCACCAACTAGCCAGTTTTACCAATGACAATTACAACATGGGCCCTACCCCTGTTGGCAAGAATACCTCTTTTAATGTGTACATCAAGAATATATCGGCCGGTGATACACTGTGGATAGCGGATGTAAAAGTGGGTTGCGGCTGCACCACCCCCAAGTACCGGGTGAACGACCCCATTGCACCCGGACAAACGTCGTTAGTAACTTTAGGCTTTACGGGTAGCGCGCGAGGGGAATTCACCAAATATGCAGATATCATCTTTAAAAGCGGCCAAACCAAACAGATAAAGTTTTACGGGCAGGCTATAGCAGATACACTGGCCGGAACGCCTGCGATTAAGCAATAGCTTTCAGTGGAAAAACGCGGTACAAAACGCGCCTGTAATACGAGCCACTTACTTTAACTGCCGAAAACGTCGGATTCGCTCATAACAGGCCGGCAACAACAGCTGAAATCGTTCGTAGGTTGCTGCAGCGATATTTTGGGTATCAAAGGGGATGAACTTAACAAACTCTTCACCACTGCCTGCATTTCGACCATACTTGTATTCGTTGGTGAACCATCCGTCTTGCTGAAGTTGTATACCCTTTAGCCGGGTATTAGGGACACTGATGTAGAACGCATCTTCAACAGTATGGACACCGTCCGCAACAGCATAGGCACCGTTGATAGAGAGTTGTTGCGCACGAAGGGTCAGGTAGGCTTCCTTGGCCGTTTCAACAGCAGGGTCGATAAGCTCCACGTGCTCCTGCAGCACCCGTTGGTACCGATATCCGTCTTTATCGCGGTAGTGATACAACTCAGTAAGTACGGCTGCGATGGTATCGCGCAAGTAAGGGTAATGAGTACAACCCAAAATGAGGGTATTGAGCGGCAAGGCATACGATTGCTGACGCATTTTTTCGAGTAGTGAAACCAAGTGATACCGGACATAGTTGACAGGGTCATTAAGTTGCAATTCCAGGCATCGACCCCGATCATCATATTCACAGAGCAGGCTGTTACCGGTTTTTACAAAGCCGTATACATTCAATAAGGTACTGTCGATGGGATAGGCTGCATGCGTGAGTGAAGGCCCTTTGTAGTCCTGCCGCAGCTGCTTGGCATCAGGCGCAAAAAAACTCCAGTCCCGATCAATACTTTCGGCAAGACCGAATCCCCCTTGGCTTATAATAGAGAGTTTTCCCAACCCCATCGAATCGGCCATCTGCTGCAACGAGCGAGGATATCCGTTGGAGGCCACCGTTCCTGCGGTAGCGAATACGCCAATGGTGCCCTTTCTTTTTTGCTGATAGTTGAGCGCCGCCAACGAACCTGCATTGATAACGCCAACCACGGGAACACTCCCCTGCCCCGAAGTCGATACAAATTTTCTGATGTCATCCAATGCGTAAGCCGTTGCCGTGTTGCAGGCGATAACCAACATTTTTACCGGATCTTTTGAGCTGGGCATAAACGGGTTGGCAAGATCATCATTACGGACAGCTGCTTTTTTTTCCAGTAAGAAGCGCATGTTTTTCAACACATGTTCTTTTAGCAGGTCGGTCTTGGAAGCCGCAGCATAATTTCCGTAGGGCATATTGGCCTGGTCGGCCAGGTATTGAAAATGCTCGCCTTGAAAATCGGGGACCCCATCCGCACCGGGCTGTCCGGTGCGATTATTGAACGCATCCAGTTTGAGGATTGCTTCCAAGACAGTGAGACCACCGGTGCCGGAGTCAAATACACCGATCGGAAGCGAGGATCGCTGTGCCGTGACCACCCACGAAAAAACGACCGCAATAAAAAGGAAGACCTGCTTTTTCATTGCGGAAAGTTAAGGATATTCTCTACTTTTAAATAATGAAAGTAGCTTGTTGGTCGGTGGGTAAGGCCCATGAATCCTACATAAAAGAGGGCGTAAAACTATTCACGGACCGACTACAGCACTACTTTAAAACGGAATGGACGCTGCTGCCGGTGCCCAAATCGACCGGCATGCTCAGCGAGATGGACTTGCGCCGCAAGGAAGCAGAAATGATCTTGGACTGGCTCGAAAAAGATGATTACCTGGTTTTACTGGATGAAAATGGAAAATCGCTAAGCTCAGAAGGGCTCGCCGCCTTTTTGCAAACCAGAGCCAACGAAAGCACCAAAAGAGTTGTCTTCTTGATAGGAGGTGCTTACGGCGTGGACGAAATGATAAAAAAGCGGGCTAACTTTTGTTGGAGTCTCTCAACACTGGTCTTTCCGCACCAACTCGTGAGGCTCATACTGGCAGAGCAACTATACCGAGCGGCTACCATTTTACGCAACGAAAAATACCACCACTCCTAACCCAACTGCTTTTGCCCGATGAGCATCACCCTGGTTATCATTCTTTTTACAGCCCTGGTTTCGATCACGACATTCGGCCAGCGAACCATAACCGATCAATTGATCTTTGATCCGACGGCTGTTACCCATCGGCAGCAATGGTATCGTTTTTTTACTTCCGGGTTGATCCATGCCGACTGGGAGCATTTACTTTTTAACATGCTCTCACTTTTCCTGTTCGGTCAGCTGGTAGAATCGGCATTTCAACGTGAGGTGCTGTTTGGAGAACAAGGAAAAATGATCTACCTGACACTTTACCTTCTCGCTTTGCCGATTTCGTTACTCCCTACTTATTTCAGGCACAGAGAAAACAAACACTACAGAAGTCTGGGCGCCTCTGGCGCCGTTAGTGCCATCGTATTTGTGGGCATTCTGTTGAATCCTACGGCCAAAATGGGCTTCTTTCTGATTCCACCCATTATCCCAGGCTATATCTTCGGCCCCCTGTACCTGCTGCTATCGGCCTGGCTGGGAAAACGCGGAGGCGACCACATCAATCATAGCGCCCATATCAGCGGAGCCCTTGCCGGAATAGCGCTTACCTGTCTGACAGCCTCGTATTTACAGACAACCTATCAGCCGTGGCAAGAATTTTTAACTACAGTGAGTCGACAATTTTAAACGCCCTCCGTAAATCGGATGGTACAGACCTGCTGCGTCTTGTGCGTAATCTTAGCGCGATCATCGATTCGCATACCCACGATCCACACAATTTTTTTATTCGATTCAAGCACCCAGATATTTTCTTTTTCAGTCAGCGAGCGTTTTTGATCGATCAAAAAGCGGGCGATCTTTTTCTTTTTACGTAACCCCAGCGGATAAAAATAATCACCCGGTCTCCAAGGTCTAAGCAGCAGCGGAAAAACAACGTAACGGGCATCGAGCCAGGCTACATCAGACGAAACAGGAATCGCTTGTCCGGTATAAGAAAGATCAGAGAAAGATAAGTTTCCCTTTTCAAAAGAGATCTCCTTAGCCGCAGCATCAATTACCTTTCCTGCAAAAGA
>JBIIDB010000010.1:0-23587 GCA_044238505.1 Chitinophagaceae bacterium | reverse complement strand
GGCACGCACGAATGGCATGGTATTGCCCCCAACGATGAGCAGCTGGCCAAGGCGCTGGCACAACTTCCGGAAACCCTCGGCGATTACTGATTACTCGGCCCGTAACGCAAACGGTGTGCGCGACGCTTTGTAGGCCGGAAGCCAGGAAGCCAACAGGGCAATGAGTAAGACCGTGGCTCCCACCAGCAAAAAATCGTTGAGTCGCAGCGCCACCGGATAATAATCTATTAAAAAACTTCCGCCCTGCAGGGGAATCAGATGATATCGGATTTGCAACCAGGCCAGTGTAGTGGCCAGTAACATACCCAAACCGGCTCCACCGGCGGCCAGCAGCAAACCTTCCGATAAAAAAATGCGCAGTATGCCACTGCGGTCCATGCCCAGGGCTTGCAGCACGCTAATATCCTTTTGCTTTTCGAGTACCAGCATGGTTAGTGCGCCGATCATGGTAAAGGCGGCTACTATCAAGATCAATGAAAGTACGGCATACACGATCCAGCGCTCTGTGCGCATGACGGCATACAAACTTTGGTTTTGTTGGTAGCGATCCAGGACCCGGCCTTGTGATCCCACGATCTGTTGCAGCGAAGTCCGAAGAGACGGCGCTTCGACATGGGCGGCGGTCGCGATCTCTACCGCACTGCACGCAGCAGCTGAAAGACCCAGCGAGGATTGCATAAATCCGATAGGCACGATCGCATAGCGGTTATCGAAATCCTGCTGGATCATAAAGGTACCAGCCGTCTGCAACGAGCCGATGCGAATATCGCGGGTCCAGTCGAGTTGAAGGGTAGCGGTCTTCTGCGGCAAGTAGACGGTCAAGGGAATCAAATTGCGATCCGAATAAACACCCAGCGCGTCGGCCACACCCGCTCCCATAATTACCTGAGGCTGCTCGGGCGTGCCCAACCGATATGCACCATTGACCAGGTGTGACGCCACTCCGCTCACTTGTCGATAACTGTCCTCAACTCCCTTAAGCTGCACCATCGTCTGGTTTTCTCCGGCCTGCAGCATGGCCTTTTCTTCGACGACTCTGGAGAGCGCTGTAACACCAGGCAACGCAGCAATAGCCCTTAGTTGCTCTTCGCGCAAGGTCAGTGTCTTTCCACTGACAGGGATCAGTTTCCACGATGGATAAAAAGAGGAGTAGAGCGATTTGACCATTCCTTCAAAACCGTTGAAGACACTCAACACCAAAATAAGTGCCGCCGTGCCGATGACCATAGCACCCATGCTGGTCCAGGCGATCACATTGATGGCCTGTGTCGACTTCTTGGCTTTAAAATAGCGCCAGGCAAATAGAAAGTGCATGTGGTAGCCGTTCAGGAATCGGTTTTCTTGGATTGCTTTTTGCGTTCCGCTTCGATACGCTCGAAAAGTGCTTCCATCTTAAAGACATGATCGAGGGTGTCATCGCGAAAGAACTTGAGTACCGGAATACTGCGCAGCTGGTGCCGAACACGGGTCGCCAGTTCTTTTTTTATATCGTGATGTCTCTCTTCGATCTTATGAAGTGCCGCCTGCGGATTATTGACCTGAAAAAAACTCAGATAGAAACGGGCCTCCAACAGATCGGAAGTCACTTTTACAGACGAGATTGATACCATGCCGCCTTCGATCATGGTTAGCCCCAGCCGCTGAAAGATATCATTCATTTCTTCGTTGAGCAGACCGGCGATCTGCTTTTGTCTTTTTCCTTCTTCCATATTAATTGATTGAGGTCCCTGTAAAAGTAGTTACTTTGCCTCGATCAGCCGCTACACCCATGAGATCTTATGCCCGGATTTTTAGGTATTTAACAGATTACAAAGGTCGTGTTGCACTCTATTTTCTGTTTATCGTCCTGAGCATTTTCTTCTCTATTGTATCGATCGGCATGCTGATGCCCTTTTTGCAGCTGATTTTTACAGGCCGACAGGCACTTCCGGCGGGCGGCGGAAAAAATCTGGTGCTCGATTCTGTCAATCAGTTTCTGCAACAACAAGTAGAGCAGTCGGGCCAACTGACGGCCCTGGCCATCATTTGCTGGCTGATGATTGTCTTTATACTGGGCAAGAATCTTTTTTTATACCTGGCCTATTATACGCTCAACCCCCTTAAGCACCAACTGGTCAACCAACTGCGTGAAGACCTCTACGATAAAGTACTCCAACTGCCCATCGGCTACTTTAATGAAAAACGCAAAGGCGACCTGATGAGCCGAATGACCAACGATGTCAATGAAGTTGAAGTGTCGGTGATCGGCGCACTCGAAGGGTGGATACGCGACCCGCTGACCATTCTGCTAACATTGGTGTTTCTCTTTTCCATCAGCGTACCCCTTACCCTGTTTATTCTGTTGCTGATTCCGGTATTAGGGCTGGTGGTCGGTCGTATCACCCGCTCGCTAAAAAAGATCTCACAAGAGGTCGCGCAAAAATTTGGCGAAACATTGGCCGTGCTCGACGAAACCCTCGGCGGCCTGCGCGTTATCAAGGCCTTCGGGGTGGAGGGTGTGCTGCGTGATAAATTCCGGCAGGGCAACGATCGTCTGCGCAAAGCCCGCAATCGCATCGGATACCGAAGAGACCTGGCCTCTCCGCTCTCTGAGGTGATGGGAGTCGCCCTGTTTACAGCCGTATTGTACTACGGCGGAAAACTCGTGTTGCAAGATCAGCTACTGGATGCAGCCGTTTTTATTGGCTTTTTGGGTATTTTCTACAACATGATCAATCCGGCCAAGGCACTGGCCACCTCATTCAGCAATATGCGAAAGGGATCGGCTGCCATTGGCAGGATAGAGGAGATCCTCAATGCGCCGATCACCGTCAAAGAGGCCCCCGACGCTATAACGATACCAGCCTTTACCCGATCGATCGAATTTAAACAGGTACAATTCAGCTATGGTGATACAGTGATCCTGGACGGGATCGACCTGGTGATTCCCAAGGGAAAAACAATCGCCCTGGTGGGGGCTTCGGGTTCAGGTAAATCTACCCTGGCCGATCTGGTGCCTCGCTTTCATGACGTAAGTGCGGGCGAAGTTCTCATCGACGGCATCAACATTAAAAATTACAGCTTGCGTTCGCTGCGGAGCCTCATGAGCATCGTTACCCAAGAGCCCATCGTCTTTAACGATAGCATTGCCGCCAACATAGCCCTCGGACAACCCTCGGCGACCGCTGCCGAAATAGAACAGGCGGCCCGTATTGCGAATGCGCACGAATTTATACTGGCCAAAGAGCAGGGATACCACACCAACATCGGTGATCGCGGCACTAAGCTGAGCGGTGGCGAACGTCAACGACTGACCATCGCCCGGGCGCTGCTCAAAAATCCACCGATCTTAATTTTAGACGAAGCCACCTCATCGCTCGATACCGAAAGTGAACGCTTGGTACAAGATGCCATCAACAAAATGATGCAGCAGCGTACGAGCATCGTGATCGCGCATCGGCTGTCGACCATTCGTCATGCCGACGAGATCATCGTTTTACAAAAAGGAAAGATCGCCGAACGGGGCAAGCACGAAGAACTGATCGCACAAAACGGCATCTATAAGAAATTAGTAGACTGGCAAGAGGTACGCTAGGCCTTCAGCAGCTGACGCGCGATAACCAGTTTTTGTATTTCGCTGGTACCCTCTCCTATCGTACAAAGCTTGGCATCGCGATAAAATTTTTCTACCGGAAAATCCTTGGTATAACCATAGCCGCCAAAGATCTGAATAGCATCGGTCGCTACCCGCACGGCCACTTCGCTGGCATAGTACTTGGCCATGGCCGATGCGCTGGTCACAGGTAAATGGCGATCCTTTAGATCACAGGCTTGCTGAATCAGCAGGTCGGCTGCTTCGATCTCGGTAGCCATATCGGCCAACTTGAAAGAGATAGCTTGAAAACTCGCAATCGGCTTATCGAACTGTTGTCTTTCTTGTGCATAACGAAGCGAGGCCTGATAAGCACCCCGGGCGATCCCTAGGGAGAGCGCCGCAATAGAAATACGTCCTCCGTCGAGGATCTTCATGGCCTGCTTAAATCCATCGCCCACCTCTCCTAAGCGGTTCTCATCAGCGATCACACAATCTTCAAAGACCAACTCGGCCGTCTCGCTGGCACGCATGCCCAATTTATTTTCTTTTTTTCCGGCCTTGAATCCGGGTGTTCCTCTTTCTACCACAAAGGCTGTACAATTATTGCTGGTGCGCGGCTCTCCGGTACGACAAAGCACAACGGCTATTCCGGCACTGATACCATGCGTGATCCAGTTTTTGGTACCGTTGATGACCCACTGGTCTCCTTTTCGCACGGCGGTGCAGCGCATATTGCCCGCATCGCTTCCTGTATTGGCCTCCGTCAACCCCCAAGCGCCGATCTGCGCTGCACTAGCCAAGGCAGGCAACCACTTTTTCTTTTGCGCCTCGTTACCCGCCATTAAAATATGGCCGGTACACAGTGAATTGTGTGCCGCCACACTAAGACCCACCGACCCGCATACGGCGGCGATCTCTTCAATAACCACCTTGTATTCTGCATAACTAAGACCCGCTCCGCCATACTCCGTGGGGACCAGCACACCCATCATTCCCAATTGACCGAGCGCTCGCAGGGTATCGACAGGAAGAACCTGTGCTTCATCCCACTCCATCACATGCGGTAAAATCTGTTGTCTGGCAAACTCACGGGCGGCGGCCGCTACTTCTTTCGTTAGATCGGAGGTCTCAAATTTCATAGCTGCTAAGATAGGGCTTTCACTACGTACACTAACACTTGTTAGTTATTATTTTTTAGGCAGCTGCAGCTCCAGGCCATCGTATGAAAGCGCAATACCCGAAGGCAACTCTTCGGAGACAGCGGCGTGCAATCCCATTTGATGAGAAAGATGCGTTAGATAGCCTTGCGGCACTTGCAAGTGCTGAATCAGACTTACAGCCTGCGAGAGCGTAAAGTGAGAAAGATGCTCTTCTTTGCGAAGGGCGTTGAGGACCAACACCTGGCTACCCTTTATTTTTTGCAGCTCCTCTTCTTCGATACGGTTTGCGTCGGTTATATACGTAAAGTGTCCAAAGCGAAACCCCAGTACCGGCATACGGTGATGCCAGACCTGAATGGGTTGCACCGGAATATCTCCTACCCAAAAAGGAGACTCGGTAATGGTTTGGAGTTGCAACTCCGGAATGCCGGGATAACGCGACTCAGCAAAAACGTAATAAAAATCGCGGCGAAGTGCTTCTTCGGTCAGCGAATCGGCAAACACCTGCATGGGCTTTTGCCCAAAATGGTTATAGGCCCTGATATCATCGAGACCGGCCAAATGATCTTTGTGCGGATGCGTAAATACGACCGCATCGAGGTGACGTACTTTTTTGCGAAGCATTTGGTAGCGAAAATCAGGACCGGTATCGACCACCAGTGTCGTAGTGGGCGACTGCACCAAAATACTGGACCGAAGTCGCTTGTCCCGCGGATCAGCCGAGGAGCAAACCGAGCAATCACAGGCGATCATGGGAACACCGCCACTGGTGCCGGTACCCAAAAAACTGATCTGCAACGGAGGACAGTTCATGCCCGCATGAGAATAATTTCATCAAAGAGTTTGGCGGACGGCTCTGACAGCAAACCCGGATCGATAGACAGCTGGGGAATAAGATCTATGAGGGTATTGATGCGTCCCTCAATAGGTAAAAACTTGTTGAGCACGACTACTTTTTTGGATTCCAAGATGCAGTAGCCACTCTGAAAGGTTCCCCTTTCGTAGCGCAGAATATAGCCGGCCTGTTCGGGTATGGCCTCTAATTTATCAAGGGTTGTCTGGTTGTACTTCATACGGATTTACAAAGGTACGCGATTGTAGGGTGATGACGGGCACGATCATTTCCTCTAAACTGATACCGCCATGTTGAAAAGTATTTCGATAATAATTGACATAATGATTGTAGTTGTTGGGGTAGCACAGATAATGGTCGCCTTTGGCAAAAATATAGGAGGAATTGATAGCCGGACTGGGCAGGCCCGCTTGTGAGGGATTGCGAAAAGCCAGCACATCTTTTGGCTCGTACTGCAGGTTGCGCCCGTGCTTATACCGGAGATTAGTAGTGGTCTGCTTATCCCCCAACACCTTACAGGGCGTATGGACCCGAATGCTGCCGTGATCGGTGGCCAACACAATCTTGCATCGCTTGTCGGCTATGCGTTTGAGTGCCTGGTGTAAGGGAGAATGTTCAAACCAAGAGGCCGTTACACTTCGGTAACTACTCTCATCTCCGGCCAGTTCTTTGAGCACTTCCATCTCGGTACGTGCGTGGCTGAGCATATCTACAAAGTTGTATACGATGATGTTGAGGTCATTGCCCAGCAGATTATGAATCTGTTGTTGCAGTTCGAGGCCCGATTGATTGTTGAGCACCTTGGTGTAGTGCACCCGCAACGATGCCATTCCAAGGCGTTGCAGCTGGGTGCGAAGCAACTCCTCTTCGAACAAATTCTTGCCGCCCTCTTCCTCATCGTGTTTAAAATACTGCGGGTATTGCTTTTGCATATCGACGGGTAGCAAGCCCGAAAAGATAGCATTACGCGCATATTGTGTGGCGGTAGGCAGAATACTGTAGAAGCTGTCTTCTTCGGTGCGTCTGAAATTCTGCAAGAGGACCGGCTCGATGGCCTTCCACTGGTCGAATCGCAAATTATCGATCAGAATAAAAAAAAGTGGCACCTCTTTTTCGAGTTGCGGAATGACCTTGTTGCGCAGCAAGGTATGACTCATGACAGGTGCCGACGCCGGCTCTTGTATCCAACCTGCGTACTGTTTGCTGATGAACTTAAAGAACTCGGTATTGGCCTCTGCCTTCTGGGTTTGCAGTACTTCTTGCATCTCGGGACTGTCGGTACGCTGCATCTCCAGCTCCCAGTAGACTAGTTTTTTATAGATATCTCTCCACTCGCGGTGGTCGGGATTACTGTTGAGTGCGGTAAAAAGATGACGAAACTGTTGTTGATAGGCCGAGGTGGTCTTTTCGGCTACCAAGCGTTTATTATCGATGATCTTCTTTAAGCTGAGCCATACTTGGTTGGGATTGACCGGCTTGATCAGGTAGTCACTGATCTGTGAGCCGATGGCGTCGTCCATCAGATTCTCGGTTTCGTTCTTGGTGATGAGCACTACAGGCAACGAACGATTGATCTCTTTGATCTTGGCGAGCGTTTCGAGGCCGGTGATGCCGGGCATACTCTCATCGATCAATACCACATCGACCTGATGTTCCTTCACATAATCGATTGCCTCGAAACCATTGGTGAAGGTCTCGACCTGATAGCCTTTGTTCTCTAAAAAAAGTTGCTGCGAACGAAGGCTCTCGATCTCGTCGTCGACCCATATGATCCTTGCCAGTGCCATGGCTTCAAATTTAGCTTTTTAAAGCCAGCCTTTGTATTTTTGAAGACTGGCCCCGCCGGCTTTAACATTATGCCTACCCCTGCCCCTGTCAGAAAAATCATCAACGACCCGGTCTATGGATTCATTACCATCGACCACCCGCTGGTGCTGGAGCTGATCTCGCACCCCTATTACCAGCGGCTGCGCAACATTCACCAAATGGCTTTTGCGCACCTGGTGTATCCCGGAGCCATGCATTCCAGACTGCATCACTCGCTGGGCGCCTATCATCTGATGGGTATTGCGCTGGCTGAATTAAAAAGCAAAGGCGTGCCCATTACCGAAGAAGAGGAACTGGGTGCCAAGCTGGCCATCCTGCTGCACGACGGCGGACATGGTCCCTTTTCGCATGCCCTCGAAAAAGTGCTGATTCCCGGATTGCATCACGAAACGCTGTCGTTGCTCATCATGGAGCATCTCAATGAACATTTTAACGGACAACTCAGTACGGCTATCTCTATTTTTACCGACACTTATACCAAACGCTTTTTGCACCAGCTTATCTCCGGACAACTCGATGTGGACCGGATGGATTACCTAAACCGCGACAGTTTCTTTACCGGGGTTGCCGAAGGAGTCATCGGCTATGACCGCATCTTAAAGATGCTGGCCGTAAAGGAGGGGGCGCTGATGGTAGAGGAGAAAGCGATCTTTTCGATCGAGAAATTCCTGATCAGCCGCCGACTGATGTACTGGCAAGTCTACTTGCATAAAACGGTGGTGAGTGCCGAGATGTCGGTGGTATTGATCTTTAAGCGGGTGCTCGAGCTTTTACAGCAGGGCGTTCCCCTGCAGGCCGCCAGCGCCGATCTGGACTTTTTCTTGCAAAATCGCGAAGCCGGGGCCATCATCAAGCAGCATTTGGATCGCTTTTGCCGTCTTGATGATCACGATGTGATGGCCAGCATCAAAAACTGGTGTCATCACCCCGATAAAGTTCTTTCTACCCTAAGCCGTCTGGTCACTGAACGAAAACTGCTCAAGATCCGATTCTTGAAAGAGCCTATCGCCCCATCGCGATTAGCTGAACTTCGAAAAGAAACGGCTCTTCGGTTGGGCATCACAGAAGAAGAAGCGGGCTATTTTGTATTTACCGGCAAAGCCAGCAACACCACGTACAATCCCAAAGACGAAAGAATCCATATCCTCTTCAAGGACGGCACGGTAAAAGATATCTCGGAGGTCGACAATGCGCTCATCAATTACGGCAGCAGTCTGGCCTTTGGAGAAATCAGTAAAGAATATATTTGTTATCCGGGGCATAGTAAGATCTACTAAAAAGAAGGGCCTGCTAACCAGCACTTCTTTAAAAAACAGAATCGTTCGCCTATGATGCAGTTTACCGCCGCCCAACTAGCTTCGCTCATCGGGGCCACTATCGAGGGAGATGCCGAGGTATCTGTTCATGCATTTGGCAAAATAGAAGAAGCGCAGCCCGGACAGCTTTCTTTTTTGGCCAATCCTAAATACGAGGAGCATCTCTATACTACGAACGCCTCGCTCGTTATTCTCAACAAGGATTTTGTTTTACGTCAGCCGGTAGCGGCTACATTGCTGCGGGTCAATGACGCTTACTCTTCTTTTGCCACCCTGCTGGACATTTACCAAAAAATGCAGCAATCGAACCTGACGGGTATTCAGCAACCTTCCTATGTTGCATCGAGCGCTACGATTGGAGAAGACGTATTTATAGGCGCTTTTGCCTATATCAGTCAAGAGGTCACCATTGGAAAAAACAGCAAGATTTACCCCCACTGCTTTATCGGAAACAACGTAACCATTGGAGAAAACTGTGTCCTGCACGCCGGGGTAAAAATTTATCACCAGTGTCAGCTAGGCAGTAACGTTATCATTCATGCCGGCACCGTTATCGGTAGTGACGGCTTCGGTTTTGCACCAAAGGCCGATGGCAGTTTGCAAAAAGTACCGCAGATCGGCCACGTAATCATCGAAGACAATGTGGAGATAGGCGCTAATACTACCATTGACCGAGCCACCATTGGTGCCACTATTGTTCGAAAGGGGGCCAAGCTCGATAACCTGATCCAGATTGCTCACAATGTCGAAGTGGGTGATAGTACTGTGATCGCCGCACAGGCCGGCATCAGTGGCAGCACCAAGATCGGCAAAGGGGTGATGATCGGAGGACAGGCCGGTATCGTGGGTCATATTCAAGTAGGGGATGCCGCTAAAGTCAACGCCCAGAGCGGAGTTACCAAATCGATCGAAAAAGGCAAGGCCGTAACCGGAACCCCCGCCGCTGATTACACCCAGAGTCTCAGAAGCCAGGCCCTTGTTCGACAGCTTCCTGAGCTGGAAAAGCGAATCAAGGAACTCGAGAATATTATAAAGAGTTTGAAATCAGAAAAATAGAAGCCCTATTTCGCATGCCTGGGGTAAGTGTTATCTTTGCAGATACTAATCTGCCCGCCCATGGCCAAAACCTTTAATCCTGACAAGCAACATACCCTCAGTTCGGCTGTTACCATTTCCGGTACAGGACTGCACACAGGTATCCTGGCCGATCTGACCTTGCATCCGGCCAACCCGGGTTTTGGTTTTCAGTTTAAACGCATTGACCTTCCCCATCAACCCATTATCAAAGCAGATTGCGACCTTGTCACTGATACCAGTAGGGGCACAACCCTCGAGAGCGAAGGCGTTAAAGTAAGCACCGTAGAACATGTGTTGGCCGCCCTCGTGGGCATGGGCGTGGACAATTGCCTCATGGAGATCAATGGCCCCGAGATCCCGATCATGGACGGAAGCTCCGGCCCCTTTGTAGAGCTCATCGAAAAAGCCGGTGTACAAGAACAAGATGCAGCCAAGGTATGGTATAGCATCGACGAAAATATTTTTCACTACGACGAGGGTAAGCGGGTAGAAATGGTGGCGATGCCTGCCATGGAATACCAGATTACCACGCTGATCGATTTTAATTCGCCGGTGCTGGGTACACAACACGCCGGGTTAAAGTCCATCCGTGATTTTAAAAAAGAGATCGCCACGTGTCGCACATTTTGTTTTTTACACGAGCTCGAAGCGCTCATCGATAATAACCTGATCAAGGGAGGGGATGTCAACAATGCCATCGTGGTGGTAGACAAACCCGTAGAGGGCGAAGAGTTGGAGCGGCTCAAAAAAATATTCAAGAAAGAAAAGATCGAGGTGAAAAGTGAAGGTTACCTGAACAACCTAGACCTTCGTTTCCCTAACGAACCGGCCCGCCACAAACTTCTGGATGTAGTAGGAGATCTGGCCCTGATCGGCTATCCCATCAAGGCGCGCATTATTGCCAATCGTCCCGGGCATAGCAGCAATGTGGCCTTTGCGCGTAAGATCAAACAATACATCAAAAAGAATAAACATACGCGTGATGTACCTACCTACGACCCATCGGTGCCTCCCGTATTCGATCATCAATATATCGAAAGGACCCTGCCTCACCGCTTTCCGTTCGCCTTAGTCGATAAAGTGATCGAGCTGAGCGATACCCATATCGTGGGCGTTAAGAACGTCACCTTTAATGAGTGGTTCTTTCAGGGACATTTTCCGGGCAATCCCGTGATGCCCGGTGTGCTGCAAATCGAGGCCCTGGCCCAGTGCGGCGGTATCCTGGCCATCAACCTGAGTGGCGAAGGGGAATACAATACCTACTTTCTCAAGATCGACAACTGCAAGTTCAAGCAAATGGTTAAACCCGGCGATACCCTGCTTCTCAAGATGGAGCTGGCAGCCCCCATCCGCCGCGGCATCTGTGAAATGAAGGGCACAATCTACGTGGGTGGAAAGGTTTGCGCCGAGGCCGATCTGGTAGCCCAGATCGTGAAAAAATAGCAGTCAAAAACGGGCCCGAAAACAGGGCAAAAAAGGGCCAAAAAAGGACGCCAAAAAAAGGGTTTCCCCGAGGGGTTTCAGTAGATTTGCAAGTACCCGAAAAAGGGGTCAAAAAAGCAGCGAGAAACCAACCCTATGAGCATCGAAAATCAGCCGGAAAAAAGAGCTTCCAACGCGCAATACAGTGCCGACAGTATACAGGTTTTAGAAGGATTAGAGGCGGTTCGCAAACGGCCTGCCATGTACATTGGAGACATCGGCGTTAAGGGATTACATCACCTGGTGTATGAGGTGGTCGACAACTCCATAGACGAGGCGCTGGCCGGTTACTGCAAAAACATCAAGGTTACCATTCACGAAGACAACTCTGTTTCGGTGCAGGATGACGGTCGGGGTATTCCCACTGCTATGCACACCAAAGAAAAGAGATCGGCCCTCGAAGTGGTGATGACCGTACTGCATGCCGGCGGAAAATTCGACAAAGACTCCTACAAAGTATCGGGGGGATTGCATGGTGTGGGGGTCAGTTGCGTCAATGCGCTCAGCACTAAGTTGCATGTAACGGTACAGCGTGAAGGAAAAGTTTTTGAACAGGAATACAAGATCGGCGTACCGCAGTATGCCGTGCGTGAGATCGGCACCAGTGATAGTACAGGCACTCGTGTTCATTTCTGGCCCGATGGAAGCATCTTTATTACCACCACCTACAATAAAGAGATCTTAGAGGGACGCTTGCGCGAACTGGCCTACCTGAACCGCGGAGTTCGGATCCATCTTTGTGACCTGCGCGAGGTAGAGAACGGAGTGGCCTACGAAAAAACCTTTTACAGCGAAGGCGGTATCGTCGAATTCGTAGAGATGCTCGATAGTAATGCCGGCCGCAGTCCGCTTATTCCGAAGGTGATCGCCGTAGAGGGCAAAGATGATACCACGAACGTAGCCGTCGAAGTGGCCCTCAGCTATAACGATAGCTACAACGAGCATATCTACTCGTACGTCAACAATATCAATACCATCGAAGGTGGTACACACGTATCGGGCTTTCGTCGCGCCCTGACCCGCGTTTTTAAAAGCTATGGCGACCGTAACGGTCTTTTCGAAAAAGCGAAGGTAGAAATAGAAGGAGATGATTTTCGGGAAGGACTCAGCGCCATTATCTCGGTAAAAGTTCCGGAACCGCAGTTCGAAGGGCAGACCAAGACAAAACTCGGCAACAACGAAGTGATGGGTGTGGTCGACAGTACGGTCTCCAAAGTATTAGAGGCTTACCTCGAAGAAAATCCCAAAGAAGCCAAGAACATCGTGGCTAAAGTAATACTAGCCGCCCAAGCCCGTGCCGCTGCGCGCAAAGCACGCGAGCTCGTGCAACGTAAATCGGTGTTGAGCGGAGGCGGACTGCCCGGAAAGCTTGCCGACTGCTCCGATCGCGATCCCAATCGTTGCGAATTATTTCTGGTCGAGGGAGACTCGGCTGGAGGCACCGCCAAGCAAGGAAGAGACCGGAGTTTTCAGGCGATCTTACCGCTGAGAGGAAAGATACTCAACGTAGAAAAAGCCATGGAGCATAAGATCTACGATAATGAGGAAATCCGGAATATGTTCACCGCCCTTGGCGTTAAGATCGGAACTCCCGAAGATCCCAAGGCACTCGACATGAGTAAGCTTCGCTATCATAAGTTGATCATCATGACGGATGCCGATGTGGACGGATCGCATATCGCCACACTTATTCTGACCTTTATCTTCCGCTATATGAAAGCCATGATCGAGCAGGGCTATGTGTACATTGCACAACCCCCGCTGTATTTGGTCAAAAAGGGCAAAGAGCAGGCTTATGCTTACAACGAAGAGCAGCGAAAAGCACTGGTCGAAAAGATCGGGGGCGGTAAAGATGAGTCCGTAGGCATACAGCGCTACAAAGGATTAGGCGAGATGAATGCCGATCAGCTTTGGGATACGACTATGAATCCCGGCACACGCACGCTCAAGCAAGTGACCATCGATAGTGCTGCCGAGGCCGACCGCATCTTTAGCATGCTGATGGGAGACGAGGTAGCCCCCCGCCGCGAGTTCATTGAGAGCCATGCTCGTTACGCTAAGCTTGATATCTAGGAGCGAGTGCCACTCACCGTGTAATTAAAAGAAAACTGATAGATCGGCAGTAAATAATCCGGCTCCGGGGCTTTTTGATATTGGTAGTACACGGCCTTTAGATTGATCAGCGTATTGACTCGCACGCCCATGCCCATTGAATACCCGCTGTACAGACCCTGGCCCGCAAATGCCGGTAAGAATTGTTGAAGTTGACCTTTGCCGGTGTAACAAAGATGATAGCGTAAAGCCAACCAGCAGACACCGATGTTTTTGGGACTGGTCTTTTCCCAGGCGCCTGTCTGAAAATAAAGCCCTGCAACCATATAACTGTTTATAAAATGGAGTGGACGCTGTGCTGAAAAAAATCCGGGCGAAGAAACTTTATGACCGGTAAGAACACGCTCTCCCAGCTGATACAGCAATCCCCATTTTGTAACCGAACTGCGGGGCTTGATAAACCAGATACCCTCTACGCTAAGATTGAGTAATCCGCTTAACGGAGTGATAAATTGATTGATCAAATGCTCATTGCCCCTGAGCACCGAAGAAGAAGAGCCTGCGGCAAAGGAGGTATTACTAACTCCGCCATAGACAGAAAGGGGCAAACTGAATTTACCTTGCTCCCCAATCTGCAGTTTTACCAAACGTGCTGCCGCTGCTACTTGTCCACTGTTCACTATATCAATAAAGCCGGCGTTGAATAGCTCGGGTCGATCCGGCGGAGGTGTCGTTTGCTTTCGGAGCGTATCCGAAACAGGAGTGCACGCAAGCAGGGTGATGGCGGCAGCACCGGTACCATGACCATAGGCCAACAAAAAGGAGAGACACACCAGCAGGCAGACCAGCAACAGCCGGCACCTAAAGATTCTTTTTTGCACACCGAATTTCATTACCGTTACTTTCCGATGATAAAATTGATACCATAGAAACCTCTGTTGATCTTAAATCTCCCGAGACTCCGGTAGGCAGGGTCATCAAGCACGGTAATAAAAATCGCGTTGTCTTGTGAAAAAACCGCGAAGGAGATTTGGGGAGCTATGCCCACCTCAAGACCCGATTTAAAACGTTTGACCAGATCGAGTGATGCTACGCCTCGCAGATAGGGCACAAACCAATTGGGTCTCGAAAACTCGATTTCGTAGAGACGAAAAGACGATGATCTGTCATCACGAAGATGGCTACTGCCCTCCGTATAGTTTGGGTAGGGGTTGATGTGAAAAACAGGCCCCAACCGTGAAAAAAGGCACAACCGCCACTTTTCTGAGCGATACAACGCAAACTGCTTGCCTACATATCCAAATACCTCAACGCTCTTTATACCCCCCGCCAAAAATACGAACCACTCCTTTGTCGGCGTAAAATAGGGCAACGGCTGATCGATGGTGTAAAAAAATTTTTCGTAATTGACCGAAGCAGAAGCACCCCAACGCAACCCCTTTTGGGAGGATCGGATCGATTTGTTGTAATCGAACCATAAAGTCGCTTGCGGTATTTGTTCGATCCCCACCTGTCCGATCAACATATCATTGACAGGCAAAAAACTACTGGTCAAGCCCAGTCCGAACTGATGGCGGGTCTCTTGTGCGTGTAACATAAACCGACCAAGAAGTAATAACAGGGATAAAGAAAAAAACAGGAAAGCATGTTTCATAAGAAGGCTTTTATTGGTAAAAAATTTGTGTTCGTCACCTTTATCATATAAAAGTTGTTACATCAAATTTTTAAAAAGATGCGAAGCTGTCCGTACAGAAAAGCTTCGCACTTGCCCGTTACTCACAATCACCCGATCCCAACAGATAGATGGTCTTTACCACTCGCTGGTTAAAAAATAACCTGAACGTCAAGAATTCATAGTTGACATCCCGAATAGTCAGCGCATAGGGATGTTGCTGGTTGAGCTTTGTCTTACAGGGCTGGTGGTTGGCCGCCTGACTAAAAGGAGCCCCATTTGCGGGCCAAGGGATCTGCTCACAAGCATTCCATTGCAGCGAGCAGTAATTTATTCCTGCCTGCGAAACTTTGTCGCGTACCCAGCCTACGGGACGCTTCTTGAATAACGTAAGCCTCGCCTTGATACGGGTGCGCGCACTTTTGCCATCCATCAGCACACCGTTTTGCGAAACAGCATAATGATATTGTCTTCTCACAGCAGGCGAAAGAGCATCAGGTATATTTTCCTTGTCTAACCGTACACGCGCGGTGACCGATGGCTTGCAATCATAAAATAAATTATTATTGAGCCAGTCCAAAATACCCTTGATTTCGGTCCAGTTGTTGAAAATAAATTGCAGGATCTCCTTGAATTTTTGGTTGTCTCGCTGCGCAACAGCCAGCTGCTGTAAAGCCGGCTCCGGATCGGTGAGCCGCAGATCAAAATCGCGATTGAGCAGGGGCCAGTAGAATTCTTCGTTGACCGGCTGATCAAACCCGGGATAGTCTCCCGTCAGTTGGTCACCTGCAGCAGCCAACCACTCATTTTCAGCCGTATTCATGACTACCCGCACCGACTCGAACTCCAGCTGCTTTGCAAAAAAGACGCTGGCTCTGTCATCCTGCGGGCGGAACACCTCCAGTTCTAGATAGTCAAGCACCGCCTCACGATATGCATCCGGATTCATAGACCCGTTGCAAAGACCTTCGGCTGCGAAGCGGGTTGCCAGACCGTCGGCCGCAGCAGCAAAAAATTCATCATACCGTTGGTCCAACTCCTGCAAAGATTCGGCCGTGCGTACCACGGCGGCAAGATCAGTAAAGCAGAGCACCCCGTCCTGATTGCTGATGCGCTCGCTCGAGATCAGGGCCTGTACGGCTGACGTAACTTGTGCATCGAGCGCAGAAAACTCCAAAAAATAAGGCTTTATCAAGGCCTGTGCCACAGGATTTGAAGCAAGACAATGATGCAGGTCAGTGGCCCGCTGATCTTGCGCCCGCACGCCCATAAGAAGAAAGAATAAAACGATCGCAGATATAAATTTTTTCATATAAATAAGATTATGATTAAAGGGAGATTACTTCCTGCGCAGGATTTCATGAACGTCCTTTGTAAATATGAGTCTCCGCAGAAGCGAAACCACGAGAAAACACTCCGATTTATATGGTTTTTTTCTCTGCCGTGGAACTTGTACCTTCAGCCCCTAAACCAAGAAAACCTTTTAACATGGCAGACGTACAAATCACCGCGTACAATGTAAAGACTAAAGAAAAAGGCGTCGTAATGCAAGATGCCGTTATCACTAAGACCGCTAAAGGCGCCTACATGGCCCAGGGTAATGACGGAAAAGGAAACAAGCTCACCACACTGATGGGAGAAGAAAAAGCAATGGCCGCCATCAAAGCAGGGGTAGCCAAACAAGGTTGGTAATCCACCGCTTTTAACATAAAAGAGGCGAGGCTGTTACAGTCTTGCCTCTTTTTTTTGCAGATGCTGCATCATATCCGACAAGAAACGGTGTACGCCCGCCATACCCCTGACCTCAGTGATGACCAGCAAAAAGTTACGACCGTTTTGCTTGAGCTGTCCGCGCCTTGTCTGCGTTTGCAGATACTCAATGATGCCTTTAAAGACCTCCGATTCAAAGTAAGGAGAGTCGGGTCGGTTTATAAAAAAACAACGCAGTAACTCATCTTTCAGACTCATTTTCTCAAATCCCAATTGCACGGCCAACTTTCGACACTGCACCGTAATGAACAGCTCCTCCACCGGACCGGGCAGCGCACCGAAACGATCGATCATCTCGCTCCGCATACGATCGAGCTCCTGGTCGGTCTCGCAACTATCCAGCCGCTGGTAAAGCGATAAGCGCTCTGTGATACTTTCTACATACACATCCGGAATCAAGATCTCAAGGTCGGTGTCGATAGTGCAATCTTGTACAAAATCATCTTGGCGAGCGATCTCTTCTTGGAACAGCTCCTTAAAGTTCTTTCGTTTGAGCTCTCGAATAGCCTCTTCGAGAATTTTCTGATACATTTCGAATCCAATCTCGGCCATAAATCCGCTTTGCTCGCCACCCAGTAAATTTCCTGCGCCGCGAATATCGAGGTCACGCATGGCGATCTGAAAACCGCTACCCAGCTCGCTGTGCTGCTCAAGCGTTTGCAATCTTCTTCGGGAGTCATTGGGCAGCGTACTCATGGGCGGAGCCAGCAGGTAACAAAATGCTTTTTTATTACTTCGCCCTACCCGCCCCCGCAACTGATGCAGATCACTGAGTCCGAACTGGTGGGCGTTATTGACGATGATGGTATTGACATTGGGAATATCTACCCCACTCTCTACGATGTTGGTACAGACGAGTACATCATACTTGCGATCAATAAAATCTAAAATGCGCTGCTCCAGTACATGGCCCTCCATTTGTCCATGGGCATAGCCCACCTGCAGATCGGGACAGAGCCCCTGGATAATGCCGGCCATTTCGGGCAGTCCGGCCACGCGGTTGTAAATAAAGAAAACCTGTCCGCCCCGCTCGGATTCAAAATAGATGGCCTCGCGCACGGCATCTTCGTTGTAGACCAGCACTTCGGTCTGAATGGGTTGCCGATTAGAGGGCGGGGTATTGATGATGCTCAGATCGCGCGCACCCATCAGCGAGAACTGCAGTGTACGCGGAATAGGCGTGGCGGTGAGGGTAAGACAATCCACCACGGTACGTAGCTCCTTGATCTTTTCCTTGTGGGCCACTCCGAACTTTTGCTCCTCGTCGATAACCAGCAGCCCCAGGTCTTTAAATTTTACATCCTTAGCCAGTAGTCCATGCGTGCCGATAATGATATCGATCTTTCCTTCTTTTAATAAGGCGAGAGTCTGTTTCTTTTCTTTGGCCGACTTAAACCGATTAATATAATCGACCGTAACGGGAAAGTCCTTCAACCGATCCTTGAATGTCTTATAATGCTGAAAGGCCAAAATAGTGGTAGGCACCA
Organism: Chitinophagaceae bacterium; assembly: GCA_044238505.1. Taxonomy (GTDB): domain Bacteria; phylum Bacteroidota; class Bacteroidia; order Chitinophagales; family Chitinophagaceae; genus JJ008. The sequence goes on along the minus strand of JBIIDB010000010.1, from coordinate 5,317 downwards.
GTACAGCGGCTTGCTTGCCATCCACACAGGTCTTAAAAGCGGCACGGATCGCCACTTCGGTTTTCCCAAATCCCACATCGCCGCATACCAGACGATCCATGGGTGAAGGAGACTCCATGTCTTTTTTTACATCGGCCGTGGCTTTACTTTGATCGGGCGTATCCTCATAGATAAAAGAGGCCTCGAGCTCATGTTGCAGATAATTATCGGGGGAGTGACTGAACCCTTGCTGCGCTTTACGACGGGCATACAGACCGATCAGGTCGACAGCAATCTCTTTGACCTTTGTTTTGGTCTTCTCCTTTAATCGGTTCCACACATCGCTGCCAAGTTTGTTGATCTTAGGTACCGTACCCTCTTTCCCGGAATACTTAGCGATCTTATGCAGACTATTGATGTTCACATACAGGATATCCGAATCTCGATAAACTAATCGTACAGCTTCTTGCCAGCGCCCGTTCACCTCTATCTTTTGCAAGCCGCTAAAGACCCCCACCCCGTGATCGATATGGGTTACAAAATCGCCTGGTTGCAACTCACGCAGGGTGCGTAGGGTAAGGGCCTTATTCTTGCTATAGGCCTGCTTGACCTTGTACTTGTGATATCGTTGAAAGATCTGATGATCGGTGTAACAAATCAATTTCAGATCATGATCAATAAATCCTTCGTGAATGGCCTGCGTGTGAGGGTGAAAGACCACACCTGCTGACAGATCATCAAAGATGGATTGCAATCGCTCGAGTTGCTTGGCACTGTCCGAAAAAATATGCAATTGGTATTGCTTGGCCTCCCAATTTTTCAGGTCAGCAATCAATCGTTCGAATTGGCGATTAAAGGAAGGCTGCTCTTTGGTGTTATGCTCAATAACAAAAGTCGTCCCTAACCCCTTATGGCCCTCACGGTGCCCTGGTCTGGCTGCCACTGTAGTCGTATTCGATCGAGCGTCACTTGCTTGACCGCCTCCCCAACAAATCAATTGCCGAATGGCAAGCGCTTCGCTGAATGCGGAGGCCCCAATGATGCGTTCAGCCGCCACCGGCTGTATCCACTTTTCTTCGCGATCCTCCGCTATGTCGCCTTGGAGTGGATGCGCTTCGACCAGCTTACTAAAATGCACAAACGACTCCTGGTTGTCGGCAATACGATCCATACAAAACTGATGGTCCTGTATCCAGACCAGCGTGTTGATAGGTAAAAAATCGAGTAAGGCGATCTGATGGGTGGATTCGGTTTGCGTATCGATACGGGGAATAATACTGACCTGCGAGAGTTTTCGTTCGCTCAGCTGTGTCTCCGGGTCTACGATACGGATTGAATCTACATCGTGACCAAAGAGCTCAATACGATAGGGTTTATCGTTGCCAATGGAGTAGATATCCAAAATACCGCCCCGTACGGCAAATTGTCCGGGCTCGTATACAAAATCAACGCGTTCAAACCCGTACTCACTAAGTTGCAGCAGTAAGGCCGGAACATCTATAGAGGCTCCGGTCTTTATCGAAATGATCCGCGCAGAGAGCAACTCGGGTACTACCACTTTCTCGGCCACGGCCTCTGGATAACTAACCAGTATTTTTTTGCGCAAGCCCCCCGTTGCATCGGCCCGCTCAGCCAACCGGGTAAGCGCCTCGGTACGCAGCATAACATGCGAGGGGTTGAGCAGCTGAAAATTCTTGTTGTTCTTAAACGAAGAGGGAAAATAAAAACAATCCAGGGCCTGGGTCAGGCTTTCGAGGGTATTGTGAAAATAGGCAGCCTCTTCGGCATCGTTACAGATAATCAGATGATTATACGAGGAGAGTGCGTCTTGCTGCAAGGCCGCTGCGATCACAAACGCAGCTGATGATCCCTGCAGGCCTTCGAGAACGGTCACTTGCGCAGCAGACATAGCAAGCCTTTCCGTCAATTGAAAATGACGGGGGGTGTTACTGTAGGCGGCCAACAAATCCTGAACAACCATGTCTGCGATCTGCAAAGATAGCCCGATTATTTTATTATCTTTAGTACAAACAAGTATATGGCCCTGCTACCGTGGCAAAAAGGCGTCATCATCAAAACAGAAGACTGTAGCCCCTCTACTCGTCGCTTCTGGATACAGATTCCGGAACTGGATCGTTTTGATTTCAAACCCGGGCAATTTGTAACACTAGATCTGCCTATTCACGAAAAACCCAACAAACGCTGGCGTAGTTATTCGATCGCATCCTGGCCCGATGGCAGCAATGTATTCGAATTGGTGATCGTTAAAGTAGAGAACGGATTGGGCACTACCTATCTTTTCAACGAAGCCCATGTGGGCACTGAGCTAACGCTGCGGGGAGCCCTTGGCGTATTTACGTTGCCGGAAGAACTCGATAAGGAGCTATTGCTCATTTGCACCGGCACCGGCATCGCTCCTTTTAGAAGTATGGTCCATCATTTGGCCAATCATCAAATTGCTATTAATAAAGTGCATCTCATCTTTGGAGCCCGCACCCAGGCAGACCTGCTCTACTACGCTGAATTAAAAGCACTCGAGGCACGGCTGCCGGGCTTTCACTATCATCCCACATTGTCCCGCGAAACCTGGAGTGGTCGCAGCGGGTATGTGCATCCCGTCTATCAAGAGATCTGTCAGTCGCATCCACCCGCTCATTTTTATCTCTGTGGCTGGAAGAATATGATAGACGAGGCTATCACCACTATCAAGGGTATGGGATACGATCGCAAGAGTATCCACCAGGAGATCTACGGATAAAACAACCGATTGTTGTTACCTTTGGCGCGATCTTTCAATTATTGCTGCCATGCCTATCAAAACTATTATTGAGCCCTTTCGCATCAAATCCGTTGAGCCCATCTATTTCAATAGCAAAGAAGAGCGACTCAAGATTCTGCACGATGCGCATTACAATGTCTTTACCATCGCTTCGCGTCAGGTGCTGATCGATCTGCTCACCGATAGCGGCACCTCTGCCATGAGCAGTCGTCAATGGGGCGGTATCATGGAAGGAGATGAATCGTACGCGGGCAGCCCGAGCTTCTATCGGTTCGAAGGGATGGTCAAGCGAATTACCGGCATGCCCTTTGTAATTCCGACCCATCAAGGAAGAGCCTCTGAGAAGATCTTATTTTCTGCCGTGGGTGGAAAAGGAAAATATTTTATCAGTAACACGCTCTTTGATACCACCAGAGCCAACATTGAATTCTCCGGTGCCGAAGGCATCGACCTGATCTGCCCGGAGGGAAAAGACCCGCTGGTTCCGGCTCCTTTCAAAGGCAATATGAACGTTGAGGCACTTGAGCCGACGATCCTCGAAAAGGGCATCGCCAACATTCCCATGGTCATTATGACCGTTACCAATAACTCCGGTGGCGGACAACCCGTAAGTATGGCTAACCTCAAAGCCGTTAGTGCTATTTGTAAAAAACATGGCATCCCTTTGTTTATCGATGCCTGTCGCTTTGCCGAGAATGCCTACTTTATTAAAAAAAGAGAAGCCGGTTATGCCGATCGCTCCATTGAATCGATCGCACAAGAAATGTTCTCCTATGCACAGGGCGCTACCATGAGCGCTAAAAAAGATGCCTTTGCCAATATCGGGGGCTTTCTGTCGCTCCACGACGAGAAACTGGCCATGGAGTGTCGCAACCTGCTCATCATCACCGAAGGTTTTCCAACCTATGGCGGATTAGCCGGCCGCGACCTGGAAGCCATCGCCATTGGACTCGAAGAAGTGATGGACGAAAATTATCTGCAGTATCGAATCCGCAGCATGGAATACCTGACCGAGAAGTTAATGGCAGCCGGTGTTCCTGTCATGCAACCGGCCGGCGGGCATGCGGTATACCTGGATGCAAAAGCTTTTCTGCCCCATATTCCGGTCGAACAATATCCCGGGCAATCGCTGGTGTGCGCCCTTTACACCGAAGGTGGTATTCGAACTGTCGAGATCGGCTCGCTCATGTTCGGTAAATACGATGCAACCGGAAAACTGATACCGGCTCCCCTCGAATTGGTGAGATTAGCCATTCCGCGCCGCGTGTATACGCAAAGTCATATCGATTATGTAGCCGAAGTAATTATAGAGGTCTATCAAAAAAGAAACGAACTAAAAGGACTTTGTATTACCGAAGAGGCCCCTTTACTTCGCCACTTTACAGCGAAACTCAAGCCCTGCTGATCGCCGGTTCGCTTTACAAACGATACCGTCAATAAAAGTTATAAGGCCGCGTTGACTAATTCCCTAAGACGAGCTATCGGTACTCGCTCCTGCTGCATGGAATCCCGATGACGGATGGTCACCGTCTGGTCTTCTTTCGTCTGATAATCGACTGTTACACAAAAGGGAGTTCCCAGCGCATCCATGCGGCGATATCGCTTTCCGATGGAATCTTTTTCTTCGTAAAAACAGCGAAAATCTTGTTTACAAGTATCGATGATGTCTTGTGCAATTTCTGGCAGACCGTCTTTTTTATTCAGCGGTAATACAGCCATCTTGATGGGAGCCAGTTTGGCGGGAAACTTCAATACGACTCGACTGTCCTTCTTTTCAGGCGTGCTCAAGTCTTGCTCTTCGTACGCATGAGATAGCACGGCTAAAAACATTCTGTCCAGACCGATAGAGGTTTCCACCACAAAGGGAATATAGTTTCCATAGGGCTTACCCGTAGCAGGATCGACATCGTTATCGAAATACTGTTGTTTCTTTTTACTGAACTCCTGGTGTTGACGCAGGTCAAAATCGGTGCGACTGTGAATCCCCTCGAGCTCCTTGAATCCGATAGGAAAGTCAAATTCAATATCGCAGGCCGCATCGGCATAGTGGGCCAGCTTTACATGATCGTGGTAGCGATACTTCTCGGCAGGCAACCCTAAGGCAAGGTGCCACTGCAGGCGCTGCTCTTTCCAATAAGTATACCACTGCTGCTGTGTGCCGGGACGAACAAAGAACTGCATCTCCATCTGCTCGAACTCCCGCATTCTGAAAACAAATTGACGGGCCACAATTTCGTTGCGAAACGCTTTTCCGACCTGGGCGATACCAAAGGGCACTTTCATTCGCCCGGTCTTCTGCACGTTCAGAAAATTTACAAAAATACCCTGAGCTGTCTCGGGCCGCAGGTACACCTTGTTGTCTTCGTCACCGCTGGTGGCCCCAAACTCGGTGGCGAACATCAGGTTAAACTGGCGAATATCGGTCCAGTTGCACGTTCCGCTGACAGCACAATTGATACGATTTTCTTCGATCAGTTTTTTTACTCCCGCAAAATCATCGGTCGCCAGCAGCGTCTCCATAGCTGACACCAGTGCGGCAGCCTCTTTTTCTTGTCCGGC
>JBIIDB010000095.1:0-7129 GCA_044238505.1 Chitinophagaceae bacterium | reverse complement strand
CAGCCAGTCCAACAGACTTTTTAACAGCCATGAGCGTTTTCTCTTTTTCAGGGGTTTTGCTGACGCTAGTATCATTTTTTTCAGGAGCTGAGGTGAAATAAATTGTGCCAGCGATGGCCATTACAAAAAGTGAAGTCATTGTAATTGTTTTAACTGATAATGAATAGATAGATCCATTTGTTTTTGGTGCGATAATTGGAGCAGCGTCCAGCCATGCCGAGACGTCATGGACGCTAGTCGCAGGAGGAGTATTTTTTATTTCGTTGAATAAACTTTGTAGTGATTCATCATTCATGGTGTCGAAATTTTATTTTCAGCACTTTTTTTAAGTAGCTCAAGAAGTTTTTTCCTGCCTCGAGACAAGGATTGTCTTACTGCCTCCTCTGATTTATTTTGGTGATGGGCTATTTCTCGTACCGAGAAGCCAACTATTTCAAAATAGACGAGGGCGTCTCGTTGATCCGCAGGCAGCAAAGACAGCGCTTGATAGAGATTGTCTATTTCGGATTTTTTATCTGCTTCAGGCAACTGAGAGTGATATGAATGAGAAACTTCTCCTAAGTCTATATGCTTTACCTTTTTTTTAAAATTGGCTAGCACTCGCGTGGCAATTCCAAATAAAAAAAATAGAAATTTATCCGGATCTTTTACCTGGTCAAGCTTGGAATAGGCAATTAACACCGTATCCTGCATAAGGTCCTTGAAGGGCATATGGCCGAAAGCACGTGTTTTACAAAATCGCTCAAAAGACGGGTGCACCGGTTCATACAGTGCTAAAAATTGCTCTTTCTTTTCTCTCATGCGGGTCTGCCAGCTGGTCCGTTACTTTGTATATGTAGAAAAAAAGGAAAATGTGACAGGAGCTGATTTTTCTTTTTCAAGTCCTCTGCTAAGTCGAATTGTTTTTTCTTACTAGCGTATAGGTAAGGGGAGTAATATTCTATTACTGTCCTGCTTTTTTCAGTAAGAGGAGGTAGCTGGGAAAGTGGTCACTGTAGCCGCCCCGGTAGCTGTTGCCGTCCCAGGTGCGCATGGGATAGCCCTTATATCTGCCGTCGTTTTCTTTGATGAATTCACGGTTAAATACCTGCGCCTTATATAAAAAAAATCCTTTTTGTTCTTTGGGTAGCCAGCTCTTAGAGAGGATAATCTGGTCAAATAGCCCCCAGGCATCCTGATAAGCCAGCGTGCCAATTCCGTTTTTGTACAGCTCTAACCAGGGATTATAGAGTGAGCGGCTTTTTTCCGCAGTGGTCTCCCCGCTGGCGTCAAGGACCATGGCAACACTCTTGTTTATGGGGTCATCATTCAAGTCGCCCATCACTACTATTTTGGCATGGGGTTCTGATGTTCTAATGCTGTCCATGTGTTTGCGGCAGGCACTCGCTGCGGCAATTCGCCCAGGCTCACTTCTTTTCTCTCCGCCACTTCGACTGGGCCAGTGGTTCACATAAACATGAATAATTTCTCCGTCGAACAGTCCTTTTACCCAAAGGATATCTCTGGTATAGTAGGCATCCTTAGAACCAGAAGGAAGGGCAACGAATAGTTTATCACTGGCAAGGGGCGTAAAATAACGGGGTTGATACAATAGCCCCACATCCACGCCTCGGGCATCTTTAGAATCATAGTGTACCCACTGGTAGTTTCTGCCGGCGATCAGGGGTTGGCGGACTAGGTCTTTCAAGACCGTATCATTTTCTATTTCTGCAACACCTAAAATGGCAGGACCATCCGGATTGAATTCGACGCCGATCTGGGCAATAACAGAGGCTAGTTTCTTTAGCTTATCCAAGTAGATCGGGGTATTATAACGCCGGATGCCGTTTGGCAGAAACTCTTCATCATTAATTTGTTTATTGTCTACCGTATCAAAAAGGTTTTCCAGGTTGTAAAAAGCGACTACGGCAGATTTATAGGCTTGTTTTTGGGCAAGCAATCCCGGTGAGGCCAGCAGAATCGGGATCAGGGCAAAGTACAGCCGCTTTTTCATGAAGTCGATTTAGGTATCGCAATATTACAAATTTTATTACTCATTCAAAAACAAGGGGTTATCCTACTCATTAACAAATTATAATGTGTCTAACTTTTGAATAAGATATAGGTCAAGAAAGATATCTTTGGCAGCTTGTTAAAAATGCCCCCATGCCAAAACTATTACTGCTGTTGCTGTTCACCTTATGCCTTTTTTTCCAGGGGATAGCTCAAACAGACTCCACTTCTCGAAAAGACACTTCACTGATCGATGAAGTCAAAGACGGGATCTTAGATAATATCCCCACCGTGTCTATAGATGACAATGATCTGGGAGATGGTGGAAATCAAAATGTGGCCTCTCTGCTTACAGCCGGGCGGGATCCGTTTTTCTCTGCTGCTTCTTTCAATTTCAGTGCTGTCCGGTTCCGTATTCGGGGCTATGACAATGATCACTTCAGTACTTTTTTGAACGGCGTGCCTATGGACAACCTCGATAACGGTTTTACTCCGTTTGGTCTTTGGGGCGGTTTAAATGATGTAATGCGAAACCGCGATGTTTCGTGGGGGCTGCGCTACAACACATTTACCTTCGGTGATATTGGTGGCAATACGCAAATCGACGCCAGAGCTAGTCGCCAGCGTGCGCAAACTCAAGTCAGCTATGCGGCGTCTAACCGAAATTACAATAACCGGATCATGCTTAGTCACTCCACCGGGCTTAATAAGAGAGGGTGGGCTTTTTCATTGAGTGGCAGCCGTCGCTGGGCCGATGAGGGCTATGTGCCCGGCACCCACTATGACGGCTGGGCCTTTTTTACCGGCGTAGATAAAAAAATAGGGCAGCGACACCTGCTCTCATTGACGATGTTCGATGCGCCAACCACCAATGGCCGTCAGGGTGCAGCGGTTCAGGAAATGATGGATCTGGCCGGAACCAATTACTACAATCCCAACTGGGGATACCAAAATGGCCGTAAGCGCAACGTAAGTGTGGGACGCACGCATCAGCCGGTATTTATTTTGAACCACGACTTCCGTCTTCGTAACAACAGTAACCTGATGACGGCAATCAGTTATTCCTTTGGAGATCGTTCTGTAACGGCTTTCGACTGGTATAATGCACCGGATCCAAGACCGGATTATTACCGCTATCTTCCAAGCTACACGGGGACCTGGGCCGGAACGACCGATGCGGCGCAAGCTGCTCGGCTGGCAGAGCTGATGCGTAATGACATCAATATGCGTCAGATCAACTGGCAACGTTTGTACGAAGCCAACCGCTCTGGGTATATGACGATTAACAATGTTGATGGGATCAGTGGCAACAATGTCAGTGGGCTTCGCTCCCGGTATATTGTTGAGAACCGTATCATCAATACCCAGCGCCTGAACTTTAATTCTGTCCTGAATACGCGGGTAGGAGAATTCCTGAATTTTACCGCAGGCGTTTCTTATCAATCTCAACATAATCGTTATTACAAAAAGGTCGAGGATCTGCTGGGTGGTGATTTCTATGTTAATCTCAATCAGTTTGCCGAAAGGGATTTTTCGAGTGTATCCGGCGCCAATCAGTTTGATGTTGACCGTCCGAACCGAATTTTGAAAGTGGGGGACCGCTTCGGGTACGATTACAGTCTCAATATCCAGCGGGCTTCTGCCTGGGTGCAGGGCGTTTTTCAATTTTCTCATTGGGATTTCTTTTTGTCGGGGCAGGCTTCTCAAACGCGATTTTATCGGGAAGGGCATGTGCGTAATGGAATTTTCCCCAACGACTCCTATGGAAAAGGAACTATTAATTCATTTTTTAATTATGCCGGAAAAGCCGGTATCACCTACAAGATCAATGGCCGCAATTACCTGTTCGTGAACGGGGCCTATATGACGCGTGCCCCCTATTTTGAAAACATTTACATTTCTCCGCGCACCCGAAATGCGCAGCAGGATAACTTGCAAAGCGAAGAGATCCTGACTGGCGAAGCCGCTTATGTGCTCAATGCTCCTAAACTGAAAGTAAAGCTGGGCGGCTACTACACTCAATTCAAAAACGGGATGGATGTCATGATTTTTTACCATGACTTTTATCAGAATTTTGTCAATTACGCTATTAACGGGATTAACCGATTGCACTTTGGGGGCGAGTTGGGGATAGAAGCAAAACTTTCCTCTACCTGGACACTGAATGCTGCCGCTTCTGTGGGCCGCTACTACTTTGACAGCGGGCAGAAGGCAGTTATTACGGTAGATAACAGCGCCTCCGAGTTGGGGCGTGACGTGATCTATTCTCAAAATTTTCGCGTTCCTTCTACCCCGATGGAGGCATATAGTTTGGGCATCAATTACCGTTCTCCCAAATTCTGGTTTGTCAGTCTGACCGGCAGCTATTTTGATCAGTCTTACCTGTCAATGAATCCGCTCAGAAGAACCTGGGAGGCGCTCCAGTACCTGACTCCCGGTTCGGCCGATTATAAATCGGTGTTTGACCAGCAAAAGTTTGATGCACAGTACACCGTTGATTTCTTTGGAGGCTATTCCTGGAAACTGCCAAAGGCTTATGAGGTGAATAACAAATCAACCTTTTTAGTTTTTAATCTCGGAGTCAACAATCTATTGAATAATAAAAACATTGTAACGGGCGGATTCGAGCAATTGCGTTACGATCAACAGCAAAATGCCGCTGACCCGGTTCAGGTGGGTAAATTTCCGCCCCGTCTATTTTATGCATACGGGGCTAACTTTTTTGCCAGTGTAACCTGGCGGTTTTAATCAATAGAAAAAAATAACGCAGTTATGAAAATCTATAAAATATACTGGCAGGGGTTGTTGGGGTTGTGCTTTTTTCTGGCACTGGGTTGCAATAAGCAACCGGTAGGGCCCACTGGTCCTGATCCTGTTATTCCCACTGATCCGTCACAGCTGATGCGCATTGCTGATTTTCGGTTGCTCTTTCCGGGTTCCGGCACATTTGTAGTTCCTGCAGGAACCAAAAAGATACGGGGCGTGGTGGTGTCAAATAACACGAATGAAGCTGCTGGAAATTTTCGTGTCCAGGATGAAAGCGGGGCTGGTATTTATTTGTATATGGCAGTTGGTTCGCCGGTGTATCCCATGGGCTCCGTTTTAGAAATCAACGCAGCCGGCACAGGGGAGTTGATACTTTATAATGGAGACCTCGAATTAAAAAGCGTTGCGGCTGATAAGATCGTTACAGTGCCCGTGACCCTCAATATAACGCCCCGCGTGGCAACTTGTGCCGAGGTCTTGTCTAACCGAAATGCCTGGGCTTCTTCGCTGGTACGGATCAATAACCTGACTCGGATTACACAAACCTCCTCTAACAGCACCGGGGTGACCTATACGCTTGCGGATGCCACCGGCTCTCTGACAATGTTTGTCCGCACGGCCTCTGGTATTAACGTAAATACGGCCGGTCGCTCTGTCACCGGTTATGTTTCAATTTTTAAAACGGCCACCCAAGATGCTACGCAGATTGGTATTAGAAGTGCGACCGATATACAATAAGACCTGAAAATGCATGGTATGAAAATATTTTTTAGAACTGCTTTTTGGATGCTGGCCTTGTTGCCGATTGGAATGTTGTCCTGTAAAAAAACGTACTCGGATCCTGCACCGGCGGGAGATCCGTCGGTTGCATCCAATATAACGATACGCGATGTAAAAACGCGGTATACTTCGGGTGCACCGGTGGCTATTACCGACGACTTGGTGATAGAGGGAGTGGTGGTCTGTGATGATCGCAGCGGAAATTATTACCAACAGATTGCATTGCAGGATGCTACCGGCGGTGTGTTGCTTCGGTTAGCCGGATCTAACCTCTACACCCAGTACCCCGTTGGACGTAAACTTTTCGTCAAATTAAAAGGGCTTCATTTGGGTCAGTATGGAGGCACACTGCAGTTCGGTGGTGGAGTAGACTCTGCCTACATCAGTCAAGGGGGTGTCACGCAACTGGCCTATAACCTTTTTGATCAGCATATCATTAAGGGGCCGCTTAATCAGCCGCTAATTCCGCAGCCGGTAAGTGTCTCCCAATTGACAACCACATTACAGGATCGTTATATCAGTACCCTGATCCAGTTAACTGATATGGAATTTAGCACGTCTGATACCAGCCGTAATTACGCAGATGCCACACAGTCTGGCAATCGGATTTTACAGGGTTGCTCGGCTCCTACGACAAACCGTATCACCGTTCGTACCAGCAACTATGCCAATTTTGCTGATTTGAAACTCCCTGCCGGTAACGGTACGGTGATCGGCGTTTACTCCTACTTTGGTTCTACTCGTCAGCTTACTGTACGTGATACCTCAGATCTGAGATTGCGAAATGCCCGATGCGGATCGGGGCCTACCACACTAATGTCTATTGCGGATTTGCGTGCTCTCTTTAGTGGTGCTGTAACATTTGCACCCACCGGGAGAAGAATCAGCGGAATCGTGATCAGCGATCGAAGTACTAATAATCTTAACAATCAAAATATTTTTCTTCAGCAGGGTAATGGGTTGTCGGGTATCTGTGTTCGGTTTAGTGCGGCACATAGTTTCAATCTGGGCGACTCGATAAATATCAATGTGACGGGACAGGAGATTTCTGAATTCAACGGCATGCTGCAATTGAACAACGTACCATTGTCGTATGCTTCGTTGGTTTCAACAGGAAAATCAATTACGCCTCGAACGGCAACCATTGCGGAGATCATCAATAACTACCGAAACTGGGAATCTACGCTTGTTCGGATTTTGAACATCACATCACTGAGCGGTGGTACCAACGGACGTTGGAGCGGTTCTGTGAATATGACGGATGCAACCGGTTCGCTAATCGCCTTTACCTCCTCTGGTGCCAGCTTTGCTACCAGCAGCTTTCCGGGTACCGCCAATTCTTTTACCGGATATCTGACTCCCTTTAATTCCGTACGGCAGATCTCATTCAGAAATTTAAGCGATGTTATTGCCGGGTCCGCGCCTCCGCCGGCCAGTACCGGACTTCCGTTAACCACTTCTCCGTATACACAGAATTTCGATGGAATCGGTAACGGACTTCCCCAAGGGATTTATGTAAAAATAGGGGCCAGTTCTTCTTCTGTCGGGACCGGCGATATGCCTCTTTTCCCAACTACTGGCCTGAATACCG
>JBIIDB010000094.1:0-7187 GCA_044238505.1 Chitinophagaceae bacterium | reverse complement strand
CTCCAGTCGGGAGACACCGTGGCGGATGCCTTGCAGCTGATGCAAGATCACCACTGCGAACAGCTTCCGGTTGTGGAATCGGGCGTTTATGCGGGGCTGCTGACGGAAGAAGAACTGCTCGAACATCAACATCCCGAAGAGAGTTTACACAGTCTGCTGCCCTTGCTGGTTTCCCCCTCCGTAAGTGGAGATCATCATTTTTTACAAGCCCTCACGCTGCTGACCGAGCAACAACTATCGGTGGTACCCGTGCTGGGAGAAGATAGAGAATTGATCGCGCTGCTGACCTTACCCGTATTGGTACAGCAGTTGGCTCGTTTTCTGGGATGGCAAGAAGGCGGTGCCCTGCTGGTGCTCGAGCGGGAGTCGAATCATTATTCTTTCAGCGAAATCAGCAAACTCGTAGAGACCAATGATGCGCAGGTGACCCAACTTAATACGTACAATGACCCGCAAACCGGAATCATTCAAATTACCCTGCGGGTCAACAAACCCGAAATATCTGATATTGTCGCCACGTTTCAACGCTACGATTATAAGGTTTGCTTCTATGCCGGCGAAGAGCAGTATACCAATCAACTGCGCAGTAATTACGATCATCTGATGCATTATTTAAAGATCTGACCAGCTATTTCGAGTCAAATGGCCGATCTTTCGGCGGAATGCTGAACTTTGCCCGTACAGTGAAATTCTCCTGCTTTCGTCTCTTCTTGTTAATCTGGTGGGGCGGCCTTGTGTTCTGCGGCAATGCCCAACAGGATGTCCCTGCCGTACAGCTGGGGTCGCTGCCCATGCTGCGCGATACGACTCAACGGGACTTGCTTACGCTACAAGGCGCAGAGAGCGTGATGGTGCCGGCGGGGGTTAAATTATTGGTAGCCTCCATTACGGTCGTCGGCAATAAAAAGACCAGACCCGCTATCATTACCCGTGAGGTCCCTTTCAGCCCCGGGCAGTCCTATGGGTTACAAGAATTGGCCGATCTGTTCGAGATTGCGCAGCAGCAACTGATGAACACGACCTTGTTTCACTCCGTAAAAGTTTCGGCGGGTCAGTTCGATGGTAATTGTGTAGAGGTGGTGGTGCAAGTGGTGGAGCGCTGGTATATTTTCCCTTTTCCCTATTTCAAACTCATTGACCGGAATTTCAATCAATGGTTGATCGATCAAAACGCCAGCTTAAAAAGGGTCAACTATGGCACTAAATTGTTGTACAATAATGTAACGGGGCGTAACGACCGTATAAGAGTATGGTTATTTACCGGCTATACACAGCAGGCCTCCGTCAGTTATGAAAGACCTTACTTCGATAAGCAACTTCGCTGGGGCTACCGATTGTTCATGAATACGGCCAAGGCCAAAGAAATTAATTACAATACGGTGGATGATAAACAAATGTTTTGGCGCAGCGACAATCAATTTGCCAGACAGTTCTCGAGCTTCGGCGGAGAACTCACCTACCGTAAAAAACTATTTGCCCGCCACCAGTTCGGTCTCACCTATTTTACAGAGCAGGTCTTGGACACCATCATACAGATGAATCCTGATTATTTCTTCGATGGGCTAACCCGCGTACGATTTCCGGAATTCTCCTACCGGTTCTCTTACCAAAAGGTCGATTATATTCCTTATCCCTTAGTCGGACAGGCGTATCGAATACGATTCAGCAAAGGCGGCTGGAACAAGCACACACGGGTATGGCAGCTGCATGGTGAGGCATTTCGCAGTTGGCCGGTTGGGCCCGAATATTTCTTTTCGATGCAGGCCTATGCCGGTATCAAGCTGCCCTTTACCCAGCCCTTTTTCAATCGTCGGTTTTTAGGGTACGGTGATATTTTTTTACGGGGATACGAATACTATGTGATCGATGGCGTGGCCGGTGGCTATCTGCGGGCTTCCCTTACCCGTGAGCTGGCCGAGGTACGATTGCCGGTGCCGGAGATCATTCGCAGAAAAAAAGGATTGACGAACGTTCCTGTCCGGATCTTTGCCCGGGTGTTCGCCAACAGCGGCTATGTGCATAATCCGCAGCCGGGTCTCAATCAACTTAACAACAGGCTGTTGTATGCAGGAGGCTTCGGCATCGATCTGTTGACGCTCTATGATATCACCTTTCGCTTTGAGTACAGCTTTAACCAGTTACGGCAAAACGGACTATTTTTACACCGCAATATCAGTTTTTGATAATGAGGGTCGCTATTTACAGCCGTGTTTTTGAGGAGGATCAGCAATTACCCCTACAACTTTTTTTCGAAGCCCTGCGTCTTCGTCAGATCGAACCGGTCATTTATGCCCCGTTCTATCTGCAGATCAAAGAAAAGATCCAGTTGTCCGGACAGGTTTCGACATTCTCGCAGGCAGGCGATCTGACCGACGGGATCGAGGTGATCGTCAGTTTGGGAGGGGATGGCACTTTGCTCGATACGATCACCCTGATCAGAAATAAAAAGATCGCCGTAATGGGGATCAATTTCGGGCGTTTGGGTTTCTTGGCCGGTATTGGCAAGGACCAGATCGACATGGCGGTAAAGGCCATAGCGGACCGCACCTACATAGAGGATAGGCGTTCCCTGATTCATCTCGATTCAACGATTCCGCTTTTTGGAGACGTGCCGTATGGTCTTAATGAATTTTCGATCCACAAGCGGGATGTTACTTCCATGATCAAGATACACACGTATTTGAACGGCGAGTTCCTTAATACCTACTGGGCCGACGGTCTGATCGTGGCCACGCCCACCGGCTCTACCGGATATTCGCTCAGTTGTAACGGACCCATTGTATTTCCGGATGCGAATTGTTTTGTGATAACACCGGTGGCACCGCATAATCTAAATGCAAGACCTATTGTAGTGCCGGATGATCATGTGATCTCCTTTGCCATCGAAAGTCGCAGCGACCAGGTGATCTGTGCACTCGATGCACGACGCGAGATCGTACACAAAGATGTACAGCTGGCTGTTCGCAAAGAAGAATTTTCGGTAAGCCTGATTAGACTTAGCGAAAACAATTTTTTACAAACCCTTCACAATAAGTTGACCTGGGGACTCGATAAGCGCAATTGACCGCATACGAATTGTCGCTTTTTTTCGTTTGATAGCTAACCGAATAATATGTTGATTGTTTTTCGTCTGGGATTTTATCTGATGACAGCCTTGTTGCTGTGCCAACCGCTGCACGCGCAATACGGAGAACAGCCCTCTGCCGAGATCGGCGTGGGGATTGGCGCTGCCCATTACTTTGGCGACTTGAATGCTACCACCAAGCTGAATCGTCCCGGACAGGCGGCAACGTTATTTTTTAGAAAAAACCTGGGACAATACATTGCTGCCAGAGCGTCCCTTACCTATGCGCAACTAGGTTTTGCCGATAGTCTCAATGTTCAAAACGAGGTGATGCAAAGGCGTAATCTGGGATTCACCTCCGCTGTATGGGAAGTAGCGCTACAGGGAGATTTTAATTTTTTCAGATTTGTTCCCGGTGATCCCGGAGCCTCTTTTACGCCCTTTATTACCCTGGGCGTAGGTGTCTTCGGCTACAACCCCTACACCGATTGGCAAGGGCAACGGTATTATTTCAGGGAGTTACCCATTGGAACAGAGGGACAGAACAGCACCCTGTATCCCGATCGAAAAATGTACGGGCCTACCGCTCTCAGTATTCCTTTTGGGGGTGGCATCAAATATGCTTTTAATGGAGGAAGAATGAACCTCACCTTCGAAGTAGTACATCGCTTTACCAACACCGATTATCTGGATGATGTCAGCTCCACTTACGTGGATCCCGCAGCCTTTCCAAAACCGCCTGGTGGTATTTCGGTATCACAGGCACTCAGCGACCGCTCGGGCGAGCTGGGTATCACCCCCATTGGGTTGCCCGGTCGTGAAAGAGGAAATGGCAGCCGCCAAAAGGACCAGTTTGTAACTGCCTTGCTCACCCTTAGTTTTAATCTTACTACCTACCGTTGTCCTATCGCCGATTAAACGAATGTCATCCCAGAACAGTCAAAATATATTCGCCGGATGAAACAGCGAGCGGATACCGGCCGTTTACCGGGGATAGCCAAAAAGCGGTCCACGGAGCAATCCAAAAAATACGGGTAGATTTGCATCCCTATTAAACCTGAATCCCTTTATGCAGGCCTTGCTTGACCAGATAGACAAAGACAGGTTGCCCCGCCATATTGCCATTATTATGGATGGCAACGGAAGATGGGCCAAAGAAAAAGGAGAGGATCGTTTATTCGGTCACTTTCACGGAGTGGAGAGCGTACGTACTATCGTAGAGGGCTGTGCCGAGCTCGGCATAGAATACCTGACCCTCTATGCTTTTTCTACTGAGAATTGGGATCGCCCCGAGTACGAAGTCATTGGTCTGATGGAGTTGTTGGTCGGCACCATTCGAAAAGAAGTAGAAAGTCTCGACAAGAACAATATTCGACTGCATGTGATCGGCGATATGAACATGCTTCCCGATTATGCCCGAAAAGAACTCGAAGAGGCCCTCGAAATGACCAGCAAGAATACCGGATTAAACCTGATAATGGCCCTTAGTTATAGTGGTCGGTGGGAGCTGTTGCATGCCGTAAAAAATATTGCCTACGAGGTCAAAAAAGGCCGCCTTTCAATCGACAACATCAACCAAGACACATTACAGAACTATTTGACTACCAGCAAATTCCCTGATCCTGAGCTCATGATAAGAACCAGCGGCGAGTACCGGATCAGCAATTTCTTACTCTACCAGCTGGCCTACGCCGAACTTTATTTTACTCCGGTGCGCTGGCCCGACTTCAGAAAGGAGAACTTATATGAGGCCCTGATCGACTACCAGCACCGAGAAAGACGCTTCGGAAAGATCAGCGAGCAGCTTTAACAAAGACTTTCGATTTTTTACCCTTAATTTGCCAACCGTTGTTTTGGGCTCAATTTCAATAAAAAGTTGAAAACTAACTAATTGCGTAAAATTTTTCTTTTCCTGGTCGGCCTTTTTTCGGCGTTGATAACCGCAGTGCATCCGCTGCAGGCGCAAGAAGTACCCGATACGATCCGTCCCACTTCGGTAGATCCCAAGTTGATCGAGTGGCAAAATGCCCGCATTGTTAAGGAGTACGTGATCGCCGATGTCAAGATCACCGGTATTCGCTACCTGGATACGGCCATTGTGTTGTCAATCGCCAACCTGCAACCCGGAGACAAGTTTGTACATCCCGGAGCAGAGATCTTTGGAAAGGCTATCAATAACCTGTGGAGACAAAAGCTTTTTTCAGGAGCACAGGTGCTGGTCACTCGCATCGAAGACGACAAGGTTTGGGTCGAGATCAACGTGCAGGAGCGTCCTCGGTTGGGCAACTACAAATTCTCCGGCATCCGCAAGTCAGAAGAAGAGGATCTTCTAACGAAACTCTCTTTATCGAAGCAGACCATCATCACCGAAAACACCCGTCGTGAAATTGTAGAGAAGATCACCAAGCATTACGGCGAAAAAGGATTTCGTAACGTAAAAGTATTGATCGAAGAGAAACCCGATCCCGCTTTTGCTAATTCTAATTTTCTGTTGATTCGGGTAGAGAAGGGCTCCAAGGTGTTGATCGGCGATGTCAATTTTTATGGCAATGCCGCACTCGACAATCTCAAACTCAAAAAACAACTCAAGGGCACCAAAGAGATGACTCGCATTACCCTCAAGCCCGATAATGCGCAACGTCCCTATGGAACACGTCAACCGCTTTCGTTCAACCAGTACGTTAAGGAGTGGGGCTTTCTGTCGATCACCAAAACAAAACGGGTACTCGATCCTTACTTCAGATTCAAGTTGCTGAGCTCTGCCAAGTTCGACGAAAAGAAGTACGAAGAAGACAAAGAGAAAGTCCTCAATTTTTACAATGCCAACGGGTATCGCGATGCACAGATCGTAGCCGATACGCAATACATGACGGCAAAAGGGAACCTTAATGTCGATATCAAGGTTACCGAAGGCAATCGTTATTATTTTGGCGATATTGTTTGGAAAGGAAACTCAAAGTACTCTGACTCGATACTTAATGTACTGTTGGGTATCAATAAAGGAGATATTTATAATGTGGGCCTGCTGAACAAACGCTTGGGTAAAGAAGGTAGCCAAGAAGGCGGCGATATCAGCGGGTACTATATGGATGATGGTTACCTTTTCTTTAGGGCCGAACCCATCGAGGTGGCGGTATACAACGACACCATCGATTATGAGATCCGTATTATGGAAGGTCCGCAGGCGCGTATTAAAAATGTGACCATTGCCGGCAACGAAAAGACCAAAGATTATGTGGTGCGTCGTGAATTACGCACAGTTCCGGGCGAACTTTTTAGTCGTTCACAGTTGATCCGCTCTCAACGCGAGCTGGGTAATCTTCAGTTCTTTAATCAAGAAAAGATCAACCCCGGCGTTGTGCCCAATCCCGAGGATGGTACTGTAGATATCAATTGGCAACTCGAAGAAAAGTCCGCTGACCAGCTCGAGCTCTCTGCCGGTTGGGGAGGAGGTATCGGATTGACGGGTACCATGGGAGTCACCTTCAATAATTTCTCGGTTCGAAACATCTGGAAAAAATCGGCTTGGGATCCATTGCCCACCGGCGATGGACAAAAGCTCAGTGTTCGTCTTCAATCCAATGGTCGCGCCTATCGCTCGTACAGTGCTTCCTTTACCGAACCCTGGTTAGGAGGTAAGAAAAGAAATTCGCTGACCCTCGGATTTAACAGCAGCCGGTTCTCCAACGCCTTCGATCCGTTCACCGGTCGCATCGACAAGGCGCGCTCCGATACCAACTACCTGAACACAAGCGGTATCTCTGTTGCGTTCGGTAAGCAGTTAAAGTGGCCCGACGACTACTTTAACCTGGTCTTTACCTTTAACCTTACGCAGTACAAGCTGATGAACTATCCCATCTTCAGCAGCGACTTTACCAGCGGAACCTCCAGTAATGTGAGTATCAAACTGGCCTTACAACGTTCTTCTGTCTTTAACCCCATTTTCCCGACCAGTGGTTCTAATTTTCTGGCCAGCGTTCAGCTGACTCCTCCGTACTCATTAATGAGCAACGTAGGGTCTGGCTATAACGCCTATCGTCGTCCGGAGTATCACAAGTGGCGCTTCAATGCCGAGTGGTATGTTCCCATCGGAAAGCCGCTGGGGGCAGAGAAGAATCGTCAA
>JBIIDB010000009.1:0-24009 GCA_044238505.1 Chitinophagaceae bacterium | reverse complement strand
AATAACTTTACTCCATATTTTAATTGTGTATGAAGCGCCTTTTTAGCTTTTTGCTCTTGTTGTCTACCCTCATATCGCAGGCCCAAAACGGGTACGAGATCTCGGTCACCTTTAAGCCCTACAAGGATCAATATATTTACCTGGGCCACTATTTTGGTAAAACCTATCCTATTATTGATTCCGTTAAGCTGGATCAGCAATCCAAAGGCGTCTTTAAAGGAAAGCAGCCGTTGCAAGGGGGCATCTATCTGATCGGGTTTCCGAACAAGTCCGGATTTTTTGAAATACTGGTAGACAAGCAGCAACAGTTCTCTGTCATCGCAGATTCTGCTGTGTTGCCGGGTGGCATTACTTATGTTAACTCACCCGATAATGAGCTTTTTTCTCAATACCAGCGAATGACGGCTGAAAAAGGAATGCGTATCAACAGCCTTCGTGAGCAATTAAAAACGGCTCCCAATAAAAAAGATTCCACCCGATTGATTGATTCGCTTAATACAGTCGACTTGGATCTGCGTACGTCGCGTGACGAGCTTATTGAGAAACATAAAGGCAGTTTTCTGGCTGCTTTGTTGCAGGCCATGCGGCAACCGGTGTTACCGGCCGCGTTACAACAACCTTCGAACCGGGAAGATTCTGTAAAAGCATTTCGCTATTTCAAAGACCATTTTTGGGACGGTGTAAATTTTTGGGATGGGCGCATGGCGTACACTACTTTTTTTGAGGACAAGCTTGATACGTATTTTAATCAGCTGGTGACGCCTGATCCCGATTCAGTCAATAAAGAGATGGATTATATGCTTGGCTATGCATCTGTCAATGCCGAGATGCAGCGTTTCTTGTTGCTGCGTTTTATTAATCGCTATTACACCCAGCGTTATATGTGGGAAGATGCCGTCTTTGTGCACTTGTATGAAAAATATTTTTCTAATAAGAACTATTCGTGGCTCACCGAGCAGGGCAAAAAGACCATCACCGACAGAGCCTATAGTCTGATGGCTAATATCTTAGGTACGCCTGCATCGGATATCGAATTGCCCGATTCAACAGGGCGTACGGTGACGCTCTATGGGTTAAAAAAAGATTTTACCCTGGTTGTATTCTGGGATCCTACTTGTGGACATTGTAAGGAGACGCTTCCTAAGATCGATTCGGTCTACACACAACGTTGGAAAAAAGATAACATAGGCATTTATGCCGTGGCTAAAGAAACGGAAGGTACCCGTGCGGATTGGCTTCGGTTTATCGCCGATAAGAAGATCGGTCATTGGAGCCATGTGTATTATAGTAAAGAGGCGGAAAAAAATCGGGTAGAAAAAAGTATACCGGGCTATTCACAGCTCTACGATGTACAGTCTTTCCCTACGCTTTATCTGTTGGATAAAGACAAACGCATCATTGCTAAAAAGCTGTCTTACGAGCAGATGGATGAAATTATCCAGCTCAAGAAAAAAGGACAATAAAAAAGACAGAAGGTTCTTTCGGTCAGGATCTCCCGGATCAGATATCCTTTACTACATCGGCTACCAGCTGCGGACGCCCCAGCGTATAATAGTGTAATACGGGTACGCCGGCTTTCTTGAGTTCGCGCGATTGCATCAGCAGCCATTCCTTTCCTACCAATTCTACATCGGCATCCGTTTTACATTTTTGCACAGCATTGGCCAGCTCAGACGGAAGATCGATGTGAAAGGTCTTGGGGAGTACGGTCAATTGTTTTTTGGAGTAAATGGGTTTTAATCCGGGGATGATGGGTACGGTTATACCGATTTCACGACAGGCCTTGACAAAACTGTGGTATTTGGCATTGTCAAAGAACATCTGGGTTACAATATAGTCGGCACCAGCCTCTACTTTTTGCTTCAGGTGACGCAGGTCTGTATCCATATTAGGCGCCTCGAAATGTTTTTCGGGATAGCCTGCTACTCCAATGCAAAAGCGCGTCTTTTGCGTATCTTTTAATTCCTCTTCAATATAAATGCCGTTATTGAGCGCAGCAACTTGGTGCAACAGATCGACTGCATAGCGGTGCCCCCCTGGTTCGGGCTCAAAAGCCGATTCGTTTTTGGCGGCGTCCCCGCGCAGCACCAACACATTATCGATGCCCAGGTAATGTAAATTGATAAGCGCATCCTCGGTCTCATTGATACTAAATCCGCCGCAGATCAAATGGGGCACCGTGTCTACATTGTATTTGTTCATGATGGCCGCACAGATGCTCTCCGTGCCGGGTCGTTTGCGCACCACTATTTTTTCGAAACTGCCATCGGCCCTCTTTTTGAACACATGCTCGGACCGGTGATAGGTTACATTGATAAAGGCCGGTTTAAAGGCCATCAACGGGTCCAGATGTTTGTATAGCGCCCCTATACCTTTACCCTTAAGCGGGGGTAACACCTCAAAAGAAATGAGCGTGTCTTTAGCCTGGTTGATATGTTCGATGACTTTCATAGGTACGGGGCATGCAAACTTAACATACCTGTTGTTCATAGCAAAGAACCAGTTGCCTTTTGTTAAAAGAACAGAGCCCTTGGCTGGAGCGGCCCCGATGGCTTACATTTGTTGTATGCAGTTGACCATTCGTACCCGCTCGCTGGTAAAACGATACGGAAGCAGGACCGTTGTGGATAGGGTATCTTTTGAGGTAAAGCAAGGGGAGATCGTGGGATTGCTGGGACCTAACGGAGCCGGCAAGACGACTTCTTTTTACCAGGTGGTGGGATTGATCAAACCCGACGAAGGACAGGTTTTCTTAAATGATCAGGATATTACGGCCTTGCCGATGTACAAAAGAGCCCAGATGGGGATCGGCTATTTGCCGCAAGAGGCGTCTGTATTTAGAAAGCTGAGTGTAGAAGATAACATTGCCGCTGTACTCGAAATGACCCGTCTGAGTAAACAGCAGCAAAAGGATAAATTAGAGCGCCTGCTCAGCGAGTTCCGGTTACAGCATGTGCGTAAAAGTAACGGCGATGTGTTGAGTGGCGGAGAAAGAAGAAGGACCGAAATTGCCAGAGCCCTGTCGGTAGACCCCACTTTTATCTTACTGGATGAGCCTTTTGCAGGGATCGATCCTATTGCGGTAGAGGATATTCAGGCCATTGTAGCTCGGCTTAAGTATAAGAACATCGGTATCTTGATCACCGATCATAATGTAACGGAGACCCTTTCGATCTGTGACCGGGCCTACCTGCTTATCGAAGGAAAGATTTTTAAGCATGGTACAGCCGAAGAGCTGGCGCAAGACGAGCAAGTGCGCAAGCTGTACCTGGGGCGCAACTTTGAATTACGTCGTAAAGATTGGCTTCACGAAGAGGCCCAGCAACAATCGGGTCTTTCCATTTGATGGCACATGAACTACGCGCAGCTTCCAAAAATAGAATTGCACCTGCATCTCGATTGCAGCCTGAGCTACAAAGTTGTTCATGCGATCGATAACACTATTACGGAAACCCAATATCGGCAAGAGTTTGTGGCCCCGCCCGTTTGTGCGGATCTGCGCGACTATCTGACTCGTGCTGTAAAGGGTTTTTCGTTGATGCAAACGTCCGCGCAATTACGATTAGTAACCCTCGATCTGTTGGCCCAGCTAGAGGCCGATCAGGTGATCTATGCCGAGATCCGTTTTGCCCCCCTGCTGCACACGCAGCAAGGCCTGTCTCCGGCGCAGGTGGTCGAAGCTGTACAAGCTGCATTGCAAGAGGGGGCCGGTCGCTATAATGTAGTCGCCCGGCTAATTCTTTGCACCCTTCGGCACTTTACCGAGGAGCAAAGTCTCGAGACAGCCGTACTCACCCGGCAATTTTTTGGTAAGGGCTGGGTGGCAGGTTTTGATATGGCCGGAGATGAGGCAGGCTATGGAGTGCAAGCGCATAAAAAGGCCTTTGCCTTGATCAAAGAAAGTGGGATCCCGTTTACCGTCCATGCAGGAGAGGCCGCCGGACCGGCCAGTATGTGGGAGGTGATTCGTGAATTAGGCCCCCACCGTATCGGCCATGGCGTCAGAAGTATCGAAGACCCTTCTTTGGTCGAGTACCTGGTGCAGAAGGGGATCCATTTAGAGGTATGCCCTACCAGTAACCTGCAAACCAATATTTTTTCTTCTATGCAAAGGCACTCACTGGGGGCCTTGTATCAGCAAGGAGTCTCACTCAGCATTTCTACCGATGCGCGAATGATCACACCGGTAACCCTTAGCAGTGAATATCATCGAGTGGCTGAGGCGTTTGGGTGGGGTCAGGCGGAGTTTTTGGCTTGTAACCTGCAGGCCCTGCAGGTTGCCTTTGTCGAAGAAGAGATGCGAGCAACGTTACGGCAACAGGTATTGATGGCGTACCGATGATCATTTTTTTTTAATTTGGCAGTAGCCATGAAATTACTCTCTCCTGCGATATCGTCGTTAGCTCGTTTGCGCTCCTGGCGAATCGATGCCTGGCGAAATAATCCTATCGATGCCCAGCGGGAGGTGTTACAAGATCTGGTGACCTCGGCTCAATACACCGAATTAGGCAGGCGTTATGATTTTGCCCGTTTATTCTCGGTCAAGTCTTTTAAAGAGGCTGTTCCTATTCATGAATATGACGACCTGAAGCCCTACATAGAGCGAGTCATGCAGGGCGAGCAGGGGTTATTGTGGAACACGCCCATCCATTGGTTTGCCAAGAGTAGCGGAACCACCAGTGATAAGAGTAAGTTTATTCCAGTTAGTGAAGAGAGTTTGCAAGATGGGCATTACCGGGCTTCAAAAGATGTGCTGTCGTTGTACTATTTACGAAAACCCGATTCGGAGTTGCTGACCGGAAAGGGACTCATCATCGGGGGTAGTCACACCATCAATCCGCTTAACGAAGAGGCGCAGTACGGCGATCTGAGTGCTGTATTATTGCAGAATTCTCCGTTTTGGGGCCATTGGCTCCGTACCCCTCATTTGGATATTGCGCTAATGGATGAGTGGGAATCCAAGATCGAAAAACTGGCGGCCAGTACGATCAAAGAAAACGTTACTTCTATTTCCGGGGTGCCTACCTGGACACTCGTGTTATTTAAGCGTATTTTGGAGCTGACGGGTTGCCAAACAATTACAGAGGTATGGCCTTCGCTCGAGTTGTACATGCATGGTGGAGTTTCTTTTACCCCTTATCGAGAGCAATTTTCGAAATGGATCGGCCGTGATATTCAATATCTCGATATGTATAATGCCAGCGAAGGATTCTTTGCCGCACAGGACGATCCGTTGCAGCCGGGTATGCTTCTTTTTACCGATCATGGAGTATTCATGGAGTTTATGCCGGTAGAGGAGTATGGATCAGCTGCTCCACGCACGATTGGTCTCAACGATGTTGAGATCGGCCGTCACTATGCACCCGTTATTAGCACCAATGCGGGGTTATGGCGCTATTTATTGGGCGATACGATCGAATTTACCACACGCAGCCCGTTTCGGGTAAAAGTATCGGGGCGCTTAAAGCATTTCATCAATGCCTTTGGCGAAGAAGTAATCGTAGATAATACCGACCGCGCATTGGCAGAGGCTTGCCGCCAGACGGGCGCCATTGTAATAGATTATACAGCCGCTCCTGTTTATTTTAATGAGCGGGTACAAGGCGCCCATCAATGGTTGATCGAGTTTGAGCAACCCCCCGCAAAACTCGATGTCTTTACCGAGATCTTAGACAAGGCTTTGCAGCAGCTCAATAGCGACTACGAGGCCAAGCGCTATCGCGACATGGCCTTGGGTTTACCGCAAGTCCAGTCGTTGCCTAGGGGAACCTTCTCGAACTGGTTGCGGCAAAAAGGAAAACTAGGCGGTCAGCACAAAGTGCCTCGCTTAAGCAACGATCGCAACATGATCGAAGATATTTTACAGCTGAATACCGCTACATTTGCTTCATCGTAAACTATTTTTATGAAATTACTCGATAACAAAGTGGCGATCGTAACCGGTGGTGCCCGGGGCATAGGAGAGGGGATCGCCCGTTTATTTGCCGCACAGGGAGCACAAGTGGCTTTTACCTATGTAAGCGACAGCAGTGCCGAGAAAGCAGCGCTGTTAGAAGCCTCTTTACAAGAAGCAGGGGTCAAGGCAAAGGCTTACCAGAGCAATGCGTCCGATCCGCAGGCCTGCGAAGCGTTCGTCGCCGAGGTACTAAAAGAATTTGGCACCATCGATATCTGCGTCAATAATGCAGGCATCTCCAAAGACAATCTGTTAATGCGTATGACCAATGAGCAATGGGAAGAAGTGATGCGGGTCAATCTCAACAGCGTCTTTTATATGACCAAGCAAGTGATTCGTCCGATGATGAAAGCGCGTTCGGGCTCCATTATCAATATGAGTTCGGTGATCGGCGAAATGGGGAATGCAGGACAAAGCAGTTATGCCGCCAGCAAGGCGGGTATTATCGGGTTTACTAAGTCGGTGGCCAAGGAATTGGGTAGCCGTAATATTCGTTGTAATGCTATTGCACCGGGTTTTGTAGAGACCGATATGACACACTATTTGCAAGCAGGCGAAGCAGCTGAAAAATACAAGGCCGGAATACCCCTCGGCCGGTTTGCATCGGCTACCGATATTGCCAACGTAACATTGTTCTTGGCATCTGATCTATCTGCTTACGTAACCGGTCAAACGATCAGTGCCTGTGGCGGATTGAACATCTAGTTTTTAGTGGCTAATGCGTGTGCCCTTTTCTTGCATATAGGCATGCCACAAAATAAAAGCAGCAATACTGCGATAAGGTTTCCATTTAGCGGCTACAGCCAGCATTCGCTCTTTAGAGACGGAGGCTCGCATCCGTTTTACCTTTTTTAAACTATTGACTAAGGCGATATCTCCCAGCGGAAACTGGTCGGTTCTTCGCAGGGCATGCATCAGGTATACATCGATGGTCCAGGGTCCGATCCCTTTGAGCGGTATCAGCTGATCAAATACCTCTTGATCGCTGTATTGTTCCATCTTGCGCAAGCTGATCCGTTTTTCAATAATAGCCTGTGCCAATCCTCTTACATACACGATCTTTTGCCGGGTAAAATAACAGTCGCGCAATTCCTGATCGGTAAGCGCCATTATTTTTTGGGGAGTTACGATGCCGATCTTTTTTCGCAAGCGATTAAAGGCCGCATAGGCGGCTGCCAGCGAGACCTGTTGCTCTAAGATAGAGAGCACCAGTGTTTGAAATGTATTGGGTCTGACCCAGGGGCGGGGATATCCGTGTTTATGTAGAATCTGCTGCAGATCAGGATCGCGGGCCGCCACTATGTCGCAGAAGGTGTTGAAGTTTTGCTCAGTGTAGCAAGAAAGGGGCGCTTTCATTTTTTTGTCAATTGCTCGATGGCCTTTTTGCTTTCTTCGGTGAGCAGCAAACGACCACTGATGGAGGCCCGGTGTTGTAGCAATTGGGTCCAGTGTTCGGTTCCCTCCCAGCAGATCTTTTTGATCTCTTGCAGGGCGACGGGACTGCTTTGCAGCAGTTGTGCCACCAACCGGTTGACACCTTCATCCAGTCCGGCAACATCTTCGAATAGTTCGGCAAAGAGTCCGTGTTGGTGTGCCCATGCTGCACTGCGCCATCTGGTCGCATCGAGGGCCAATTGCGAAAAGGCAGAGACCCCTATTTTTCTTTCTACCGCAGGTCCCACTACGAACGGACCAATTCCTACGGCTAATTCGCTGAGTTTAACCTGTGCGCTATCGGTGGCTAACGCATAGTCTACCGCTGCGGCAAGCCCGACTCCTCCACCTACGCATTTGCCTTGTATTCTCCCAATTACCGGAATGGGACAAGTTCTGATGGCATTAATCACTTCTGCAAAGCCACTAAAGAAGCGCAGACCTTCGGCTGCGGTAGTAATAGCAGCGAGTTCGTCGAACGACGCACCGGCACAAAAGACCTTTTCGCCTCCGCTGCGCAGCAAGACGAGTCTGATAGCGGGATCTTCGCCGGCTGCTGTGATAGAAGCGGCCAGTTGCGTAAGCAGGGTGCGGGGCAACGAATTACTTTGCGGGTGATAGAACTCTACTATTTGTAGCGATCCTTGTCTTGTAGCGGTAACGTAAGCGGTATTCATACTACTCATATAGTGTTATCGGGGTTGTTTAGCGACCATGGTCAAGATGGTGGCAATGCCGGTTATTTCTTGGCTCTCGTCGAGTATTTCGACCAGCCATTTTACGATGCCTTTTTCGATATCATCTCCTCTTTTGTAGTCGGCAGGATTGTCGACAATACGTTTGTCTTGCAAGAGTTTTTCTTTACATGTAAAACGGATCTGAATCTCACTGCCGGGATAAACCGGTTTGGTAAAACGAAGCTCATCGATGCCGTAGTTCAGCAACACCGGATTTTTTTCGTAGCTGTCTACAAACAGACCGGCGGCTATACTCATAATCAGATAGCCGTGCGCCACTTGTCGTTCGAACATGGTGCCTTCGAAATCGGTCTCTTTGATATGCGCATAAAAATGATCACCGCTGAGATCGGCAAACCGGTCGATATCCTCTGCGGTAATCATTCTTTTTTTAGTGAGCAGCTGGTCTCCGATCTGCAACTCCTCAAAATATTTTTTAAAAGGATGCTTACCGGGATCTTTACCCTCGGCATAGGGTTGATATACCGATGTGATGGCCGTGATCATAGTGGGAGACCCCTGTAAGGCGGTGCGTTGCAGATAATGTTTAACCCCTCGTATACCGCCCATCTCTTCACCGCCTCCGGCACGACCGGGTCCGCCATGCACCAGCAACGGTAGGGGAGAACCGTGACCGGTACTCTCTTTGGCACAGGTACGGTTTAAGACCAGGATTCTTCCGTGATGAGAGGCGGCGCCGATCACATATTGACGGGCTTCGTGACTATCGTTTGTTACAATGGTAGTCACCAGACTTCCTTTTCCTTTTTTGCTGAGCGCGATCGCTTCGTCTATTCCTTGATAGGGCATCAAGGTGCTCACGGGACCGAAGGCTTCGATCTCGTGCGGCGTGTTGGAGACGAAGGGAGACTTATTGAGCAGTAACAGCGGAGAGAGAAAGGCTCCTTTTTGTGCATCTGCATCCACTACGCTGACACTATCGAGCGATCCGTAGATGAGTTGAGAAGAGGCTAGTAGTTTTTGTACTTGCGCCAATACTTCGTTTCGCTGCTGCTGGCCTGCCAGCGACCCCATTCTTACTTTTTCGTTATAGGGAGATCCGATCACCGTCTGTGCCAGGGCCTTTTGCAACGAATGGGCCATGGCATCGAGATAGCGAGCCGGAACAAAAATGCGGCGCACACCCGTGCAACGCTGTCCGGCTTTAAGGGTCATTTCTTTTCGTACTTCTTTTACAAAGAGCTCCCACTCCGGGTCGTCGGGTTGTACGGATTCGCCCAGCACGATGCAATTGAGACTATCTGCCTCCATGTTAAAGGGAACATTGTTATCGAGGATCGCCGGTATTTTTTTGAGCAGGGCACCCGTGGCGGCACTACCGGTAAAGGTGACCACATCTTGGCTATCGACCCAGTGAAGCAGATCGCCGCTGCTGCCACAGATCAATTGAAGCGATCCTTCCGGAAAGATCTTACTATTGATAATTTCACGAAAGACCGCTTCGGTCAGGTACGAGGTGGCAGTGGCAGGCTTTACAATGGCGGGAACGCCGGCTAGTAAATTAACGGCGATCTTCTCGAGCATACCCCATACCGGAAAGTTAAACGCGTTGATATGGATAGCCACGCCTTCTTTGGGTACTAAAATATGCGTACCCATAAAGCTGTTGCCTTTACTGAGGTTATGACTTTCTCCGTCGATGCAAAACGTTTCGTTCGGAAACTTTCGGCGTAGCGATGCATTCGAAAAAAGATTGCCGATCCCTCCTTCGATATCGACCCAGCTATCGGCTTTGGTAGCACCGCTTTTGTAACTCAGTGCATAGAAAGCAGGCAAGTGTTTTTGCAAGTGAAAAGCGAGTGCTTTGAGCCGATTGCCTCTTTCGTGAAAAGAGAGACTACGCAGCGCCGGATTTCCCTTTTGCCGGGCATATTCGACCATCGATTTGAAATCGACCCCCTGTGTGCTGGTCGTACCCAAGGGCTCGCCGGTAACCGCATCGAAAAGAGGTTGTTCGTTGCCTTGTCCGCGAAGCCATTGTCCGGCTACATAGTTTTGAAGTTGAAGCATAGGGTAGAGGGGTACTAATTTACCCCAAAATTAGCCTAACGACGCTTGTCTTTTACATTTGGGTATCTTTGTTTTCTAATTGATATAGCTATGCGTACTGCATTATTGCTGGTTTTTTCAGTAGGGCTTGTTTTACTTTTTGTTGCGTGTCAAGGTCCCTCCGATCAGTCGGAGCACGGCCCCGGCCACATGGCCAAGGAGCCCTTGTCGGCCGACGACAGTCTGTACCACCAGGTGATGGATGTACACGACGAAGTGATGCCCAAGATGGGTAAGGTTCGCGGTGCACAGCAACGAGCGCAGCAACGCCTCGACTCACTGGCTAAGCAAGCAGGCAGCGCCAATAAGGCGTATCGCCGACAACTGGAGCAACTGATCAGTGATCTTAATTATGCCGACTTTGCGATGGATAAGTGGATGGTCGAGTTCAATATGGATTCTGCAAAAGATAACAAGACGCTCCGCACGCTTTATTTTCAGCAGGAGCTAGAGAAAGTACAGAAGGTCAAAGCGGCTATTTTGGGTAGCTTGGCTTCTGCCGATAGCCTTATTCGTCAGTAATGAAGAAGAGCCGACTGCGTTTATTTACCAAAAAATTTGTGTTTTCGGCCAATGTGCTGGCGGTAGCCCTGTTCTTGTTGTCTTGCCTGACACCGCTGTTACACCCGCAGCAATGGTGGTGGGTTTCGCTGATGGGACTCACCTTTCCTTTTTTACTTTTTGTTGTTATTGCTTTTCTGGTAGGCTGGTTAGTGTTGCTCAAGTTCAGGCTCGCCTTACTTTCATTAAGCGCGCTGTTACTGGGGTATAAAAGTATCGGTGTGTTCATTGCTTTTAATGCACCGGCTGCTTTCGAGGTAAAAAAAGATTCCAAGTCTATTCGGGTGGTCAGCTGGAATGTGGCTCGTTTTATTGAGTTAACGCGCAATAACAACCGGGGAAGTGTGACTCGTAAGAAAATGCTGGCGCTGCTGGCCGAGCAAAAAGCCGATGTGTTATGCTTACAGGAGTTCTATACCTCCGACAATCCGGCCTACTACGACAACCTCAGTTCCATTCGCAAACAGCTGGACTATCCGTACTATTATTTTAGTAAAGATCTAGACGGTGACCTCAACTATTACAGCTCGGTGATCTTTTCGCGCTACCCTATTGTCGATAGCGGAATGGTGCGTTTTCCGCGCCCGTCGCAGCCCGAGGTTTTGTTGCAGGCCGACATACAGACGGATGGTGGGGTCATTCGTGTATTTACAACGCATCTGCAGTCACAGCGATTCAACAAACAGGATTATCTGCGCATCGAAAAGATCCGTGATCGCGAGGACAGCTTGTTCTATCATTTTATTCCCATAGTCGGTAAATTAAAAAAGGGGGTGGTCATCAGGAGTCTTCAGGCCGATATGATCGCCTCGCTGCTGGCTGATTCGCCGCATCCTGTTATTTTGGCGGCCGATTTGAACGATGTACCTAATTCGTATACATATTTTACGGTGCGAGGCACCTTGCAGGACGCCTTCTTACAACAGGGCTATGGGTTAGGCCGTACGTTTCGCGGGCTCTCGCCCACGCTGCGCATCGACTATATTTTTGCCGATCAGCGCTTTGCCGTGCAGCAGTTTAAGCGGGTCAAAAAGGATTATTCCGATCATTATATGCTGGTGACCGATCTGCAATTGCAGCCCTAGGCGGAAGTTGCTGTTCGATTCCATTTATTTTAATCATCTTTGCTCTATGGCCGAGCTTCGTATCTATAATTCGCTGACCCGACAAAAAGAACTATTTACGCCCTTAGTACCCGGGCATGTAGGCATGTATGTCTGTGGCCCCACCGTAAGCGGAGAGAGCCATCTGGGTCATGCCCGTCCCTACATCACGTTCGATGTGGTTTATCGTTATTTACAGACGCTGGGGTATAAGGTTCGCTACGTGCGTAACATAACGGATGCCGGGCATTTTGAAGAAGAAGGACGTGAGGCCACCGATAAGATCGCCGAAAAAGCAAAACTAGAGCAGCTGGAGCCCATGGAGCTGGTCCATAAGTATACCCGCCTGTTTCATTGGGCTATGGAGCAGTTCAATACATTACCTCCATCGGTGGAGCCTACCGCCACGGGTCATATTGTAGAACAGATAGGCATGATCGAGCAGCTCATAAAGGCCGGATATGCCTACGAGGTGCAGGGCTCAGTTTATTTTGATGTAAAAAAATATGCGTCCAGTCACGACTATGGTAAACTCAGCGGACGAGTTATCGATGAGTTACTCACTACTACCCGCGAGCTGGAAGGCCAGGAAGAGAAGAAAGACCGTACTGATTTTGCACTTTGGAAGGCAGCGGCTCCCGAGCATATCATGCGTTGGCAAAGCCCCTGGGGGGTAGGCTATCCGGGCTGGCATATTGAATGCTCTGCCATGGCCACCAAGTACCTGGGCAAACAGTTCGATATTCACGGGGGTGGTATGGACCTGCTTTTCCCGCATCACGAAAGTGAGATTGCGCAGAGCACGATTTGCAATCACCAGGCGCCGGTTCGCTATTGGATGCACAACAACATGATCACCATCAATGGTCGCAAGATGGGGAAGAGCTATAACAATGTGATCCGCCTCACCGAGCTTTTTAGCGGCACACATCCCCTGCTCGAAAAGCCCTATCACCCTATGACGGTGCGCTTTTTTATTTTGCAGACGCACTACAGCAGTACCCTCGACTTTAGCAACGAGGCGTTACAGGCTGCCGAAAAAGGGCTGAAGCGTTTATGGGAGGCCTATCAAAAGTTACAAAAGATCGATGTTGCTCAAAAGGGCGCATCGAAGGGCTCCGGCTCAACAGACGGTAACGGAACCGATGAGGTACTCACGCAAACGGTCAATCGTTTGCTCGGGGAAATGCCCTCGTTTATGAATGATGATTTCAGTACAGCTAAGGTGCTGGCCAACTTTTTCGAACTGGTGCCTATCATCAACGCTATCTATGACGGACATACGCCCCCCGGCGCACTGGGAGCTTCTACCTTGCAACATATGCAACAAGAAATGACCCACTGGCTCGAGACTGTTTTAGGTTTACGAGGGATGGAAGAAGGCGGTCATAATAAACTCGAAGAGGTCATGCGCCTGTTGATCGATATTCGTAAAGAGGCCCGTGGCCGAAAAGACTTTGTTACGTCCGATAAGATCCGTGACCGGCTGGCCAGTGTCGGTATTCAGCTTAAAGATGAGAAAGGAGGTGAGATGAGTTGGCGGATCGATTAGTGGTTGAGCGGTCTTTTTTTGATCCGTCCTCCTTTTGTTTCTTTAACAGGATTCATGACCACGAAGGCCGTTGGTGTTATTTTCTCAATTTCTGTATTCAGCTTGTTGATCTCTAGCCTTGTAATGACCGTATAGAGAATATCGAGATCTCTTTTTTCTCCTCGTTTACCATATCCCCCTTTACCTTGATAGACCGTAACGCCTCGCCCCATCACGTTAATGATCATTTCTCGTATTTCTTCGCTGTGCGACGACACGATGGTAACTCCAATATACTCTTCGATGCCCTCTACAATAAAATCGAGCATTTTTGAGGCCATCATATAAGTGATGATGGAATACAAGGCTACTTCGATGCTCAATAAGTACGCGGCCAGCGAAAAGATGATGATGTTGATAATAAGAATAATATCGCCGATAGTTGTGCCGAACTTTTTACTCAGATATATGGCGAGCACCTCGGTACCATCAATAACGGCTCCGCCTCGCACGGCCAGTCCGATGCCCGCTCCTAAAAAAAATCCTCCAAAGACGGCTACCAGCACCTTGTCTTGCGTCACCAATGGAAAGTCTACGCAGGCCAGACAGAGAGACAGTCCTGCAATGGCCAGCGCCGTTTTGATCGCGAAGGTGCTCCCCATGATCCGATAGCCCATCAGTATAAAAGGGATATTGACCAGCGGGATCAATATCCAAAGTGGCGTACTACTAAGGGTAGACAGTAACAGCGAAATGCCAGTAGCTCCTCCATCGATAAAGTGATTGGGAAGTAAGAGCGCTTTTAGTCCGAACGATGCCGATACGATCCCGAGTAAAATAAAAACGATGTCGCGTAAAAGATTTTGTACAACGATCTTTCGGGCCCGGTATCGTTTTGCCTTTCGGTAATGTGTGAGCATATGCTCAAAGACTTGGTCTTGCGCCCGAGTCCAAAAGAGTGAGTTGACGATATCTTGCAAACGATGCCACATGGTGGGCGGTACTTACTGCTGTATTAGTATAAATGAATCGATTCCATTTTTTGCAGCCATTCTTCGGCAATAGTGGCGCCGAGACCGGGGCCTTCCGGTAATTGGATGACTCCGTTTTTTTCGTAGCGAATACCTCCGCTCACCGGATCTTGCTTAAACATCAGCGCAGTATCAAAATCATAATGTACGATCTGCGGGCTACAACAGGCAAAATGAGCAAAGGCTGTCATAGCCAGTCGTGATTCGATCATGGCCCCTACCTGCAATTTGATACCGGCCGCTTCGGCCAGTCGAACAATTCGTACTCCATTACGGATACCACCGGCTTTACCCAGCTTGATATTAAAATAGTCACAGGCATCCAGGGCAATCAGCCGCGCGGCGTCATGATGGTCACCGCAGCATTCATCGGCCATGATGGGGATGGGACTTTCTTTTTTTACTTGTGGTAACGATGTATACAGCTGTCGAGAAATGGGTTCTTCGCAATGTTCGATCTGCAGCGGGGCCAGCGCCTGAAGGGTCTCGATGGCTTCGGGTACTGTCCATCCCTGGTTGGCATCAATGCGCAGGGGCACCGTAGGGCCCACGGCTTTGCGGATGGCTTGCATACGGAGTAAATCGGTTTTTCCGTTCTTACCCAGTTTTACTTTGATAGCCGGATAACCTTGATCCAAGATCTTTTTTGCATCGAGCGCCATCTTATCGGGATCGCCGATGCTTACCGTATAATCGGTAGTGATGCGTTTGGTATTATCACCGTTCAGCCATTTCCAAAGGGGAAGCCCTGCTGCCTGCGAAGCCAGGTCATGCAAGGCGATATCAAAAGCGCTTTTGATGCTGTGATTGGCATAAACGATGGTGTCTAGCAGTTGCAGACAGCCATCGATATCAAGTGCATCACGGCCCAGCAGGGCCTGGCCGAAGTAACGACCAATGGCCATACAGGTCTCTTGGCTCTCTCCGTTAATAGGCATGTACGGACTACATTCACCAAATCCGATCCATCCTTCTCGGGTTTGTATCCTTACGACCACGTTCAGTGCATCATCGTCTCTGCCCAGCGAGGTAATAAAGGGTTCGATCAATGGAATACGCAGGGCGTATAGACTGATCTTTTCAATATGTAACGAAGAAGGCGCCACTGGCAATAATTATTTAGCCAGGGTCAGTTCGTTGATAAGATGTTTAGCCCCTCCTAGTTTATCGATACACCAGAGTACATAGCGGATATCAACACAAATAGTACGATTCAGGTCTTTGTCGAAAGCCAGCTTATGGCTTAAGGCCTCATAGTTGCCATCAAAAGCCAGTCCGATGAGCTCTCCTTTATTATTGAGAACGGGAGAACCTGAATTACCGCCGGTAATATCGTTAGTGGTGATAAATCCGATCACCAGGTCTTTGCGGGTGGGGTCCATATACTGTCCAAACTCTTTTTTCTTGATCAGCTCTACCTGTTGAGCAGGTAAATCGAACTCGTAATCGCCTGCTTTGTATTTTTCGAGTAGTCCCCGTGAGGTGGTTACATAATCGTATTTGACTGCATCGCGGGGTTGATATGATTTTACATTACCATAGCTGACGCGCATGGTAAAGGTGGCATCGGGATACATCATCTTGGCCTTATTTGTATCCATTTCTATTATACCCTTAAGGTAGAGTCTTCCGAATTCTGCATTCTTGGCGTTGAATTGCTGCCAAAGCGGACCGTATTTGCTATTGTAATTACTAGCAAAGGTGCTGGCATGGGCAAAGGCCGGATCATTTTGTAACACAACAGCATCGGGTTTGGCGATAAAGGCACTCCAACGGGCATTGTCGAAGATCATCGTCTTGGCAAATACATCAGCCGCATAGCGACGATAGGTATCCTCATTATCGAGCGCACCGTATTGATTTTTGAGTGTTCCATAAAAAGTAACAGGATGTTGCTGTTTGTCGATATCCTCGTAGAACATACGGGTTACCGTGGCCAGAATTTTTTCATCGGAGACTTTGTTGGATGCTTCTAAGAAGGCTTTGCGGGCCTGATCGGCGGCTGCGGTTGCTTTTTGTATGTCGGCGGGGGAGCTGTTGCGAGCAAGTATCGACTCCAGTTGCATCAGCGAGGCGGCAAAGGCGATGAGCGGGGAGCCCATGATCCCTTCACTCATATACACCCGGTGTTCGGCGTAAGGTCTCCACGCATCGTACGCTTTGCCCCAATCACTAAATAAGGTCTGATAGTCAGATCTGGTAGCGGCCCATGTGTTGAAGACGGTTTCTGCTTTTTGTTTTTGGCCGTACACATCATACTTGAGTAATTGCTTGGTTTCTCCGTCAAAGAATTTCCAGTAGTTGGCAATGCTGGCATACGAGGAGGCTAGCTGCAATTTTACAGCAGGATCTTTCTTCATCTCTTCGAACATGTATTTAAGACGGGCATCTCTGAGTTTTACCAACGTAGGATTAGTAATATCGGTAGCCAGCTTGATGCCATAGGAGCTTTCGTAGCGGTTGGTACTGCCGGGATATCCCCAGATCATGGCAAAATCGCCGTCTTTGAGGGGCTTGAGCGAAACGGGTAAGTACCATTTGGGTTTGTACGCAATATTGCTCTTATTGTATTTGGCGGGTTTTCCGCTCGCATCGGTATAGACACGGAATACAGAGAAATCGCCCGTGTGACGAGGCCATTCCCAATTGTCGGTATCTCCTCCGAATTTTCCTACACTTTCGGGTGGTGTTCCTACGAGCCGAACGTCACTGTAGCGCTGGTATACAAACGCTAAAAATTGATTGCCCTTAAATAGAGAACTCACGCGGGTCTCGATACTCTCATCCGCATTACTCATTCTTTTGTTGATCGCAGCAAGCACGGCTGTCTGCTTTTGAACGCGCTCTGCGCCGCTGAGCCCCTTGAGTGAATCGAGCACTTCTTTAGTGACATCATCGATACGAAGTAAGAATTGCACCGAAAGACTGGTAGGGATCTCTTCGTTCATAGAAGCGGCATAGAATCCGTCGCGCAAATAATTTTTTTCTACACTGCTGGCTGTGGCAATGGCATCGTATCCGCAGTGATGATTAGTAAAGATCAATCCTTTGCTGCTCACTATCTCGCCGGTACACCCACCTCCGAAAATGATGATCGCATCTTTGAGAGAAGGTTTATTGATCTGGTAGAGTTGCTCTTTGGTGAGTTTGAGTCCTTTTTTTACCATGTCGTTATAGACCTGCTGGCCCAGTAATAAGGGTAACCACATGCCTTCGTCGGCCAGTATTTTTCCGATCAGACTTACAGTAAAGAGCAGGGTAAGGAAATATTTTTTCATGGCGCTATTATTTAGAGGACAAACCTACGAAAATCCCATTTTACCCGGGTTGATTTAACATTATTTGCTATCTTGAAACCCCAATACTGCTTATGCGATCGCCTCTGTTTTTATTAGGCATACTGGCCCTGCTGGTCCTGCAGAGTTGCATTAAGAAAGATGCACCTCCGCCACCTCCGACCCCTTCGGCACCTGGTTGTGGTTCGATGGTGAGTCCCGCCTCAGGTTCTTTTGTAACGACTACCAGTGTTACGCTTAGTTGGAGCAGTGTGTTACTAGCCAGTACTTATGATGTGATGCTCGGCACCTCTGCTACCAATGCCGTGGCGGTAGCCACCGGCGTAACAGGTACCAGCCATACTATCACGATCGCTCCCACCCCTAACGTAACGTATTTCTGGTATGTGATTCCACGAAACACTAGTGGTGCCGCCGTGGGTTGCTCCGCAGCAGCACGCTCCTTTACATTCATCACTATTCAGTTGCCTCCTTCACTCGGCTACTATGTGGTCGGTTATTTTCCTTCGTATCGATCCTTAGCTGATGTGCCTGATATAAAGTTTAAAATGACCAACGTGGTCGTGTATGCATTTTATCAGGTGAATAGTACGGGTTCACTGGTTCCGCCTAGCAGCAACACCGCATCGCTGGCGGCCGTAACAGCAAAGGCAAGAGCTAACAATGCCAGAATTTTTTTGGGGATCAATGACGGCAGTGGAAACGGCACGACCAATTTTAAGAATATGGCCTCTTCGCCTAGCGGACGAACAAA
The DNA here is from genome assembly GCA_044238505.1 of Chitinophagaceae bacterium. GTDB lineage: Bacteria > Bacteroidota > Bacteroidia > Chitinophagales > Chitinophagaceae > JJ008. The sequence goes on along the minus strand of JBIIDB010000009.1, from coordinate 5,536 downwards.
TTTTATTCGCGAGGTAATGGCGGTGGTACGTACGCAACAATTAGATGGGGTCGACATGGATTGGGAATTTCCCAGTACCAGTGATGGAACCGATGTGACCTTTACAGCTTTGATGAAGGAGTTGGCCGATTCGTTACATCGCGATGCTCGTTATTATCTTTCTTGCGCCATTACTGCCGGAAAATACGCCGGGGGCTATAGAGATGCGATTCGCAACGAACTCTTTGGAGTGGTCGACTTTTTCAATATCATGGCCTATGATGACTTTAGCACTACGGCCCCTTACCGACATCACAGCGATTTTGCATTGGCACAAACCTGTTTGCAATACTGGATCACGACCCGTGGCATGCCTGCTGCCAAAGCTGTGCTGGGAGTTCCGGCCTATGGAAGACCTTCGGGCATAACACAGACCAATACGGTGCTATCGTACCGGAATATTCTGTCGCAGGGAGGAAATCCACAACTCGACTCGGCCGTGGTCAGCGCGGGATCGTTTACTAATTACACGATCTACTATAACGGACAGTATACTGTAAAACGAAAGGCTAAGCTGGCTAAGGATATAGCCGGTGGTGTCATGTTCTGGGAAAAATGGCAAGATGCGCCCGATGCCAACTCACTCCTCAAGGCCGCCTGCGACACGGTCGGTCGTACGTATTGAGGTATTGTTCAGCAAAAGATTGGTATCACAATTATCGCCGTCGCAGCAAGGCATGATATTAGTATGGCAAACCGGACACTGGTAATGACCATGTACATGGACGGGGACTATTTCTTGTTGACAGAAAAAACAGCGTTGTATCATGGGGTCACAGGTTCGTTGACGATCTTCCAGAGCAGATCTTTTAGTTCGACCAGTCCTTGTTGCGTTACCGAGGAGATGAATACATGCGGTACTCCCTCGGGTAATTCGCGGGCAATGGCTGTTTTTAACTCCTGGTCGAGCATATCACTTTTACTGATGGCGATCACGAATTGTTTATGCAACAGCTCGGGATTGTATTGTTCCAGTTCGCGTACCAGGATATCGAATTCTTTTTTATGATCGGCACTGTCTGCCGGAATCAAAAATAATAGGGCGGCATTTCGTTCAATATGGCGCAAGAAGCGATGCCCCAGTCCCTTTCCTTCGGACGCCCCTTCGATAATGCCGGGCAGATCGGCCACGCAGAAGCTGCGCCCATCGCGGTATTCGACCATGCCGAGGTTAGGGGTTAGCGTTGTAAAGGCATAGTCGGCGATCTTGGGTTTTGCCGCGGTAATCACAGACAGCAGGGTAGACTTGCCGGCATTGGGAAAACCTACTAATCCCACATCCGCTAATACTTTTAATTCTAATACTTTCCATCCTTCTATACCGGGCAATCCGGGTTGTGCATGCTCCGGCGCCTGGTTGGTCGGGGTGGCAAAATGCGAGTTGCCCAATCCTCCTTTACCACCGGGCATCCAAATGATCTCTTGTCCGTCTTCGAGCACCTCCGCTTCTTTTTTTCCGCTCTCTTCGTCTCGGGCAATTGTTCCCAAGGGTACTTCGATGATGATATCTTTTCCGTCTCTTCCGTGACAGTTATTCGAGCCTCCCTTTTCACCATCTTCTGCCAATACGTTTTTATAGTAACGCAGGTGTAGCAGTGTCCAGAGATTGCGATTGCCTCGTAATATGATATGCGCTCCTCGCCCGCCGTCTCCGCCATCGGGTCCACCCATGGCGGTAAACTTATTGCGCATAAAATGCTTGTTGCCCGCACCGCCGTGTCCGCTGCGACAAAAAATTCTGATCTGGTCTACAAAGTTGCTTTTTTCCAAGGGAGCTGTTTGAGCAGCACAAAGATAACCTTATCCGTTCTTACGCTCTTTTCCCAGCGAGAGCAGCATGGCCGGCAGTAAGATCAAGTTGGTGAGTGTGGCTACCACCAGCGTAAGCGAAGTAAGCCATCCCAGGGCCTGCGTTCCCCCAAATTTGCTGAAACAAAAAATTACAAAACCGGCGATCAACACCAGCGAAGTATAAATAATACTGATGCCGGTGCTGTAGATGGTTTGAATCACGGTCTTGTAGGCATCATGCTGATAATGGGGTAACTCTTGTTTATAGTTGACCAAAAACCGGATGGTTACATCGATGGCGATTCCCAGTGCTACGCTAAAGACCAGCACGGTAGATGGTTTGAGGGGTACCCCGGCCCATCCCATCGTGCCGGCCGTGATGACCAGGGGAATAATGTTGGGAATTAAAGAACAGATTAAGATGCGCAAGGAGCGAAAAAGGTAGAGCATGCAAAGGCTGATCAGCAAAAAGGCCCAAAAGATCGAATCTTTTAAGCCGCTAATGATAAAGCGACTTCCCTCTAAAAAGGTAACACTACTGCCGGTCAGTTCGATATCGTGTGTACGTTGGCCCCATTTTTTGTTTTCAGCACGGGCCGCCTCACGAGTAGCCGAATCGGCATTGAGTGCTTCTATGCTGTCTTTATTAAAGATCTGTTCGGCCTGGCCTTGTATACTGTCGAGCAGTCCGGGCAGCCGGTAGCTGCCAATATCGGCCATACTCACGCTAATGCGGGCCTGGCTTTTGGTACTGTCCATAAACGAACCCACCAGTTTGGACAAGGAGTTGTTGTTTTGCGCGCTGTCCTTTACACTCAAGTATTGCGAGAGCGCGGGCAGATCGTAGGCAGAGGGTAACAGATAATTGCTGCTGTCTCCTTCGAAGAAGGCCTGCCTGGCGAATTTGAGCCCCTCGGCTATGCTAAGAGGGCGGGCCATGTTGGGAATACCGGCAATAAAGCGCGAGAGTGAATCGATGCCTTCCAGGTTACGCATGTTTCGGATCACTCCTTGCTTCTTGCGGGTATCGACCACGATCTCTAGGGGCATCACGCCTTTAAAATGCGTTTCAAAAAAGCGTAGGTCGGTATATACCTGGTTTGAAACCGGCAGGTCGTCTACAATAAAGGCTTCGCTTTTTAATTTGAAAAGACCCGCGATCGAAACGGCCAGCACCAGGCCCGTAGCGCCATAAATAAAGGGTCGATGATGCAGCGACCATTTTTCGAGACCGGCCAGTCCTTTATTTAGCCAGGGATTATCGAGATAGCGCGTATGTCTTGTTTTGGGAGGAGGCAAAAAACTAAGCACGGCCGGAATAAAGATCAGCGAAATAAAGAAGAGGGCCATGATGTTGATACCGGCCACCAATCCAAACTCTTTCAAGATCTGGCTGCTTGTTAAGGCAAAGACAGCGAAACCAATGGCCGCAGCCACATTGCAAAACAGCGTTACGATCCCCATCTTGTCGATCATGAGCACCAGCGATTGCTCTTTGTTCCCGGTCTTGTTCCAGGCTACATGAAACTTATTTAAAAAATAAATACAGTTGGGGATACCGATCACTACGACCAGCGGTGGAATTAGCGCGGTGAGTAGCGAGATCTTGAAGCCGAATAATTGCAGTGTGCCTACACTCCAGATGACGCCGATCCCTACCACCACAATCGAAAGTAGCATGGCGCTGAACGAGCGGAAAAAAGCCAATAAAATAAGTGCCGATAAGATCACCGATGCGAGCAAGAAGAAGCGCATTTCGTTTTGGATCATCACGGCCACTTTGGTTCGGATGTACGGAAGACCGCTTTTGTGAACGGTCAGCGAGGTGGCGTTGGCAAATGTATCGGTGGCTTGCTCGATCGCATCAACGACACCAACCCGTTCTTTGGAGTTCATCAACTCTTTGTTGATGCGAAGACCCATCAGATAGACTTGTGTAGTTGGATTGTACAATAATCCTTTGTAAAAAGGCAGTTGTCGAAAGGCGAGCGCTGCGCTGTCGAGGGCTTGTTGTGAACGGATGGTATCGGGAAAAACAGGGTAGGCTTTTAATCTTTCGCTGAGGGTGTCTTTGTACAGGGCAACAGCCGAAGGCACGCTAATGATATCTTCTACACCGGTAATCGTCTTGAGTCGACGCTGCCAATTGCGGTAGGCCTCGAAGGTAGAGAGCGTAAAAAGCTGATCGGTTTGAACGCCCAGCACCAGTAGGTTACCATCCTCTCCAAATTTTTCTCTAAAGTGCTGGTAGGCCTGGTATTTGGGATTATCGAGCGGGATGGCGCGTGTAAATTCATAGCTGAGCTCTACTTTACTGGCCAGATAACCCATACCAGCGGTCACCAGCAGTAGCAAGACCAACAGTACTATGCGAAATCGTAAAATAAAATGGCCCAGCTTTTGCCACATATAGCTATCGATTGATGGAGAGTGCAAAGAAAAGCAAAAATGTCGGCGCAAGGCCTGTTTTTGAGCGGGTAGACCATTTTTATAGTATTGTTGCAGGGCAGTATCTATATGGGGGCATCTATTTTTAAGACTAAAGGGATCGTGCTTCGTACGTTACCGTACGGCGAAACCTCGTTGATCGTTTCGATCTTTACAGAGCGTTTTGGCATACAATCTTATTTGGTGAACGGGGTGCGAACCGCTGCCAAAAAAGGAAAAGGCGGAGCCAATCTTTTTCAACCGGCTGCCTTACTCGATATGGTAGTCTATCATCAAGACCGCAAGTCGCTGCAGCGCATCAAAGAGTTTCATTGGAATCGTCAACACGAAGGAGTCTTTTCGGATATCACCAAAAATGCGGTGTCTTTGTACATGGTAGAGCTGCTCACCAAATGCCTGCGACAGCCCGAAGAAAATGTGCCTTTATTTGAATTTACCGAAGACGCATTTATGGCACTGGACCGGGCTACACCGCTGGTACAGGCCAACCTTCCGCTGTTCTTTTCGCTACAGCTAACCCATTTCTTTGGCGTATTGCCCCGTCTTCTCGACGAAGAGGCAGTAACCGAAGCTCAACCTCTTTTTTTCGATCTGGTCGATTCTATTATCAGTTATACGGAACCCCGACATCCGCATTATATAACCGGAACGCCTGCTTCAACTCTTGCGGAGCTGTTGCAGGTCAGGCAGCCTGATGAACTCGAGCAGTTTGCCTTAAATCGGGAGCTGCGTCGTCAGTTGCTTCAGGTCATGGAGCGTTATTATCAACAGCATATTCAAGACTTCGGTGTGCTTAAAACATTACCGGTACTCAAAGAGATCTTGTCTTGATCGTTTATATCGGTTGGGTGGGGCTCTTCTTATAGTTGCTCAACTAAAAAATCTGCTAAGGCCGGCCTGGCTGTTTGCTCTTTTCAGTAACGGATATCTACCCGCTTGGAGGTGCCCGTCTCTATGTCAAGCAGCGTCAGTCCCGGTTTTTTTCCTTTTTCGAAACTTCCCAGCCGGTCGTCCCATTGCAGGGCACGGGCCCCTTGCAGCGTAGCCCAATGCAGGATAGTTTCGAGGGGTATAGCAGGAAAATGCTGCCGAAGACTTTTGATCTCACTGGCAACACTCAGTTGCCAGTTACTGCTGTAGCTGTCGGTCCCAATTACGACAGAAGCCCCTGATTGGTAAAGCAAAGGTGCGGGGGGTACTTTATTTTCTATGTATAAGTTTGCATTGATGCAAAGGCAGTATTGCAAACGCAGCCCTT
>JBIIDB010000093.1:0-7315 GCA_044238505.1 Chitinophagaceae bacterium | reverse complement strand
ATTGGCCCTGTCAGTGCAATTCCCAAGGCGCTGCAACGTGCCGGGCTGCGGCTCGACCAGATCGATCTGATCGAGCTCAACGAGGCCTTTGCCTCGCAGGCACTGGCTGTGATACAGCAGGCCGGACTGGATCCGCAAAAAGTAAACATTAACGGAGGAGCCATTGCACTAGGTCATCCGTTGGGCTGTACCGGCTGTAAGCTGACCATTCAAAACATCAATGATCTTCAGCGACTTAATAAAAAATTAGGGATGATCACCGCTTGCGTGGGCGGAGGTCAGGGAATTGCAGGGATCATCGAAAGAATGAGCTAGTTGCTATTCATTGCTATTTTTAGTACCCCTCTTGTTGTTATAAAAAGAAATTTATATATCTTTTCGGCATGAATGCGGCCGAGCCTTTGTTTATTGCAGCCCCCTTTCGCACTCAATCGGGTCTGACCCCTTATTCGGGTCCGTTCACCGAAGCCGAGTTGGTGCACCTGCTTCGTCGCACCATGTTCGGCGTTAAGCGTACCGATCTTAGTTATTTTAAAGGTCGTACGATGAACCAGGTGGTGGGCGAGTTACTTACTCCCACTGCGCCGACTCCCGCGCCTCCCGTAAAAGAATACACCATTGCCGCTACACCCGGTGTTAACCCCGACACATCTGTTGTGCAGGGTACTACCTGGGTCAATGATATCAATAACGACGGTACCGTGCAATCGTTGCGTCGTTCCTCGCTCAAAAAGTGGTTAACGGGCAATATGATCAATCAAGATCGAAGTATTCTCGAAAAGATGATCATGTTGTGGACCGATCATTTTGGCAACGAGGCCACTGATATCGGATATGGTAACTGGGTCTATACCCAGCATCAACTGATTCGTCGGCTCGCCCTGGGTAATTTCAGAACCCTGGTCACTAGTATTACGACCGATGTAGCTATGCTGCGTTATCTGAATGGATATCTTAACAACGCTACCGCCCCCGATGAGAACTATGCCCGTGAATTATTCGAGCTCTTTACGTTGGGGAAAGGCCCCGATTCGCAGTACACGGAAGCCGATGTAAAAGAAGCGGCTAAGGTGCTGACGGGTTGGACTATCAATTTTTCTACCTATCAACCGGTCTTTACCAGCACGCGTCACAGTTCGGTCAATAAAACGTTCTCTCCGTTCTTTAACAATACAGTTATTACCGGCCGCACAGGCGCCACCGCCGGTACGCTCGAGATCAACGATCTGATGGCGATGCTGTTTGCTCAACGCGAAGTCGCCAAATTCATAGCCCGAAAAGTCTATCGCTGGTTTGTTTATTATACGATCGATGCGGCGACGGAACAAAATGTAATTACTCCGCTGGCCGATATCTTCAGAGACAGCGGTTATGAGATCAAGCCCATGCTGGAGGCTCTCTTTAAGAGTGAACATTTTTACGACCAGATGAACCGGGGTTGTTATATCAAGACGCCGGCAGATCTGGTCATCGGTTCGCTTCGTGAAATGAATGTAAGCTTTGCGCCAGCTACTGACTGGGATACCAATTACGGATTGTGGAACACCTTCTATTCTTGGATGAGCAATATGGGTCAAAATCTTTATGACCCACCAAATGTATCGGGATTGCCCGCATACTACCAAGAGCCCAGTTTTCATGAACTGTGGATCACCTCCGATTCGTTACCGAAGCGCAATCAGTATACGGATATCATGATCTCTACCGGTTATGTGCGTAACAATGTACGGGTCCAATTCAATTGTGTGGAGTGGGCCCGCTCGCTGTACAACCCGGGCAACCCCAATGATCTGATCAATGGCGCCATCAGTTATCTGTTTCAAAACACACTCAGCGATGTAGCCAAGATGCAGATCAAAACCCAGTTGCTGCTCACAGGCCAGCAATGGGATTATTACTGGACTAATGCATGGATGGCGTATGAGTCCAATCCCACCACAGCCAATTTTAATATCGTCAACAGTCGGTTACGATCGTTGTTTCAATACTTGTTTAAATTATCTGAATACCAGTTGATCTGACATGAAAAGAAGAGACTTTTTATCCGGGGCCGTTCCCATGGCTGCACTCTTACCGGAGTTGATCAACGGGTATTCCGTGAATGCCTTTACCATGCAAAACTCGCTGGTACAGGCGTTGATGAGAGGGGAGACGCTCACCGATCATGTACTGGTCATCATTCAACTTTCCGGCGGTAACGACGGACTCAATACGGTCATTCCTGTTGCCGATTATTCAAAATATTTTAACGCGCGCAGCAATGTTGCTATTCCGGAGGCGGCTGTGTTGCCGATTACCGGTGTTACCGGCACCGGATTACACCCGGCCATGACGGGACTGCAAACATTATTTGCCGAAGGAAAGGCCAAGGTGATTCAGTCAGTGGGTTATCCGCAACCGAATTTCTCTCACTTTAGGGCCACCGATATCTGGATGAGTGGATCAAACAGTAACCAAGAAGTATACAGTGGGTGGGCCGGCCGTTACCTGGATTATGAGTATCCCGGTTACCCCGATGGTTATCCCAACGCAAGTATGCCCGATCCGTTGGCCATTCAGATAGGCAGCTCCACGTCGTTAACACTGCAAGGGCCCACCCGTAATATGGGACTCAGTATTACGAATCCGTCATCGTTTTATAATTTATTGTCGGGCGCTACCGATTATGCGCCGAATACGCGTGCCGGAAAAGAACTGACCTACATTCGGCAGATCAACCAGCAGACGCAAGGGTATGCCTCGGTCATCCGAACAGCTGCCAACGCAGTGACTACACAGGCCCCTTATCCCACCGGTAATTCATTGGCCGATCAACTCAAGATCGTAGCCCGACTGATCAAAGGCGGACTAAAGACCCGCGTCTATATGGTGAGCTTCGGTGGTTTCGATACGCACTCCGTGCAAGTGAATGCTGATAAAGTCACCGGTACGCATGCCACCTTGCTGGGGCGTGTCTCTGCAGCCATCAAGGCATTTCAGGATGATCTAAAGTTTTTGTCGATCGAAGACAGGGTGTTGGGCATGACTTTTAGTGAATTTGGTCGTCGCGTTCGCTCTAACTCGAGCGTGGGTACCGACCATGGTGCGGCTGCCCCGCTTTTCTTGTTCGGCAGCCAGGTTGATCCGGGTATGTTGGGCGTTAATCCTACCTTACCGGCATCCGCCACTGTCAATGATAATTTGCCGATGCAATACGATTTTAGAAGCGTGTACGGAACCATCCTCGAAAAGTGGTTCTGTCTCGATAAGTCGGTTGTTCAATCCCTGTTCCCTCCCAACATCAACAGCCAGCTGCAAACACTGCCATTGGTGAAGCAAGGCGCTTGCAGTGGGGTTACGCCACCACCGCTTCCTGCACGGGAATTATCCATTACCAACTTCCCCAATCCCTTTACGTCGCGCACCACTATCCAGTTTACAACAGAGGGAGGTCACACCTTATTGCAAGTCTTTGATACACTCGGACGACTCATCACTGTTTTGGCCAACAAGGAATTTGTGGCCGGCACCCATCGGATCGATTTTGACAGTGAAGGATTACCGCCCGGTATCTACTATGCGCGTTTGCAAAATGGTATTGCACAAGAGGTGCGTGCGATGATGAAAGTTCGCTAGTCAGCTATCCAGTAAAAATGTTGTCAGAAAATTTTTGAGTGAATTAGTGTGATGAACGCTTGTTGATCGTTCGTTTGCGGTCTATCAATTCTTGCTTGATGAACGAGAGTTGATGCTGCCGGCATCAATCCGTAATGCGGTGCCCCGCATTGACCCAATCTGTTATCTTTTGTTTGTCGATGGCTGTAAGCTGACCATTCTGCGGCATAAAGGTGGGCGTTCCATTTACGCAACGAAGCCGGATGCGGTCCCACGTGGCTACGATAGAGGCATCGGTATCCAGGTTTTTTCCGCCACTCGCTCCTCCGTTCAAGTGACAGGGACCACAATAACCACTGATGAGTTGCTTTACGGCCGCATATTTAGGTCCATACGCCTCGATGGTGGTCGAGATGGTATCGGAGCATCCTTTCTGGTTGATGACCCAGATGACGTAGCTGCCTGGTGCCAGCCCGGTAAAGTTGGGATTGGCTTGGGAAACACCGTTGTTGAGTTGATAACGCAACGTGTCTCCGCGGGGATAGAAAATCGAAATGCTGCCATTGTTCACACCTCCGATGGCCGGATTCTTGGTGAACTGAATATCATAGTTGGTACCTGCACAGCGGTTGGCGCCGTCTTGCTTTGAACAGCCGCCCAGGATGGCTACCCCAACAAGTAGTGCGATGATCAGCTGTCTCATGTGTTTACAAGATATAAAAAATACTAACATGCTGCAAGCCCACCGACCGCGTGGGGCCATTCAGGCCGATCTTCTTATATTTGCAATATTGTTGCAAAATATCCGGTGTAACCGGAGCGCCTGTTTCATGATGCCTGATATTTATTTTTTACGACTGATCGCAGTGGTACTGCTGTTTGGGTTCACCTCAGCTGCCGCCCAGCCGCCGCCGCCCTGTTCGCTGACTCTTTCGGGTAGCGTAGCCGATGCCGACGAAAAAGTCCCGCTTGGTAATGCCACCATTCATATCAGGGAATTGGAGCGTAGTACCGAAACAGACGAAGAAGGACATTATCATTTTTATAAGCTGTGTCCGGGCGTTTACACATTTATCATCACCCATGCCGATTGCGATACCCTTAGCATTCGGGTCAGGATCGAATCGAATCTGGTAAAAAATTTCTTGTTGCCACACCACTACAACCAGCTGAGTACAGTACAACTTCTTTCCACTCGTCCATCACAAGACGTACAAGTGCGTGAGGCGCTCAGTGCCCGTGATCTGGCGGAGAGTCGCGGGCAAACATTGGGGGAGATCTTAAAGCGACTTACCGGCGTGACGGTGTTACAAACGGGAAGTACCATCTTTAAACCGGTTATCCACGGATTACATAGCCAACGCATCATTCTAATCAATAACGGGGTTCGGCTCGAAGGACAGCAGTGGGGCAGCGAACATGCTCCGGAAGTAGATCCCTATGTGGCCGATCGCTTTGTGGTTGTAAAGGGAGCGGGTGCCATTCGCTACGGTTCGGATGCTATCGGGGGCGCGGTGCTCATTGAACCAAGACCATTGCCTACTGATCAGCGATCCAGGGCCGAGGTGAATGCGGGTTATTTTTCGAACAACCGGCAATATGTGACTAATCTGCAATGGGAGCAGAATGCTAAGACGAATCCTGCCTTCAGTTGGCGCACCCATATCACGTATAAAAGAGGAGGCAATGCCCGTACACCCGGCTATTGGCTTCATAATACGGGGTTACAAGAACTCAATATGGCGGCCATGGCGGGGTATCGAAAGCCCGGGTACCGCGCCGAACTTTTTGTAAGTGGATTTAGCACCACCATTGGTATATTCTCGGGTTCTCATATCGGTAATCTCACCGATCTTCAAAATGCCATTGCCAGCGAAACGCCCTTGCAGAATATCGATCGTTTTTCGTATCGCATCGGCCGACCCTATCAGCACGTGCAGCATTACCTCGCTAAACTCAAGTTATATTGGACCGGTACCGAAGGACATCGCTGGCAACTGGTAGCCGCTCATCAGGAAAATAATCGTAAAGAATACGACCGGGCACTCATCACCGATCGCCCGGAGTTGTCGCTCAGCATCGGTACCAGCAGTTTCGATCTGCTTCGCGAAACTACGCGCAGTAATACCCGTAGCGGCGAGTTGGGATTGCAAGCGCTTTATCAGCAAAATGTGTGGTCCGGCAGTCGCTTCTTTATTCCCAACTTTCGAACGATCAATTTGGGGATGTATGGAGTAGAAAGATGGCAACTGGGTGCGTACAGCCTAGAAGCGGCCATACGGGTTGATTATCGCTCGATGACGGCGTTCAGAAATCGAAATGGAGTTGTCAGTCAGTCCGCCCGTCAGTTCTTTAATCCTTCTTCCACGCTTAGTGTAAGTAAGAAATACAATGAGAAAACTCAATTACGATCCAACACCAGCTTGGCATGGCGGGCTCCTCAGGTCAATGAACTGTACGTGAATGGGCTGCATCATGGAACGGCCAGTTTTGAGATCGGTGATTCTAGTTTCAACTCCGAGCGTTCGTTGAAGCAACTCTTACAGTGGGAATACCGGCAAGACAGCAGCTGGATGGTCGATGTAACGCTTCATGGAAACTATATCGCCGATTTTATTAATCTGGTTCCTGCGGTGCCCGCCACACTTACCTTACGGGGCGCATATCCCACCTTTCGATATGCGCAGATCGATGCCCTGCTCTATGGCGCCGATCTTCGGCTCGAGCACCAATGGAGTCCTCTCTGGAAGGCAGGTGTTAAAGGGGCGTTGCTCTGGGCACGAGATCTGACGCAAAAGGATTGGCTCCAACAGATGCCTTCGCATCGATTTGAAACACAGCTCAGCTATTTGTTCGCTACGCCTCGCTTTCAAAATAGTTATGTGAGTCCCTCCTTGCTGCACGTGTTTCGCCAAACAAGGGTTCCCGCCTCATTTGTGGATTATTTACCGGCACCGCCCTCGTACACGCTGGTCAATCTTTCGATGGGTACTGATTGCAGGTTGGGTAAACAGATCCTGGGTTTGGTGATTGGCGTCAACAATGTATTCAACACTCGTTACCGGGACTATATGAATCGTTTTCGCTACTTTACTGATGAAGTGGGGCGAAATATGGTGGTACAATTAAAATGGAAATTATGAGTTCGATCTACAGAGCCATGGCGCTCACCTTTCTTGCAGGACTGTTGACATCTTCGTGTAAAAAGCCCTCCAACGCCAATGATGAGAACGAGCATGAAGCCATCAATAAGGTCACGCTCACCTTTAGTCGTGCAGGAGCCCCTAATCTGGTCTTTGTGGCAGAAGATCCGGATGGAGATGGGGGCCTGCCTCCTTCTCGTATTGACACCATTCGCCTGGCGAGTGGACAAACGTATAACACCGAAATTCGCTTTAGTAATATTGTCAATGGGGTAGAAAAAGACCTGACGCCTTCGATTGTGGCTCAAGGGCGCTCGCACGAGGTTTTTTATATCCCAGCTGCCGTGCAGCTAACGGTGACTAAAACCGATCGCGATCTGAGTGGCTTTCCCATAGGAGTCAGTTCCACTTGGCAAACGGGTCCCATTGCACTGGGCAGTGTGCAGGTGAAACTAATGCACAAAACCGGCATCAAAGGACCGGCCGATAGCCCCACGCTAGGGCACAGCGATCTACAACTTTTTATGCCCATCCGGTTACAATAATTTTTGCAACATTGTTTCATTTTATATCTTTGC
>JBIIDB010000008.1:0-24608 GCA_044238505.1 Chitinophagaceae bacterium | reverse complement strand
CCAGCTTGATGTGACCCATGCGCTCGCGACGTACTTTTTTCTCGGTTACTTCTACACCGCAGCGATCACACACGATGCCTTTGTAACGGATGCGTTTATATTTTCCGCAGGCACACTCGTAATCCTTTACGGGACCAAAGATGCGCTCGCAGAACAAACCATCACGCTCGGGCTTGTAGGTACGATAGTTGATGGTCTCAGGTTTGAGGATTTCACCATAGCTTCTCTCCAGAATATTATCGGGAGAGGCCAATCCGATGGTGATCTTCGAAAAAGGCGACTTGGGGCGATTCTCTTTTCTTATTGCCATGATCGTAACAACGATTTGAATGAATGTTTTTGTTTACTGCCAGTTATTGCTTACTCGAACTTAAGATCAAGACCCAGTCCTCTCAATTCGTGCAACAATACATTGAACGACTCCGGTACACCTGCGCGAGGCACATTCTCTCCTTTTACCAACGACTCATAGGTCTTGGCACGTCCAATGATATCATCACTCTTGATAGTAAGTAACTCTTGTAAAATATTCGACGCTCCATAGGCTTCGAGGGCCCACACCTCCATCTCACCGAAACGCTGGCCTCCGAACTGTGCTTTACCGCCCAAGGGTTGTTGGGTGATAAGACTGTAGGGTCCGATAGAGCGCGCGTGCATCTTATCGTCTACCATGTGATGCAGCTTGATCATGTAGATGATACCCACTGTCGCCTTTTGGTGAAAGCGCTCACCGGTCTCACCATCGTATAAGTAGGTGTGTCCGTACATCGGAATACCAGCCTCGTTGCAATACTTGGCGATCTCGTCTACAGAAGCCCCGTCGAAGATGGGGGTAGAGAATTTCAAGCCGAGTTTCTCACCAGTCCATCCCAAGATAGTTTCGTAAATCTGACCCAGATTCATACGGCTGGGAACCCCAAGCGGATTGAGCACCACATCTACGGGTGTTCCGTCTTCCAGGAAAGGCATATCCTCTTGACGAACGATCTTGGCCACGATGCCTTTGTTTCCGTGACGACCGGCCATCTTATCCCCCACTTTCAGCTTACGCTTAACCGCGAGATATACTTTAGCCAGCTTGAGTACACCGGCAGGCAGTTCATCCCCGATGCTGATGTTGAATTTCTCTCTTTTGTAACGACCCAGCTCTTCGTTAAACTTGATGCTGTAGTTATGCAAAAGTGTATTGATCTTGTCGTCGGTCTTTTTATCGCCGGTCCATCCCAGCGGATTGACATTCGCATAATCTAACCCACGCAAACTTTTATCAGAAAACTTGGCTCCTTTGGCAATTTGAACCTCACCAAAATTGTTACTGACACCGGCCGAAACATGCTCTTTTAGCAGGCTCGCCAGCTTTTCGAGTAACACTTCTTTGAGATCGGTCTCGTTTTTCTCGTGCAGTTTTTCGAGTTTTTCCAATGAAGCTTTTTCACGCACCTTGGCGTTCTTGTCCTTTTTGGCACGCTGGAAAAGTTTTTTACCGATCACAACACCTTCCACTCCATTGGGAGCTTTCAGGGAGGCGTCTTTGGCATCGCCGGCCTTATCGCCGAAGATGGCACGGAGCAGTTTCTCCTCGGGGGTTGGATCGCTTTCTCCTTTAGGAGTGATCTTACCGATGAGAATGTCTCCTTCTTTTACTTGTGCACCGATGCGGATGATACCGTGCTCATCGAGGTCTTTGGTGGCCTCTTCCGAAACATTGGGAATATCGGGCGTAAGCTCTTCTTCTCCCAACTTGGTATCGCGTACCTCTAACTCGTACTCAGAAATGTGCACCGAGGTAAAGAGGTCTTCTTTAACAACGCGCTCGCTGATCACGATGGCATCCTCGAAGTTGTATCCCTTCCAGGGCATAAAGGCCACTTTCAGGTTCTTACCGAGAGCCAGCTCTCCGTGTTGAGTGGCGTATCCTTCGGTCAAGAAATCGCCGTTCTTTACCTTTTGTCCTTTCTTAACGGCAGGACGCAGGTTGATACAGGTCTCCTGATTAGTCTTGATGAATTTGGTCAACTTGTATACCCGCAGGTCATCTTCGAAACTGACCAGTTTTTCATTGGCATCACGATCGTAGCGAACGTGGATTTCATTGGCATCCACGAACTCTACCACTCCGTTACCGTCGGCATGAATCTGTATGCGCGCATCGCGGGCAGCCTTGGCCTCAAAGCCCGTTCCCACAATGGGAACATCGGGACGCAGCAAAGGCACGGCCTGACGTTGCATGTTCGAGCCCATCAGGGCACGGTTGGCATCATCATGCTCCAAGAAGGGGATCAGCGAAGCACTCAGCCCCACGATCTGGTTGGGAGCCACATCCATGAACTCCACATCGGCCTTATCCAAAATGGGGAAGTCGCCGGTCTCGCGGCTTACTACTTTTTCTTCTTTTACATGTCCCTTTTCATCGAGCGGCGTATTTGCCTGTGCGATTTTGGCATTGTCTTCTTCTTCAGCACTCAGGAACACCAGCTCCTTCATGTTTACTTTTCCATCGGCTACACGACGATAAGGGGTTTCAATAAAGCCCATATCGTTGATCTTGGCATGCACGCAAAGCGTAGAGATCAAACCGATGTTGGGTCCTTCGGGCGTTTCGATGGTACACAAACGACCATAGTGAGAATAGTGCACGTCACGTACCTCAAAGCCGGCTCTTTCGCGGCTCAGACCACCGGGGCCCAGAGCAGAAATACGACGCTTGTGCGTGATCTCGGAAAGCGGGTTGGTCTGGTCGAGGAATTGAGAAAGCTGTGAAGTACCAAAAAACGAATTGATAACGGAAGACAGTGTACGGGCATTGATCAGGTCGACGGGCGTAAAGACCTCGTTGTCGCGAACGTTCATACGCTCTCTGATGGTGCGGGCCATACGGGCTAATCCCACGCCGAATTGAGCGTACAACTGCTCCCCTACGGTACGCACCCGACGATTACTCAGGTGATCGATATCGTCGATCTCGGCCTTACCGTTGGTCAGACGTACCAGGTATTTTATAATGAGAATAATATCGTCTTTGGTCAGAGTCTTTTTCTCGAGCGGCAGATTTACATTGAGCTTGCGATTGATCTTGTAGCGACCTACTTCGCCCAGATCGTAGCGCTTATCGCTGAAGAATAATTTATCGATGATACCACGTGCTGTTTCGTTGTCGGGTGCATCGGCACCGCGCAACTGACGATAGATAAACTGTACGGCCTCGAGTTCGCTGTTCGAGGTATCCTTATTGAGGGTATTGTAAATAATGGCATAATCACCGCCCACATCTTCGCGCTGAATAAAAACACTGGCCACTTCGAGAGAAGAGATCGTGTCAATAGCTGACTCATCCAGTACCGTGTCGCGCTCCATGACGATCTCGTTACGCTCAATGGATACCACTTCGCCGGTATCCTCGTCCACAAAATCTTCTACCCAGGTACGCAGTACACGGGCCGCTAATCGCTTGCCAAGGTGTTGAGAGAGTGTTTTCTTATCGGTCTTGACCTCGTCGGCCATGCCAAAGAGTTCCAAAATATCTTTATCGGTCTCGTAACCGATAGAACGAAGCAAGGTGGTAACAGGAAACTTCTTTTTGCGATCGATGTATGCGTACATCACATTGTTGATGTCGGTCGCAAATTCCATCCAAGCTCCCTTGAAGGGAATAACGCGTGCTGAATAGATCTTGGTACCGTTGGGATGCACCGACTGACCAAAGAACACACCGGGAGAGCGATGCAGCTGAGAAACGACCACACGCTCTGCGCCATTGATCACAAAGGTGCCGCGAGGCGTCATGTACGGAATGTTGCCCAAGAATACGTCTTGCACAATAGTCTGAAAGTCGACGTGCTCTTCGTCGTTACAGCTAAGACGCAACTTAGCCTTGAGCGGTACGGCATAGGTAAGTCCACGCTCCATACACTCTTCGATGGTGTAGCGAGGGGGATCGATAAAGTAATCGAGAAATTCCAATACGAAAATGTTGCGCGTATCGGTGATCGGAAAATTGTCTTTGAACACACGAAACAATCCTTCGATGTTACGTTTGTCGGGGGTTGTTTCTAACTGAAAAAATTCTTTGAACGACTGAATCTGTACTTCGAGTAGATCGGGTGTTTCTGCAAGGTGTTTGATCTTTCCAAAATCAATTCTTGCGTTCGTTTTTGCTGCAGACATAGCGTAAACCGGTTTTATCAACGTTCAGGACATACCTATCTCGTGATGGCTTCCGAAGTAGAAAAGACGGAAGTCATTGTAAGCTAACTACTTACACACGTTCAAGGATGTCGAAAATATGTTTGGCCAAAATAAAGGAGGGCAAAGGTAAACAATTCATTATCACCGCCAAAATTTGTTACCACAAAAATCCGGCCAAGATTGTTAAACCGGGGGTTGACACCACCCGCCTCGGATGCTAAACTTGGCGTATGGCCTCCCCTTCCTTACCCCCCAAAACTCGGTTTCGCCCTGGACATTTTATGGTAAGCCGCAAAGACCGGCTGGGAGCCCTTACACTGGGCACGCTCGTGCTGGTTTACGCCATCGTCAGTATGCCCTCCGGAATGCCCGCCACCTACCTGGCTCGCGTTGACTCCATGGAAAAAAGGAAACTAACTCCTTATCAATCAAATTATAATAACAACTACCCCCTGTCAGAAAGCACAAGATCATATGCGCCGGCGACACCTCGAAGCAAACGCATCGCATCCAATTACCACCCCCAAAAAGCTAACAGCAGCGATCGATACCGCCCCCGTTACACCCCTGGCTACAGCCCCCGTCCCACGACGGCCGAAGGGCGAACAGCCCGGACATCCGTAGAAAAACCGTACCAGAGAACCAACAAAGCCATCTCTCTAAATGAGTCTGACTCGGTCTCGCTGGAAAAGCTCCCGGGAATAGGACCTGTACTGGCCTCTCGCATTATCCGCTACCGCGAAAAACTGGGAGGATTTTACCACCGATCACAACTGAGAGAAGTATATGGCATCGATGATTCACTCTATGCTTTTCTGGAGCCGCTCATAGAGACTGGCGCAGAGGATAGACTGCTGAAAAAAATCGACCTCAATACCGCCACGCTGGAGACCTTGCGTCAACACCCTTACCTGCGCTGGGAAAAAGCGAAGGCCATCATCCGCTACCGAGAGGCGAATGGACCTTTCGGCTCTGCGCGAGACCTAGAAAAAATCCTGGCCCTGGATTCCGTTACCATCACTCGACTGTTGCCTTATGTTCAGGTCAATCCTGTCACCAGGCAAGCGCCTTAGCAAGGCGACACACAAACAGCAGAAAAAAAAGACCCTCCGCAAGGAGGGTCTTTTGTATACGAGTAAAGATATTATTAAGCGATCTCTACTTCGGCACCGGCTTCTTTCAGCTTAGCAGCAATATCTTCTGCTTCGGCTTTAGAAACATTCTCCTTAACAGTCTTAGGTGCGCCATCTACCATGTCCTTGGCTTCTTTGAGTCCAAGACCGGTCAGATCTTTTACCACCTTAACTACGTTAAGTTTAGAGGCACCACCACTCTTCAAAATTACATTGAAGGCAGTCTTCTCTTCGGCAGCAGCAGCGCCACCACCATCTCCGCCGGCTACCACTACGGCAGCAGCTGCGGGTTCAATTCCGTACTCATTCTTCAGAACATCTGCGAGTTCCTGAACTTCTTTCACTGTCAGACCTACCAGGCTTTCAGCGAGTGCTTTTACATCAGCCATTTGATTTAAATTTTTACCGTTTTCACTGCATTAAAGCTCCAACGGCGGTTTAAAAAAATTTGCCTTTGTTCGATCCTTTCGGAACACCCTCAGGCCTGGGTTTTTATTTTGACTGGTCGTTTACGGCGACCAGCTAAAATCGTTTAGTACACCACATGCTGCTTACGGGCGCAGCACCGGTTACCCATTACTCAGCAGCAGCCGTAGCTTGCTTTTCGTGATGGTGCAACAAAGCCGCCAATACGCGCTTGGCAGGAGATTGCAACAGACCGATCACCTCACCGATCAACTCGTTCTTGGTCTTGATCTGCGTAAGCGCCTTAAGCTGGTTGTCTCCGCTGTAAATATCTCCGTTGATAAAGGCGGCTTTTAATACGGGTCTCTCCCCATTGCTCTCCTTACGGAAAGAACTGATGATCATGGCTGGCTCCTTGGGATTTTCAGAGAACAGCAGCGCCGTCACCTTGTGCAATGAATCGTACATGCCGGCATACTTTTCGCTGTCGAGCGATTCCAACGCCTTTTTGATCAGCGTGTTCTTAGCCACCTTCATCTCTACTTGCTTGTTAAAACAGGCACGACGAAGTTTGCCCACTTGCTCTACAGTAAGCGACTCAGTATCGGTTACATAAAAGTTGTTGTACTGTGAGAACTTACCTTTCAGTAACTCAATCACTTCGTTTTTTTGCTCTTTAGTCATTGTATTAGCGTTTTGACTTTTTTCAATTTAGTTTACCGAACACCGGATTAGTTGATAAAACCTTTGGTGTCGATGGCAATACCGGGGCTCATGGTCGAGGCCATACTGATGCCTTTCAGGTACGTGCCTTTCGAAGAAGAGGGTTTTGCCTTGATGATGGCATTGAGCAACTCTTGGCTGTTCTCCGCGATCTTTTCGGGTGCAAAGCTCACGCGACCGATCGAAGCGTGAACGATCCCAACCTTATCAACCTTAAAGGCGATCTTTCCGCCCTTAACATCATTGATGGCGGCGGCCACATCGTTAGTAACCGTCCCGGTCTTAGGATTGGGCATCAGGTTACGAGGGCCCAATACTTTTCCGAGCTTACCGATCTTGGGCATTACGCTGGGCGTTGCAATGATGACATCAACATCTACCCAACCGCCTTCGATCTTGGTCACGAATTCTTCCAACCCAACGAAATCGGCACCGGCGCCTTTGGCTTCGGCTTCTTTTTCGGGCGTGCAAAGCACTAATACTTTTTTGGTCTTACCGGTTCCGTGCGGAAGCGTTACGGTTCCACGAATAGCCTGATCGGCTTTCTTAGGATCGACGCCCAGACGAATATGCAGGTCTACCGAAGCATCGAATTTGCAGGTGGTAATTTGTTTTACCAGGCTGGATGCTTCTTTAAGAGAATATGATTTGTTGGCGTCAACCTTGGTATCGGCCACTTTTCTTTTTTTACTGATAAATGCCATGATTCAATTTTTTGACGTGAACATTAATTTTCCCAGGGAGCTTTACCTTCTACATTCAGCCCCATACTGCGCGCCGTACCGGCGACCATCTTCATGGCGCTTTCGACGGTAAAACAGTTGAGATCGGGCATTTTGTCTTCGGCAATGGCCTTAATCTGGTCCCAGTTCACCTTACCTACCTTAGAACGGTTACTCTCTTTGGAACCTTTCTGAATCTTGGCAGCCTCCAACAACTGAACAGCAGCAGGAGGTGTCTTGATGATAAAGTCAAAACTCTTGTCTGAATAAACGGTGATGAGTACAGGGAGAACTTTCCCTTGTTTGTCCTGCGTTCTAGCATTGAACTGCTTGCAGAACTCCATAATGTTGATTCCCTTAGAACCCAGTGCAGGTCCAATGGGAGGTGCGGGGTTGGCTTGGCCACCCTTGCACTGCAGCTTCACGAAGCCGGATACTTCTTTTGCCATGTCTTTAGATTTATTGGTTCAAGCGTACTGCCTAAGGCGGTACTCCCAAATTCCTCGTAAAAAAGAACTGATTGGGGCGGCAAAGTTAACGGTAAAAGCCGGTTTGACAAAGAGAACGAACGTATTTTTTGAAGCTCCTTTAATCTACTGATTATCAAAAGCCTAAAAAGCAGTTGGCGACGCCTTTTCAGATCGACCCTACTGCCAGGGACCTCAACCCCTTCTTAACTAAAAAGCCCCAGCACCGGGCTGAGGCTTTACACGTTATGACGGAAACGAAAAACAAACGGCCGAAAAACGGCCAGAAGGCTGCTACCGTTTAGCTAAGCTTTTCTACCTGCATGTAACTGAGCTCAACAGGCGTAGCTCTTCCGAATATCTTTACCGTTACTTTCAGTTTTTTCTTTTCGTCATTAACCTCTTCGATAATACCATTAAAATCATTGAAAGGTCCTTCGATGATCTTGATGGTCTCGCCCACAATGTAGGGCTCGATCATGCTCATGCCGCCGGCTTCGCTCATCTCATCCATCTTACCGAGCATTTTGTTGACCTCGGCTTTGCGGAGTGCGACCGGATTATCCTTTCCTAAAAAATGAATTACGTTGGTCGTATTCTTGATAATATCACGCAGATCATCACTCAGCTTACCTTCTTTAATCTCGATCATAACATAGCCGGGGTAATAGTTACGCTCGCGCATTACTTTTTTTCCGCTGGCCACCTTATATACTTTCTCTACAGGCAAGAATACCTGCTTGACGATCTCGCTCCAGCCGCCACGGGAGATCTCTTTATCGAGATACTCCTTTACCTTTTTCTCTTTACCGCTGATCACACGCAGCACATACCACTTGGTATCTGTCTGCGGACTGAGGCTTTCTGTTGTTGTGCTCACCGCTTCCATCAGAATAATTGTTTGTAGATGAACTGAAGTCCGTTACCGGTTGCAAAGTCCATGAGCAACACGATAAAGGTGATGACCAGTGTGGCTACCAGCACGATCATGGTAGATTGCTGCAGCTGTAACCAAGCCGGCCAGGTGACCTTTTCGGTCAGCTCCTGGTAGCTTTCTTTTAAATAAGTAGTGATCTTGTTCATACTTCTTGTTTTTGCACGGGCAGAGAGATTCGAACTCCCATCAACGGTTTTGGAGACCGCTATTCTGCCATTGAACTATGCCCGTAAGTATCAAAAGTCACCGGCTGTTCGGATTTCTCCTGGCAACCAATGACTTTTGAGATTACAAATATAAGCGATTACTTCAGGATTTCAGTCACCTGTCCGGCACCTACGGTGCGACCGCCTTCGCGGATAGCGAACTTGAGACCTTTTTCCATCGCAATGGGCTGAATCAGCTTAACGGTCAGCGCGGTGTTATCACCAGGCATCACCATTTCAGTTCCGGCTGCGAGTTCTACTTCTCCGGTCACGTCAGTGGTACGGAAATAGAACTGAGGACGATACTTGTTGAAGAATGGAGTGTGACGTCCACCTTCTTCTTTGCTAAGTACGTATACTTCGGCCTTGAACTCAGTGTGAGGAGTGATAGATCCGGGCTTAACGATTACCATACCGCGACGGATCTGGGTTTTCTCGATACCGCGAAGCAACAATCCGGCATTATCTCCGGCTTCACCCTCATCGAGGAGCTTACGGAACATCTCAACACCTGTTACAGTAGAAGTGAGAGGCTCGGGAATCAGACCTACGATCTCCACGGGCTCACCTACTTTGATACGACCGCGCTCGATACGACCGGTAGCAACGGTACCACGACCAGTGATCGAGAACACGTCCTCTACAGACATCAGGAAGGCCTGATCTACGGGACGGGGAGGCAGCGGGATGTAGCTGTCAACGGCAGCCATCAACTCCTCTACTTGCTTAACGGCACCGGCTTCTCCTTCGAGGGCCTTAATGGCAGAACCCTTGATGATAGGCGTGTTGGCACCATCGAAACCATAGAAAGTAAGCAGATCGCGGATCTCCATTTCAACGAGGTCGAGGAGCTCAACGTCATCTACCAAGTCTACTTTGTTCATGAATACGACGATCTTGGGAACACCCACCTGGCGAGCCAGCAGGATGTGCTCTTTAGTTTGGGGCATAGGACCATCGGTAGCGGCTACCACGAGGATAGCGCCATCCATTTGGGCGGCACCCGTGATCATATTTTTAACATAGTCAGCGTGACCGGGACAGTCAACGTGAGCATAGTGACGGTTTTCCGTTTGGTACTCAACGTGCGCTGTGTTGATGGTGATACCTCTTTCTTTTTCTTCGGGAGCGGCATCGATCTCATCGTATTTCTTGGCCTGCGCCATACCTTTTGAAGCCAAAATGGTAGTGATGGCGGCAGTAAGAGTAGTCTTACCATGGTCGATGTGGCCGATGGTACCTACGTTGACGTGGGGTTTGTCCCGCTTAAAGGTCTCTTTTGACATTGTTATCAGTTTTTAGGTTGTGTTGACAAATTTATATTTACTCGTTCTGTTTTCTAATACCTGAGCCGTTGATGAGAATTGAACTCACGACCTCTTCCTTACCAAGGAAGTGCTCTACCACTGAGCTACAACGGCTGAAATAGCTTGAGAGCCAACTTCCGACTACCTGAGCGGGAGACCGGGCTCGAACCGGCCACCTGAAGCTTGGAAGGCTACCGCTCTACCAAATGAGCTACTCCCGCTTGTTGTTGACTCGCCTGAGCGAATCGATTTATAAGAACTGCCACTTTCTGAACGTCCGGAATTTTTTCCGAAATTCAGAACCAGTGGGCAAGGATGGATTCGAACCACCGAACTCCGAAGAGGACAGATTTACAGTCTGTTGCCGTTGGCCACTTGGCTACTTGCCCGCCTTGAGCCACCTGCCAGAATCGAACTGGCGACCTACTGATTACAAATCAGTTGCTCTACCAGCTGAGCTAAGGTGGCTTACTTTTTTTAAGCCGTTGCTGGATGATTGGGCTTACCGAACCTGCCTTTCAAAAATCCAGACGATCCGGGCAATAAAGAACTACCCCAAATTTTGGGAAGGCAAAGGTAAGGGAAAATAAATATTGGAAAAATTTTAGGAAGAAAATTTACCGGCCCTTTCGGGCAAAAAAAAGACCTCGAAAAGAGGTCCGTGCCGGCATCAGGGCAATTGCTTCTCTTTTTTTCGTTTGAGCTGGGTGACCAGCGCGTGATAGGCCCTCTCGAAAGATTGCTCGAAGGTTTTACTGCAGGTTTTGACAAAAAGATCTCCCCGGGGAATGTGTACTCGAATCTCCACCACTTTGTCTTTGATGTGATGAGCCAGGTTGTCCAGTTTCAAAAACACATTGACATCCACAATTCGTTTGCTGTAACCGGGAAGCTTGGCTACTTTTTTTTCTACCCGCTCGAGCAGCGATCCGTCGGCGTTAAAATGCACGGCTTGAATTTTTACGTTCATATAACAGGATTTTAGAATAAAAAATCAGGCGACCAGGATATAAAAGGTACGACACAAAGCCGCCCGTTTCCAAATAGACCTGCCTAATTTTTGTTAATTCCTGCTTTCAGCATCCGGGCGTTAGCCCTTAGGGTGAGCCTTGCGGTGAACGGCCCTTAGCTTGTCGATGGTATTGTGCGTATACACCTGCGTAGCCGCCAGACTGCTATGCCCCAATAATTCCTTGACGGCATTCAGGTCGGCCCCGTTGTTAAGTAAATGAGTGGCAAAGCTGTGCCGCAGTACGTGGGGGCTTTTTTGCTGTACGGTAGTGGCCTCTCCCAAGACCTTATTGACCAAGGCCCAGGCATAGCGGGGATATAGTTTTTTACCGGCCTCGGTGAGCAGCAACCAGTCTTGATCGGTATCGAATCGTTTCTTTTTTTGCTCTCGGTAAGATCCGATCAATTCGACTATTTCTTGGGTCAGCGGAAGAATACGCTCCTTCTTACCCTTACCCAGGACCTTTAGCTGCGCCCGGGGCAGATCGATCTGACTTTCTCGTAACTGAATCAGCTCGCTCAGTCGCATCCCGGTAGTATAAAATAACGACACGAGCATCTTGGTGTTGAGCCCTTTCCAGTCTTCGGCCGTGACCGCCAGCAATTGACCCAACTGCAACGCCTCCTCTTCTTTAATAAAGGCCGGCAGACGGCTTCCCATTTTGGGAGTGGTCACCTGCGTCATGGGAGAGGAGTCGACCTGCCCACTTTTGAGTAAGTACTTATAAAACGATTTGAGTGTTGAGATTTTTCTGACCAATGAGCGGGCCGTTACACCGGAGTCCTTGAGCGATGCGAGCCAACTTCTGATCATTACCGGCTTTACCTCACTAAGCATAACGACACCGACCTGTTGTTGCAGGTAGGTTTGCCAATCAGCAAGGTCTCGCTGATAGGCCAACACAGTATGAGGAGAGTAACGCTTTTCGAATTTCAGATAGCTGCAAAAACTAGCTGTGAGATTTGCAATATGGGTTGCGGCAGACATCACCCTAAAACTAAACAATCTTTACCGGGCCCATAAAAAAAGCCGCAGTAGTATACGGCGGCTTGAATATTGTGCTGGGAGGGCTGAGCGGATTAACTGTCGAACTTTCCGTTGGCAAGCTGTTGCTTGTAGATGGCTTTGAGAACCTCGCCCCTTCTTTTTACAGAAGGCTTTGTAAAGCTTTGACGCTCACGAAGTTGAAGAAGAACTTTTGACTTTTCGAACTTCTTTTTGTACTTCTTAAGCGCCTTGTCGATGTTCTCGCAATCTTTAGAGTCGATGATGAGCATGTTAATACCTCTTTTGTTTGGAGGAGCAAAATTAGGGGAAACAGATCACTTCCAAAAATCTATTGGAGCGATTTTCCTTTCAGGGCCCCGGCCACAGCCTGGTCCATAGCGCGCTCGGCATAGGGCCTGCTGATCTCGTTGAGCGATTCGATCTGCCGTTGAATCAGATCTTTGTCCTCGAGGGTGAGGGAAAGTTGTAAGGATTGCATGGCCTCGGCCGTTCGCAATAATTCTTCTTGCGTCAACAGCGTTGCGTTTTTGGCAATGAACTTTTCCAGTTGGCCCAAGAGCAGTTCTCCTTCCGTTCTGGCCTCAGTAAGCGCTCTCTTCCTGATATCATCACCGGCATGTGTGATACTTTCGAGTAGCATCCGCTCGACCTCAGCGTCGCTGAGTCCATATTGGGGTTTTACCTCGATGCTTTGCTCCACCCCGCTGCGCAGTTCTTTGGCCCGAACGGTTAAAATGCCATCGGCATTGATAAGAAAGCTGACCTCTACTTTGGGAAATCCCGCGGGCATGCCGGGAATACCCTTGAGTGTGAACTCTGCCAGCTTGCGATTGTCGGATACCAGATCCCGCTCGCCCTGAAACACCGAGATACGCATACTGCCTTGTCCGTCCTTTTGCGTGGTATATTGCCGACCGACCTTGAAAGGAATCTTAGTATTTCTGGGAATCAGCACATCCATCAATCCTCCCATGGTCTCGATACCCAATGAAAGCGGTGTAATGTCGAGCAATAAAAATTCTTTGTTGTTACCAGCCAACACATCAGCCTGCACCGCAGCTCCCAACGCAACAACCTCATCGGGATGCAACGTATCGTTTATCGGCTTTCCAAAAAAAGCAGCGACTTGTTGCTTGACCAGTGGTACACGCGTGGAGCCACCCACCATCACCACTTCGTCAATATCCTTACCCGAGAGCCCCGCATCCTCCAATGCTTTTTGACAGCAGTGTAAAGAGCGTGTCACCAGCGGCGCAATGAGTGCATTAAATTGATCTCTGTTCAGTGAAAAGGGATGGCCGGCAATATTCACGGTTGCACTTGACTCCTCCGTTAATTTTCTTTTTACCTCTTCTGCCGCCAATCGCAGCGAAGACAACAGCGTCGCCTCTTCTTGAAGCGCAAGGGGCAACGCCGGCTGTCCTTGCATCCAATGCTCGACGATGGCGCGGTCAAAATCATCTCCGCCCAAATAGGTATCTCCATTGGTAGAGAGCACCTCGAATATGCCGTTACTGATGCGCAATAGCGAGATATCGAACGTGCCACCTCCGAGATCATAGACGGCGATGGTCTTTTGTTGCTGTGGGTCGGTACCCAATCCATACGCCAAGCTGGCGGCGGTAGGTTCATTGATAATGCGCAGCACATCAAGTCCGGCCAGTTTACCCGCATCACGGGTGGCTTGCCGCTGTGCATCGTTAAAATAAGCCGGCACGGTGATAACGGCCTTGCTGACCGTCGTCTTAAGCATATGCTCTGCTCTGCTCTTCAACTCTTTTAAGATATAAGACGAGAGTTCTACCGGTGAGTAGAACCGATCGCCCAGTTGAATCTTGACCAAGCTGTCTTGTTCCTCATCGAGAATCTTGTATGCATAGTGTTGCTGATGATCTTTGATGTCCTTGTAAGACTTACCTAAAAGTCTTTTGACAGAAAAGATGGTGCGCTCGGGGTGTGTGCGCAAAAAAGGTCTGGCTTCCTCTCCTACCAACACGTCTCCTTGCTCCCCGAAATAAACCAACGAAGGAACTAGCGCAAGACCATGCTGATCACGAAGCACGATCGGTGTACGACTGTCGGGATGTAACAAGGCGACTAAACTATTCGTAGTCCCCAGGTCGATCCCGACGATCATCTCGGGTTGCTGCAAACTGCCGGTGGCGATATTGATTCCGATTTTGGGCATATGTAAAAGCGCTGATGTAACAGGGCGCAAAACTAACGCTTAATTACCGGAGTAGTTCGAATTGATGGTGCCTTTTGGCCAGGCAATAAGAGCGCCCGGCTGGCCTCCTCTAAAATCACGCAAGGTCTACGCTCGTCCCAAGATGCTACCCCTCCCTTCGAAGGCAATAGCCTCGCAAAAGTGGGAAGCTGAATGGGTCGACAGTAAAGTTATTGTTCGATGCAGCGATTGTAAGGGGGGTATATTACATTTGCAAAAACGATCCGCAGATGCACTTGCTCGATGAACTTAGCTGGAGGGGAATGATACACGACATCATGCCGGGCACACGTGAACAACTTGACCGCGAAATGACTACCGGGTATATTGGATTTGATCCCACAGCCGATAGTCTGCATATCGGAAGCTTGGTGCCCATTTTATTGCTGGTGCATTTTCAACGGGCTGGTCACAAACCTATCGCCCTGGTAGGTGGTGCTACTGGTATGGTGGGTGATCCCAGCGGAAAAAATGAGGAGAGAAATCTACTTACAGAAGAGGTGCTGCTACGTAACGCAGCGGGCGTGAAAGCCCAACTGGAGCGTTTTTTAAACTTTGATCCTACCCTGGGCAATGCCGCTGAGCTAGTCAATAATTATGACTGGTTTAAAACCATTTCATTTATCGACTTTTTGCGCGATACCGGAAAACACATCACCGTCAACTACATGATGGCAAAGGACAGTGTTAAAAAAAGAATTGAGGGAGAGACCGGCATCAGCTATACAGAGTTTGCCTACCAGTTGATGCAGGGATACGATTTTTACTGGCTCTATCAGCACAAGCAGTGTAAACTACAAATGGGCGGCAGTGACCAGTGGGGAAACATGACGACAGGCACTGAACTTATTCGGAGAAAATGCGGAGGTGAGGCCTTTGTATTTACCAACCCCCTTATCACCAAAGCAGACGGCGGTAAATTCGGAAAGACTGAAGCCGGGAACATCTGGCTCGATCCCGCCAAAACTACCCCTTATCAGTTTTATCAGTTTTGGCTGAATGCCAGTGATGAAGATGCCAGAAAATGGATCAGCATCTTTACCTTTTTGCCTAAGCAAGAAATAGATGACCTGATGCAGCGACACCAGCAAGAAGCGGCAGCGAGAGTGCTGCAAAAGAAACTGGCCGAAGAGGTGACCCGTTTTATTCACGGACAAGAGGAACTTGAAAAAGCCATTGCTACTACCGAAAAACTTTTCTTGCATCAACAGGCTCCTGCGGAATCGCTCAGTGAGCAGGACCTGGCTTCGATGGAGGGGGTGGTACATATAGGTTTGACCCGTGCAGCGCTGGAACAGGGCCTTGATGTAGTCAGCTTTCTGGCCCAGTCAGGGATCTTACCCAGCAAGGGCGAAGCCCGCAAACTGATTCAAGGCGGGGGCATCAGCATCAACCGCAAAAAAGTGGATAGCCTGGATTTGACGATTGATGCATCGCTCCTACTCCACAACAAATATCTGCTGGTACAAAAAGGCAAAAAAAATTACTACCTGGCCGAGGTTAGCTGAGTTCGAAATTCTTTTAAAACCTTTTGGGTAAAAACGGGGATAGCCCTATTTTTGCACTCCGCTTTTAAAAGCGGCCGGATTGACCCATGGTGTAACGGTAGCACTACAGATTTTGGTTCTGTCTGTTAAGGTTCGAATCCTTATGGGTCAACAAAAAACCCGACACGCTGTGTCGGGTTTTTTGTTGCAAAAGCGCACAAAACTTGCTTTGTTAAGCGTTGACTTAAAACAACCCAAAGCCCGGGCCAGCGGGCAGAGATTTTTTGTTGCCCCCCCTGATCACTGAGCTCCGAAGGAGCGAAGTAATCCTCTTAGAAAGGCATCCCGGAGCCCCGAAGGGGCGAAGTAATGCTTGCCCGCGCTAGCGGGCAGCGCTGGTAAAGGCCGTTACGCCTTCTATAAACTGATCGAGCTGCCGAGTGGTCGTATACACATTGGGCGTAACCCTGATACCATTGATATTCTCCCACTGGATGGCCACTGTATGTACCTTATACTTGTCGAGTAAGAAGCGGTCGAGGTCGCCGGGTGTTTTACCCGCTACAGACATATTACCGATGGCGCAGGCCCACTTGGGATCCATCGAGGTATGCAACTGAACACCGGGAAGCGAACGAACCCGCTCCATCCAATAATTTTTTAGATAGTGTAAGCGCTTTTGCTTGCGACCAATCCCAAGCATCTCATTGAATTCAATCGCTTTTCCGATCGCCTGCTCTATAAAAAAAGGACGCGTGCCGAGGGCCTCGAATTTCCGAATGTCATCACTTTTGGGAGAATCATTGGCGAACAAGGGAAAAAGCTGCGCGATCTTCTCCTTACGCACATATAGCATTCCACTGCCAATGGGAGCGTACAGCCACTTGTGCAAACTAGTGGCAAAGTAATCAGCTTCCAAATCGGGAATCTTAAAATCGAGATGAGCAAAACTATGCGCGCCATCGACGATCACGTCTATACCCCGCCGACGAGCTTCGCGCGCAATTTTCTGTACCGGTAAGACCTGGCCGTTCCAATTGATAACATGAGTCAGGTGAACAACTTTGGTCTTAGGGGTAAACGCATTAATATATTGACTGACCAAATAGTCCTCATCTTCTGAGGGTAGTTCCAGATTGACCCAAACCATCTTGATACCATTTCGGATCACCCGCTGGTTCCAGGCATTGATCATATTGGGGTAATCCTGGCGGGAGGCCACCACTTCATCACCGGACCCAAGCGTCAGTCCAAAGATGACAGTCTCGAGCCCTTCGGAAGAATTCCGATTGATGGCAATTTCGTCGGCGGCACAACCTGCCAACCGAGCCAATTGCTTTCGTAAGGGCTCGCGTCCCTGGTCTAAGATGCGCCACATGTAATAGGATGGTGTCTCATTGCTGTAATCGTAGTAGCGCTTCATCGCCTCTTGCACGGTGCGAGGCGCCGGCGAAACACCCCCGTTATTAAGATTGATCAAGCCGGGAGAAACGGTGAAAGCCTGCTGAACCTGGTACCAAAAATCTTCGTCGGTCACAAGCTCCTCATCAGAAAGCCGGTGAATCTGTTTAAAAATGGTGTCATGCGCAGCGGCCGGATGAACACCCGTCAACAGACCCGCTGCAGAGAGCAGACCGGTCTTTTTAAAGAAGTCTCTTCTGGTAGGAGCAGACATAGAACCGATTTAGGCACTCAATGTACAAAAAGACAGACAACGCGCTAAACTCTCTTTCCAATCTTTGATAGGCACCCCAAATGTCTCAGTGATCTTGGCCGTATCCAATACCGAGTAAGCCGGACGGCGGGCTGCCGTGGGATATTGATCGGTGCTGATACCCTTTATGGGCACAGAGGACTGCCGCAGTGCCGCTATGGCAAGGGCGAACGCATGCCAACTGATGTTCCCGGTATTGCTATAATTATATATACCTGGCTTCCAATTATTTGAAGAGATTAATAAAAGTATTGCTTCGGCCAGATCGGCTGCGTAGGTGGGCGACCCGAACTGATCATTAACCACCGACAAAGCCGGCTTTTCTGCCAGCAACCGCAAGATGGTCTTGACAAAATTCTTTCCAAAAGAGGAGTAGACCCAAGACGTACGAATTATAATACAATCAGGATCGTATTGCAAGGCCAGCTGCTCGCCTTGGTACTTAGAAGCGCCATATACAGATTGGGGAGAACAGGGGTCCGCTTCGGTATATGGACGCTGACCACTGCCGTCAAAAACGTAATCGGTAGAGATATGAATAAATCGACAATGCTGCTCCTTACAAATGGCGGCAAGCACCCCCACTGCCTCTGCATTGATCTGAAAGGCTAATTCTTTTTCTGACTCGGCCTTATCGACGGCAGTGTACGCCGCGCAATTAATCAGGTAATCGGGATGTTCAGCCGCAAAAAACTGTCGCACCAAGGCAAAGTGATGAATAGGCAGATCCTCTCTGGACAAAAATAAAAAATCGAACTGCGGCCAGGACTTCTCCAACTGCCTGAGTTCTTTTCCCAGCTGCCCGTTAGCCCCTGTAACGAGCAATTTGGGTTTTTTAGTTGCTGTTGAGATAGAGCTCATCCGTTCAACTTCATTTTGTGACATAGTCAAAAGGGGAATGTAATTCTTTGAGCAAGGGCAACACCTTGTCCTTTTCGGACACCAAGGCCCGATTGGCGGGGATGCCCCAATCGATCGCGAGATCGGGATCGGCGTACAGAATTCCCTGCTCGCTGGGCTTATGGTAAAGCGAATCGCATTTGTACAACACTTCTGCCTGGTCGCTGAGAACAGAAAAACCATGGGCGAAGCCCTTAGGCACCAATAATTGTTTTTTATTGGCGGCAGACAATTCTATGCTGAACGATTGACCGAAAGCAGGCGATCCTTTTCGGATATCGATGACCACATCGAGGATACGGCCGGCCAATACGCGAATCAGTTTTGTTTGTGCATGCGGCGGTGCTTGAAAATGGAACCCCCGGATCACCCCGTACTGTGAAGAGGATTGGTTGTCTTGTACCCAACGAATATCCAAGCCGGCTTGTAGAAAAACTGATTCGTTGTACGATTCAAAAAAGTAGCCTCTTTCATCACTATGCATGTGTGGCTCAAAGATGAGAAGGTCGGGAATTGACGTGGGTAAAAACGGCATAAGATGGGTCCGGCAGTTTTGTTGCGTAATGTAGTGTCTGTCGATCCCGAACAGATTGGCCCTGAGTGCCCCCTCTGGCGAGTTCGCTCGCAAAAATAACTCTCTTCGGGGAGATAATAGCCACTATAAAGGACCCGCCGGTTTTCAGTAGGGCAGCTCATGAAAGGCTTATCGATTGCTGCAACGGAAGAACGTCTCTCTCATTTAAAAAAATCCAACACTCCGTTTGCAACAAACGTTAGCTGCTCTGTGTCGAGCTCGGTATGAATAGGCAGCGATATAACTTGTTCGGTCAGCAGGTCGGTGATGGGAAGATCAGGCATTGTGGTCAAAAAAGAATCGAACATCTTTTGACGATGACCAGGCACGGGATAATAGATCATCGAAGGGATCTGCCTGGCAGCGAGAAATGCGGCAAGCGCCTCTCGCTGGCCGTTGGTAACGCGGAGGGTATACTGATGAAAAACATGCGTGCCATATGCAGCCCTGTAGGGAGTGAGCAAAGAAGAGCAGCCGGCAAAGGCCCGGTCATAAAAATCAGCCACTTTTCGTCTGGCCTCGTTGTACTGATCGAGCCGCGCAAGCTTGATAGAAAGTATGGCAGCTTGCAGCGTGTCGAGCCGACTGTTACAGCCTACTACATCATGATAATATCGTTTGCTTTGCCCGTGATTAGCGATCATCCGGATACGAGATGCCAACGCATCGTCGTCGGTAAAAAGAGCTCCCCCATCTCCGAATGCCCCCAGATTTTTTGAAGGGTAAAATGAGGTGCACCCTATTGCACCCAAGGTGCCGGTCTTTTTTCTATGTCCATCTTCGAATATATAATCGCACCCAATGGCCTGTGCATTATCTTCTATAACAGGAATCCCATGTCGCGCTGCAATGTCCAGTATCTCTTTTAGCGGGGCTGCCTGTCCGTACAAATGAACGGGCACAATTGCACGGGTGCGCGGCGTGATCGCCTGCTCTAAGGCCACGGGGTCCATGCAAAAGTGCAAGGGATCAACCTCAACGAAAACGGGCTTGAGACGAAGCAACGCGATGACCTCAGTGGTGGCGATATAGGTAAAAGAAGGCGTGATGACCTCATCGCCAGGCTGCAGATCGAGTGCCATCAGTGCTATCTGCAAGGCATCGGTACCATTGGCGCAGGGAATAACATGCTTGACCAATAAATAAGAAGCCAGCTGCTCCGCAAAATGACCGACAGCGGGCCCATTGATGTAGGCAGCCGTATCCAACACCTCACTAACGGCCCTGTCTACCTCTTCTTTAATGTGCCAATACTGGGTCCTAGTATCTACCATTTGAAGCGCACGCATAGCTTACATTTTGAAAAGTGAACGTAAAACAAAATTAGTAAAATGACCGGGCATTCAGCCTGATGACATTACCTTTGCCCCAGCATAAATTTTCTTTTTGCAGGTACTTCTTTATCACATTTTTTTGGGCTTGTTTCGTCTGGCCATGTTGGCAGCCTCTCCCTTTTATAAGAAAGCCCACCAATGGAGAAAGGGACGAAAGGGGGTCATGGACTACCTGCGGACTCAGATAAAACCCACCGATAAAGTCATTTGGATGCACTGTGCCTCGCTCGGCGAATTTGAGCAAGGCCGACCGCTGTTAGAGGCCCTTCGTTCACACTATCCCGCCCACCGCATACTGCTTACTTTTTTCTCTCCCTCCGGCTACGAAGTGCAAAAAAACTATAAAGGCGCCGACTGGGTCTGTTATCTTCCACTCGACGGGCCCCGTACTGCCAAACAGTTTCTTTCGTTGACTCATCCGGCACTGGTCATTTTTGTCAAGTATGAATTTTGGTTCTTTTACCTCAAAAAAATATTTTATCAACAGATCCCGTTACTGCTGGTCTCTGCCCTTTTTAGAGAAGACATGAACTTCTTTAAATGGTACGGCACGCTCTCCAGAAAAATGCTCCGGCGCTTTCAACACTTATTCTTGCAAAATGATTCCTCGCTGCGACTCACAGAGCGGCTGGGGGTAAGAGATATCAGTTCCGTGGCAGGCGACACCCGCTTTGACCGAGTGCTCACAATCGCATCACAAGCCCTCCCCATTGAGGGAATTGAAGAATTCCGATCGCACCAGCCTCTGCTGGTGGCCGGCAGTACCTGGCCCGAAGATGAGAAGGCTTTGCAAGAAGCACTGCGACATCCGCAACTAGCCTCTCTTAAGTTGATCATTGCCCCACACGAACTATCAGACGCGCATGTGGCAGCCGTAAAAGAATTGTTCCAAGAAGCGGTCTGCTACAGCGAATGGAAAAAAGAGCAACCCGCCCCGCGGGTCATGATCATGGACAACTACGGAATGCTGTCGAGGCTCTACCGTTATGCCACTATTGCCTATATCGGCGGAGGATTACACCGACCGGGTATTCATAATACGTTGGAAGCAGCCGTCTACTCGATTCCCGTTATTTTTGGCCCCCATCATAAAAAACATGCCGAGGCCCTGGCACTGCTCGACCAACAAGGCGCTTTTTCGTTCGAGCCAGACGCAGGGAGCGCTACACTAGCGACCCTGTTGAGCCAGCTGCTGCTGCATCCCGACCAATGTCGCGAAGCCGGCCAAAAGGCAGGGGCTTATGTGCGCCAACAGGGCGGTGCCACAAAGCGTATCATAGACTATATTCAAGAAAATCGTCTGCTTACTAATTGATCGAGTAAGAGGGCTGCCGCACTTCCTTTGGGATAGCCGGGCTTTGATTTGATCTCTTTTTCGATCCAAAAAGAAGCTTCAGCACGAATACTGAAGGCATCGATCGTTCTGATGGCCTGCTCGAACTTTTTCTCGTCTCCGTCAAAAAGCTCCTGCGTTAGCAAAAACCGATTGTTGATATCGATCGCTTTTTTAAGTTCCCGAATCGGTTCGCGGTTGAGTGTATCAGCCAAGACGGGTTGTACAGGTGCGATACGCTCGTTGACCGAGAGCGGTTCGGTAATTGAGTGATGGGAACTGAGCTTCGATGCAGTTGAAGGCGTTACAGGAGTCGACAAGACCTCGCTGCCTTCTGCTACTCGTTGTGCAAGCGGCTGCTGAGCGGGAATCGCTGCGGCCGCCCCTGCCGGCATCATAACAGCGATCTTAGCCGTGCCCAGGTGACGTGGCTGTCCGGCACCATCGGCCATCAGTTCAGCCTGCAGTAGCGCGATAGTTTGCAATAGAATTTCAGCTGATTCTTTTTGATGATACTGCTGTCTGAGTGTGTTGATAAGCAAATCGATTCGATCCATTCCAGTATCTTTGAAAAGTTTTTTAAAGTTACGACACAACAGCCACATTGCACAACCAGCTATGTTTATTGAACCCAATGTCAGGGGGATTGCCAGAGGTAGTCTCGAAGTGATCTGCGGATCGATGTTCAGCGGAAAGACCGAAGAGCTGATCAGACGTTTAAAGCGGGTACGTATCGCCAACCAACGCTTATTGGTAGTAAAGCCGCTGCTCGATACCCGGTATGCCAAAGAGAAGATCGTATCACACGACACCAATTCTTTTGTTTCTACCCCCATCGAAGATCCTTTGCAGATTCTTTCATTAGCTCAAGACATAGAGGTCATTGGTGTCGATGAAGCACAATTTTTTGACAATAGTATTGCTGATGTCTGCGAGCAACTGGCCACACAAGGCGTACGGGTCATCGTAGCCGGACTCGATATGGACTTTTCCGGAAAACCATTCGGTCCTATGCCTCAATTGATGGCAAAAGCCGATCATGTAACCAAACTTCACGCCATTTGTGTGCGTTGCGGAGCCATGGCCAACTATTCGTACCGGATAGCGGCCGGAGAAGACCAGGTACTTTTGGGAGCTACTGACAGTTATGAACCCCGTTGCCGTCAATGCTATGCGCAACCCTGAGAATAATTACCGATGAAACGTATACGAGCCCTGCTAGCGAAAGAACTCTTGCTTGAGACCAGGCAGCAATACAGCTTTTACGGATTATTACTGTACATCGGAACCAGCTTGTTTGTACTTTTCATGGCCATCGATCAGCCTGATGCAGCGGTTTGGAACGGACTTTTTTGGGTCAACCTACTTTTCATCTGTATCAATGCAGTGGCTAAAAGTTTTTTACAAGAAAGCCGCGGCCGGATGCTGTACTTCTACACGCTCAACCATGCTACTGAATTTCTGCTGTCCAAGTTACTATTCAATGCGCTCTTGATGCTATTGATGAGTAGCATCAGTGTACTACTTTTTACTTTTTTACTGGGAAATCCGATGGAGCAAGCCGGACCGTTTATAGGTCTGGTGCTTCTAGGCGGCACCAGCCTGAGCTTGGTATTTAGCTTTTTGGCCGCCATTGCCGCCAAAGCCCAGCAAAATGCGGCCATCATGGCCCTGCTGGGATTTCCGGTTATCATACCGCAACTGGTGCTGCTGATGCGCCTTTCCAGTGCCACCTTTAGCCCACTCCTTAGCGTTTCGGGGTCAGCAGTTGGGCTGTTAATTGCCCTGGATGCCCTGATCGTGCTGATGGCCGTGATCCTTTTTCCATTCTTATGGAAAGATTAAGATACAATCATGCGATTACCACCCCATCTCCGTAATTTTGCAACTCCGACCGCATGAAGAAGAACTGGTGGAAAATATTATCAGCCGTCTTGCTTATCTACACCATCGTGGCCGGATTACTCGGGCCCGTTCCTGCCCTGCCGCTGCTGCAAGAAACGATACGTAACCTTTACTTTCATGTGTGCATGTGGTTCGCTATGATGATCCTCTTTACCGTTTCGGTGGTCTACGCAATCAAATACCTGCGCACTCTCGATCTGCGACATGATATCTATGCCAGACAGTTTGCCGTTACAGCGATGCTGCTGGGCGTGCTGGGATATGCTACCGGTGCTATTTGGGCCTCCTATACCTGGGCCGACCCCAATAAACCGCTCCTCAACTCGTTTAGCACCATTGCCCGCGACCCCAAATTGATTGGAGCCGCCATTGCCTTGCTGGTCTACAGCGCCTACTTAATCTTGCGAGATGCCATTGCCGATATCGACAAACGAGCACGCATCAGTGCCGTTTATAACATTTTTGCGTATGCCATTCTCTTTCCTGCCATCTGGATCTTACCTCGCATCTTACCCAGCCTGCATCCGGGTAACGATGGCAATCCCGCCCTCGATGTAAAGAATGACATCAGTGCCTCGATGCGCGTTGTCTTCTACCCGGCAGTTATTGGCTGGACCTTATTGGGCGTATGGATCGCGACCCTAAAGATCAGAGTGCAATTGATCACCGATAAAAAATTGATCTCATGAAAATCATTACCGGCTTTACTGCACTACTGCTGATGCTGGTCTTAACGACTACTCCGGCGATAGCACAAGCCTCTACTACTCCCATGGCTGACCTGATGCGAAGCGAAGGCAGGATATATGTGGTGGTCGCGGTGATGCTAACCATCTTGGGAGGTTTACTACTGTACCTGGTTCGCCTCGACCGAAAAATCTCAAAACTAGAAAAAGAATAAACCGACTTTTTTTGATACGATTGCTAATGCTTAAACCTTGAATTATGTCTGACAAACACTACAGTTTTTTTGGAGCCGTAGAAAAAAGTTTTGACAAGGCCGCCAAGTTCACCAAATGGGACAGCGGA
>JBIIDB010000092.1:0-7527 GCA_044238505.1 Chitinophagaceae bacterium | reverse complement strand
AACGGACTTACCTGTGGTGGTGTTGGCTCGGGTACCATTATCGAAAATGTGATGGTGTCTTTCGGTAACGACGACGCTTTTGAGTTCTTTGGTGGTACTGTCAATGCCAAAAACCTGATTGCGCTGGCTACCGCTGATGATGATTTTGATTTTGACTTTGGATACTCGGG
The DNA here is from genome assembly GCA_044238505.1 of Chitinophagaceae bacterium. Lineage (GTDB taxonomy): Bacteria > Bacteroidota > Bacteroidia > Chitinophagales > Chitinophagaceae > JJ008. Next base: position 7,357 of record JBIIDB010000092.1, on the reverse strand, counting down.
TAAGATCCAGTTTGCTGTAGCTATGCGTAAACCCGATTTCGTTGATGCCGGAGATGCTGGCAACGGGGTAGAGTGTGATAACGATGCTAGTGGATCGAATGCCACCCCCATTACACGTCCTCAAATGAGCAACTTTACCATCGTTGGGCCCAATGATGCAACGGGAACAGCTGCTAACCACAATTTTTCAATGCGTTGGAGAAGAAGAACGCAGTTTATTGTTCGCAACTCCATCTTTATCGGCCATCCTGATGCCGGTTTCTCGATGGAATCAGACGGAACTCTTAATGACTACATGAATAACGTCTCTGAGTTTCGTAACAATTTGGTACATGCCAGCACTAACGTGTATCGTTCCAGCAATGCCAACATTGCCAGTGCGGCGCAGATTCAAGCAAAAGCGCAGAACGAAGGTTGTATTACATTGGCCACGTCTGCTGCTGCAGATTTGACCAATCCTTTCTATTCTACTTCACCAAACTTCTTGCCAAAAACTGGTTCTCCTGCTCTAAGCGGAGCTAGCTTTACGGGCATGAATTCATTCTTTACGCCTACCACTTTCCGTGGTGCGATGGGTACGACCAACTGGACCAGCGGCTGGGCCAACTGGGATCCCCAGAATGCTTCCTATTAATTGTAACTTGTTTAGAAAGGCGCGCTGTATCAATACAGGGCGCCTTTTTATTGCGCTACCTTTATTTTTCAAATAGTACTCTCCATGCGCTTGCATACTTTTTTTTATGTGATGCTATTCGTCTGTTTTTCGTTAGTCGCCTGTCAGTCTTCTGATACTCCTAACTCCATAGAAAACCAAAAATCTGCAGTAAAGCCCGCGTTTGCTGAAACTCCCCCATCCGTCGGAAGCCCCAACTTGTTGACCGAACTCCGTGACTGTGACAGCGCCGTTGTCATGTATTACAAAACGCCCGGCAATCCCCGTTTTTTTCAGATGGTAAAGCTGTATAACGTGACATTACTCAGCAGCTTGGCGACGAATGCCAATCAGCCCGCCCTAAAGGGACTCAAGGACTGTACATCGGAGGGTAAAATCTATTACTACGGAGACAGAGGAGAAGTACTGGTGCTCTACTTTACGGCTGCCGACAGCTGTAAACGCTTAAGTTTTATTAAAACCGGCGAAAAATACGGAGTCGAACTTTCTCCGCGTAATGTGACCATCTTAGACTCGCTCAAGACATTTTCTTACGAGCCGGTCAGTAAGTAAACCCGAGTTCACTACTTAGTTGATAAGGTAAAGCCTATAGTGGTTCCTACCTGCTCTGTACTGCGGACATGGATGGTCTCTCCATGCGCTTCAATGATATGCTTACAGATGGCAAGCCCCAGCCCCGATCCCTTTCCATCGCGGGTACGGCCTTCCTCGGTGCGGTAAAATCGTTCAAAAATCCGACTGACCTCTTTTTCGGCGATGCCCATACCATCGTCGGTGATCTCTACCAATATATGTTGTCCGTCGGTACGATACATACTGGCCGTAACCGTACCATGCGTTTTTCCGTATTTGATGGCATTTTCTACCAGATTCAACAGCACCTGTCTGATCTTTTCTTTGTCGGCGTTAACGGTCAATGGCGACTCACATCCTTTTTTAATTTGGCAGTGCACGTTTTCTTTTTCTGCCTTGCCGGCCAGCGTTTCAAATACCTCTTTGACGAGTTCTTGAATAACGAAGGGCTGACGTACCAATACTAATTCTCCGCGTTCCAGTTTTGAGATCTGGTCAAGATCGGCCAGCAAGTTTGTGAGTCGGTCTATATTACGGGATGCATTTTCGAGATAGCGACGGTTGACCTGCGGATCGCTGATGGCCCCATCCAGTAAGGTATCTACATAGCCCTGGATCGCAAAGACGGGGGTACGAAATTCATGCGAGAGGTTTTGCAGAAATTCACGGCGAAACTGTTCGTTTTGTCGCAATAGTTGCATCTCTCTTTCATTTTCGGTAGCCCAATCCTCTACATCTTTACTGACTTCTTCGAGGGTCTTAGCCGGCAGCACATATTTATAATAGGTTTCTTCTTTTTTTGTGGCCTTGGTCTTGTGAATGAATTTGTAGATGAGTTTGATCTTGCGATTGATGAATTCTTCGAGCAAGGTTGCAATAACCCAATAACTGATGCCGAAGATGATACCAAAGGCAAATAAGGCCCATTGCCAGTCGGCCTTCCACCACCACAAAAAAATACTTTCCGGCAGGGCCAGTATCAACGCTGTGATCAGCGCAATTTGTCGGGGTGTAATGGTGGGGCTCGAAAGAGACATGGAATGGGGGGCGGCCTATGCCATAACAAAGATAGTCAGGGACGGGCGCCTACTGCTCAAATTTGTACCCCACCCCCTTAACGGTAGTGATGCAGTCAACGCCCAGCTTCTGTCGAATCTTTCGGATATGGACATCGATGGTGCGATCGCCTACGATCACTTCGTTGCCCCACACCTGGTTGAGGATCTCGTTGCGCAAGAAAACCCGACCCGGGCGATGCGCCAGCAAGTACAGCAATTCAAATTCCTTTTTGGCCAGTGCGATCTCGTTACCATTAACAGTTACGGTAAATTGCTCGGGGTCGATGCTGATGGAATCCATGGTCAATACCCCGGCCTTGGGTTTACTGAGACGCCTGAACAGTGCATTGATCCGCGATACCAATACTTTGGGGCTGATGGGTTTTCCAATATAATCATCCGCTCCGGTCTCCAGTCCTTTTATGTGAGAGCCATCATCGTTAAGGGCTGTGAGCATTAAGATGATGGTATCCTTGAACGCACTTTGTGACCGGAGTAACTGGCATACTTCGACCCCGCTTTTCTTCGGCATCATCACATCGAGTACGATCAGATCGGGTAGAATACGTTTTGCTTTCTCTAGCGTCTCATCGCCATCTTTGGCGGTGAACACCTCGTATCCTTCGGCACTCAGATTGTACTGAAGAAATTCTCTGATATCGGGCTCGTCATCTGCAATCAATACTTTACGGGCCGGTTGATCCATACGAGGAATTTTGACAAATCTACTTGATATTTTTTCCAGCGCAGGCCCAGCCAATTGACGGCTGTGCAGAGTTAATAATAACTTAATATTTAAACCCGGCTGGTCCGGTCATTGTCCGGGGGTTTGTTAACTTTGTAAGGTTATGAGCGAGGGTCGTTATCAGTTGCTTCTAGGGGTAGTTTTTATATTCTTATGCCGTGCCTGTCCGCTCTATGCCCAAGGTTCTTCTGTACGGGAGCCCTTTGTATTTCCGCAAGGCTTTCGCCCCGAGTTCAGACGAGAACTCAATCATGAACAGATCGCGGCCGAGCAGCGCGCTATCTGTAAGGCCGATGGCCGTTCCGATAGTCTTTTTACCCCCAGCGGAGATACTGCGCTTAATCAATCTATCAGTTATTCGCTGCTCCACGAGGTCAACCGTATTCGGTTTCAGATCGAGACCGATGCCATACTTGACCATCGGTTAAAAGTAAATTATCTCTACGGGCTGCAATCGCTGCTGGGATATTTTAGAGAGCAGCTTAGCCAGTTGCGCAGACCAGGCGTCAATCCGGCCTATCTTCCCCTCATCATTGCCAATTACGAACGCTGTTTTAAAACGGATCTGCGCGGAGAAAGTATTGCCCCCCTTATCATTGCCCTTCCGTACGAATCGGGTAACACCCTGCTGGCGGCCCGTATTTTTGAAAGTAACAGCGGGTACGGGGCGGCCAAAGAGAATCTGCTCTTAAAGTACTGTGCACTTTTCCCGGATAAAACGTTGATTACGCTGCAGCAATATCCGAATGTCAGTTTCGCAGACAGCATTCTTAAAGTTGTAGCGCGCAGCTATCCCAGTCAATTTTATGATTATGCGGCCGCTTCCGACCGATTAGGTCAGCGTATCCGATCCATAAAAGATGATCCCTTTGTGCAGGTAGTAGCGCAAATAGCAGGCAGTCGTAGCGGGCAGCAGTATTTTCCTTTTGTGGACAATATTCTCAAAGGGCGCGTAACAATTGAGCAGATCGATCAGGTAAAAGAAGATACACTGGCCTATTACCGGTTGCTGGTCGCTACTCAAATGGATTATGTAGACCGTGCCTTGCAGGGAGATACCGCACTCGAACATCGTGCGCTCAGCAGGAGGCTAGAAGACAAGGCCCGTGCCCATTTTGTAGCAGTCATCAACGGATTGCACAACGAAAAAGATCTTGCCGTTCGGTTTCGGATTATACAACCGCTGAGCGCAGCGGAACTTTATTATCTGGCGGTTTCTTCGGATGGCAGTATTTATACCTCCAGTTTTGTACGAGGGGTCTATCCGCTGATGATGAGTAAGATCGCCGGTCGGGGCGATTCGCTGCTCATGCAGGTTCGGTTCGATAAATACCGCAAGTTTATCAAAATGGCGGCTGCCTTTAATACGCTCGATCAATTCTTGGCTTCATTTGCTAAGGCGGCTCCGGGCAAAGAAGATCCTGCCAATATTCTCCTAAAGGCATTCGTAAAAAATTTAGAAAGGACTGAAGGGCTCGAAGACGGGGCCGATGTAGCGGACTCTTATGCCAGTATCGCCGAGACCTTGCAGCCGGTGGCGCGCCGTATGCTGCAAAATATCGAGCGTAATTACCAAGAGGCGATAGCCCAGCAAAACAGCAAAGGCGTTATCATTTACCGAATTCTGCAAAATTTATTTTGGTCTGCCGATACCGCTCGTAAGGTCGATCTGACCAAGGAGCTGGGTATTCCTCCGGTGTATCAAGTGCCCTTTCGAGACTTGAGCAATGACAGTGGCAGGGTGGTGGTGCAATTATTTATTTATGGTGATAAAGACGGTATCGGTGTATTCCCGGGCTTGGTTAATATGTTCAGTGGTCAAAACTGGAAGATCGATCAGTCGAGCATGTATTGGGTAGCCGTTCACTCGACCCGCGGAAAAAAAGTAAGCTTGTATATGAATCGTCCCTTGCCCGAAGAGACCAACGAAGATGCTAAGGCGCAAGAAGAGTTAACTGCATTTCTTATGCAGCAGGGGTTGGTGCCTCGTGTTACCATTAATCGCGGGCATAGTTACAACGCCCCTTACACCATTGCACAGATGTCGCCGGCTTCTAAGATCGTTTTTATGGGTTCTTGCGGTGGCTATAACATGATTCACGATATCTTAGAAAAAGCCCCCGACGCACATATTATCGGCACCAAACAAATTGCGGATGCCCCGGTCAATAATCCCTTTTTGCGCCTGTTAATGGAGAAGCTGCGTACCGGAGCCGATATTGAATGGATCGGTTTTTGGAAAGAACTCGACAGTATGGTCACCGATAAGATCTTTGAGGATTATGTGCCCCCTCATAAAAATCTGGGCGCTCTATTTATAAAAGCATATACCAAGGCCACCGGTACGGGCGGTAATTGATACGTTGGAACAGACTAAAACTTTTTTTGATTGGCGCTTATTACGCAGGGTCTTTGGCTATGCCCGTCCGTACCGACAGCAATTTTGGTTCTCGGTGGTACTGGCTATTTTACTGGCCCTCATTACGCCCGTGCGTCCTTTTTTGGTACAGCTAACGGTCAATGAGTACATCATTGGCCAGTTGCCCCGTCTGCTGATCCAGGTGACGATGTTACAAGTGGCCATCATTTTTATAGAGACGGTGATCCGGTTTGGGTTTTCGTACCAGACCTCCCTGCTGGGGCAGTCGGTGGTGATGGATCTGCGCATGGATACGTTCAATAAGATAGTGCGGTTAAATGTGCGACAATACGACAAGACGCCGATCGGGACGCTCACCACTCGTACCATCAACGATATCGAATCGGTCAACGATATTTTTGCAGAAGGATTGGTCCCCATTATCGCCGATCTGCTTTCGATAGCTTGCGTACTGAGCTATATGCTATGGACCGACTGGCAGCTGACGTTGATCGCGTTGATCCCCTTTCCGGTCATTATTGTGGCCACGTATTTTTTTAAGGAAAGCATCAATCGTTCTTTTCAGGCAGTTCGCAACGCCGTGGCCGAGCTCAATGCTTTTGTGCAGGAACATATTACCGGCATGAGTATCGTACAGGCCTTTGCTGCTGAGCCACACGAGTTCGAAAAATTCAAAGGCATCAATCGCCATCACCGCAATGCCAATATCAAAGCCATTTTTGCCTACTCTGTTTTTTTCCCGGTGGTAGAGATCGTGCTGGCCCTCTCGATCGGATTGGTGGTCTGGTATACTTCGAAAGAGGCATTAGCCTTGCAACAAAGCCAACAGGGTACGGTGATCGCTTTTATTCTTTGTTTGAATTTGTTATTCAGACCGCTTCGGGTAATTGCCGATAAGTTCAATGTATTGCAAATGGGAGTCATTGCCAGCGAAAGGGTGTTCAAAGTGCTTGATAATCCCGATGTGTTACCAATGAATGTAGCGGGTGCCCACAAGCCTTCGCTCTTGCAGGGTAAGATCGAATTCGATCGGGTAATGTTCGAATACACACCCGGTACACCCGTGTTAAAGGATGTTTCGTTCAGGGCGGCCCCCGGCGATACGATCGCCATTGTGGGACACACCGGCAGCGGCAAGAGTACCATCATTAGTTTACTGACCCGTCTTTACGAAATTCAATCAGGACAGATTCGTATTGATGATGTACCCGTTACTGAGTACGATGTGGAGGCCCTGCGCTCGCAGGTAGGCGTTGTTTTGCAAGATGTCTTCTTGTTCTCGGGATCGGTGCTCGATAATATCACGCTGAGGAATCCCCGGATTACCCGCGATCAGGTCGAAGAAGCGGCCAAGATGATCGACCTGCACGACTTTATTCTGAGTTTACCGGGCGGGTACGATTTTGACGTACGCGAAAGAGGTGCCAGCCTGTCGTTGGGTCAACGCCAGTTGATCTCCTTTATCAGGGCCTTATTATATAATCCGTCCATACTGGTGCTCGACGAGGCCACCTCTTCGGTCGATACCGAGTCGGAGTGGCTCATTCAGCGGGCCATCGATAAATTGATCGCCAACCGGACCTCGATCGTGATTGCTCATAGATTATCTACTATACGTAAAGCAAACAAAATCATTGTTTTAGATGATGGAGTGTTGATCGAATCAGGTACCCATCAAGAGCTTTTGGCCTTAAAAGGGCACTACGCCCGCCTTTACGAAATGCAGTTTTCGGCCCATGCCGAGGCCCGCTCCTAACGGGCTTTATTCGAGCGATTTTCCGGCGATATTTAGCATGCCTACCCTTATCTTTGCAAAAATTTTCAAGAAGGGTATGCAGCCAATTCGCTCCAACACTATTTTCTCTGTCGTTTTCACCATTTTTTCCCTTCTTTTTTTAGGGTCTTTTGCCACTGCGCAACAGCACGAA
>JBIIDB010000091.1:0-7627 GCA_044238505.1 Chitinophagaceae bacterium | reverse complement strand
CGTAATGACACATGCTTTCTTCAAGGCCCTGTTGTTCTTGGGAAGCGGCAGTGTGATCCATGCCATGGGCGGAGAACAAGATATTCGCAACATGGGTGGATTATCGAAGAAGTTGCGCATCACGTACGTCACTTTTTTGATCGGTTGTATTGCTATAGCAGGTGTTCCTCCCTTTAGTGGCTTCTTTTCGAAGGACGCTATTTTACTGAGTGTCTTTTTGCATTCGCCCCTTCAATATGCATTGGCCTTGATAGCCGCTTTACTGACGGCCTTCTATATGTTCCGTTTATTGTTCCTTACTTTTTCCGGACGCTTTAGAGGTACGCAAGAGCAGCACCATCACTTGCATGAGAGCCCTTGGGCCATGACCCTTCCGCTACTCGTATTGGCGGTGCTTTCTGTCATCGGCGGATGGGTAGGTATTCCTGCCGCGTTGGTTCCGGATGCGGAGGCCCTCCATCATTTTTTATCACCTGTTATTCCGGTGCTGTCGCATACGGTATCGCATGAAACAGAGTATGCACTCATGGCCCTTTCTACCGGATTGGTGTTGGCGATGATCGGAGCTGCTTGGATGCGGTACAGAAACTACCAACCCGGTGCACCGACCAATGCATTTATCCGCTTACTGGAGAATAAATGGTATGTCGATGAACTCTACCATCAATTCATCGTGCAGCCGCTTTACGTGTTGGCTGGGTGGCTTCGCTCGATGGTGGAGGCTAAGGGGATCGATGGGTTGGTCAATGGGGTGGGGCGCGCGGTACAGTATAGTGCTCGTCAGCTTCGCTTGGTGCAAAGTGGGCAAGTGGGACTTTATGTGCTGTTGATGGTGTTGAGTATGGCCATTATGGTTCTTGTACAATTTTTTATCAGAAAATAAACCGACCGCGCTGCGGAACCGCTTATGATAGCATTATTGATTGTATTGATCCCTCTGGTAGGTGGCCTTATTTCTTTTGGCGTTGGCGCTAACAAGAAAACAGTCAGTGTGGTCTTTACTCTTTTTACGGCCGGATTGCTGGCGCTTACTTTACTGGGGCTTACTATCTTGAACGAACCTTCTTTTTACCAATTTTCGGCCCCTTGGTTATCGAGCGTGGGAAGTTCGTTCTCGCTGCTGCTGGACCCGCTGGCCAAAGTACTTTGTTTGCTTACCGCTCTTGTTTATTTCCTGTTGGCTCTTTATATGAGTGATAAGTCGGTGGAGAAGCCGGCTGCCTTTTACGGGTGGCTCTTGCTGGCGCAGGCTGGTATGATGGGTGTATTTCTGGCTACTGATGGGCTGCTGTTCTACTTTTGTTGGGAGCTGGCCCTGATCCCGATGTATTTTTTGAGTTCTATCTGGGGCGGAGCGCGTCGCATTGCGGTTACTTTTAAATTTTTCATCTATACGTTTTTGGGTTCGGTGCTGATGCTGGCCGGATTGATCTATTTGCAATCGCAAACACCTGACCAGTCCTTTGCACTTTCCTCTTTGCTCAAGGTAAAACTGTCGACAGCTCAGCAGTCCTGGTTACTTTGGTTATTCTTGCCGGCCTTTGCTATCAAGCTTCCCTTGTTCCCTTTCCATACCTGGCAGCCCGATACCTACGAAGAGGCCCCCACGCCTGTAACGGCGGTACTGAGTGCGGTGATGGTCAAGATGGGTATTTTGGGCCTGCTTCGCTGGTTGCTTCCTTTCTTTCCGCTGGCGGCCTATCAATGGGGCGATGTGATCATGGGGTTAGCCGTAGGCGGTATTGTGTATGCCTCTCTGATTGCCTGGCGTCAAGACGACCTAAAGCGACTGGTCGCTTATTCTTCTATTGCGCACATCGGACTGATGGGAGCTGCCGCCTTTGCGGCGAATCTGGCTTCGTTGCAAGGACTATGCTTTCAGCTCGTTGCGCACGGCATCAATATTTTGGGAATGTGGTTGGTGGTCGATCTGATCGAGCGGTATCTCGGTACTCGTAAGATCTCTGCATTAGGCGGATTGGCCAGTCATTCCCCGGCGCTGACTTTCTTTACCATCCTTATAGCATTGGCCAATATTGCCTTGCCGCTTACCAATGGTTTTGTAGGCGAGTTCTTGATGTTTGCCGGGTTGTTGGCCACCAAGTCAAATTTCGCCTGGATCCTGACTGTCGCCGCCGGATTGGGGATTATCTTATCGGCCGTGTATACATTAGGTATGATCCGCTCCGTGTTCTTCGGTGAATCCAACCTTGTTACGAGCCGCTCCATCCAATTGTCGATTCAAGAGCAACTTGTATTGACCGTGATAGTGGTGCTGATCGTGATCTTCGGCATCTATCCGCAGCCATTGCTCGATGTAACGGCCGGCTACGCCGATCAGTTATTCAGACAAATAGATATCAGTTACCTATTCAGAAAATTCTAAGTTCTCCTATATGAATGCATTACTTGTTTCGGCTTTGTGGGGGGTGATCATGATGTTTGGCGGCATCGTCATTAAGCAAACAGCAGTACTACGTTACCTGGCCATAGCCGGAGTTGTGGTCTTGCTGGGGTTGAATACCGCCGAGATGCAAGGATGGCAATTGCTCAGCATTGATACGACCGGAATGCTACAATTCGATGCCTATGCCTTGTTGCTTAACACTATTTTGCTGGCATCGTTGTTCGTGTACCTTTTATTGAGTGGCTCGGCCATGGAAGAGATCGGCCCTAATCTATCGGATTATCTGGCCCTGTTATTTTTTATCGGTGCCGGTATGATGATGGTCACTGCTTTTGAGTCGTTACTGATCTTGTTCTTGGGCATTGAGATCATTACTATCCCGCTTTATATTTTGACCGGAAGCGACAAGAAGAATCTCAAGAGTAACGAGGCCTCGCTCAAGTATTTTTTATTGGGCGCCTTTTCTTCGGGTATCTTATTGATGGGTATTACGCTGGTATACGGTGCCAGAGGAAGCTTTGCCCTTTCGGAGGTAGCCGATACCATTCGCGTGTCGAGCTCGTTGATGATTGCCGGTATGTTATTGCTGATGATCGCCATGGCCTTTAAAGTATCGGCGGCCCCGTTTCATTTTTGGACACCCGATGTGTATGATGGTGCTCCTACTGTGTTCACCTCTTTTATGGCCACTATAGTCAAAGTGGCCGTATTCGCTGCCTTTTTGCGGTTGTTCGATCGCAGCTTTGCCCTTCAGTTCAATGCCTGGCAATGGTGGGTGGCGATATTGGCGGCGCTGACGCTTTTTATCGGCAACATCACGGCGGTGTTTCAGCAAAGTGTCAAGCGCATGCTTTCTTACTCCAGTATTGCGCAAGCCGGGTTTATGTTATTGGCAGTTTATGCTATGAACACAATGGCTAAAGAAGGCCTGTTGCTATATGCTGCCTCTTACTCCTTGGCCACCATCGGCATATTTGCAGTGCTGTCCCGCATGAAAGATTATTCATTCGAGGCCTTCAATGGTTTGGCAGCACGTTATCCCTGGATCGCAGCTGCCCTGGCCATCTTCTTTTTGTCGTTGGCGGGTATTCCGCTCACCGGCGGCTTTCTGGCAAAATTCTATATGATCAAGGCAGCCTTGGGGCAAAGTCTTTGGCTGGCACTCTTTGCCTTGCTGATGGCTGCCGTAAGCATCTACTATTACTTCAGGGTTATTCAGGCGATGTATTTTAAGCCGGTGACCCAGGCGGAACCCCTTGCTTTCGACAACGGGTTTACGGGTCTGCTGCTGGGTGTGGCGGCATTGGTGATCGTGCTGGGTGTATTTCCGGAGTGGCTGATCAGGTGCCTCTACTTCTAATCTCATTTTACCGCTCATCAAGCTTTTCTTTGCCATCGCGCCAAGCGTTGGTACCTTCACCATTCGATGATGAAGTTCACCGATATATTTTCCCTGGCGTTTCGCACCATTCGCGGTAATCGGCTGCGAACCGGCCTGACCGTGGCCATCATCGCCTTTGGGATCATGGCACTTGTGGGGATCATCACCGCCATCGAGGCCATGAATCAAAAGTTTACGGAGAGTTTTTCGAGTATGGGAGCCAGCGGCTTTACCCTTCGGTATAAAGCGCGCAACATCCGTTTCGGCGGGGGTAACCAGTCTGGCGATATGAAACTTTCTCAAAAGGGAAAGAAAAAGGAGCGTACCTCTAACCTCGATAAGAAAATTACCCGCGACCAGGCCGAGCTCTTTGTATCGACCTTCGATTTTCCGTCGGTAAAAAGTATCAGTCTCTTTGGCGGACGTAATTCGATTGTTTCGTACGAAGCACGCAAGACCAGCCCTAATGTAATGGTGCAGGGAGGAGATGAGAATTTTTTAGCCCTCAACGGATTTTCGCTCGAAACAGGACGCAACCTAAACCGCATCGATGTAACGTCGGGGCGTAACGTGTGTTTGTTAGGGTATGATGTGGCCAATAAATTATTCAAGCAAGGGTACCGTTCGGCCGTGGGCAAGGTCGTTCGTGTCAATTCTATTCCCTATCGTGTGCTGGGTATTCTGGAAAGCAAAGGCTCTTCGTTCGGCTTTAACCGCGATAACATGATCATCACCTCGTATAACAATGTGTATCGCAATTTTGGTGGCGCTTCCTCTTTTAACATTGCTATTCAGACCGCACAGATACAATGGGTGCCTGCTGCCATGGGAGAGGCAGAGTCTCTGTTCCGCTCCATACGTCGACTGCATACTACCGAAGAAAATAATTTTGTAATCGATCGCAGCGACAGCATTGCGGAGAAAGCCATGAACAGTCTCGGTTTTTTGACTATCTCTGCCACGGTGATCGGTTTGATCACGCTGATCGGTGCTGCCATCGGATTGATGAACATTATGCTGGTCTCCGTGTCGGAGCGCACCCGCGAGGTGGGCCTTATCAAGGCGATCGGGGGTAAACGAAAAATGGTCAGCCGCCAATTCTTACTGGAGGCTATCATCATAAGTGTACTTGGCGCCCTGTTCGGGATCTTGCTCGGGGTGGCGGTCGGTAATCTTTTTGCACTGGTACTGGGCACCGGCTTTGTGATCCCCTGGAACTGGGTGTTCTATGGCATCTTTATTTGCACCCTGGTGGGGCTGCTGGCCGGACTCTATCCCGCCCGCAAGGCCGGAAAACTGAACCCTATCGAGGCGTTGCGTTACGAGTAACGGCTGATTTTCCACAATTTTTACCCTATTTTTTGCCGTTTTTGGCAGGCAAAGTCAATTTAGTATCAAATTAATAGGTTGGGGTTTGCGCAGTTCAAAAAATCCTTAACTTGACCCTCCTTCTGTAGCCGGAAGGGGTGTTTTTACAAACTTTTAAAACCTAATAACTCAACACTAAAAACAACGATCATGGCAGAGACTAAACCAACTGCAACAGCTGCATCAAAATCATCTTCGGCTCCTACAAAACATGGTGGAAATTCCATTTCGTGGATTGCTCCTCTTGTGTGTGTGCTCGCAGGCTATTCTATCTGGCGTTTTATGATGGGGGATGCCTCCGGATTCAATGAACCCGATCCCGCTGGTGGATTCTGGCCCCATCACATGGGACCCAAAGATGCCTTTCACCGTATCTATGAGGGAGGAATCATCGTTCCATTGCTGATCGGAATGTTTTTAATGGTAGTGGTGTTTTCTATCGAGCGCTATTTGACCATTCGTCGTGCCCTGGGTAACGGACCCATCGACGACTTTATCCGCAAAATTCAATTTCAATTGGCCAGCCGTAATGTAGACGCTGCGCTGGCTGAGTGCGATAAGCAACGCGGTTCTGTAGGTAATGTAATGAAGGCGGGTCTGCGTCGTTACAAAGAAATGATCAATGAGTCCGGTATGTCAACCGATCAAAAAGTGATCGCCATTCAAAAAGAAGTAGAAGAGGCCACCGCGCTGGAGCTGCCTATGCTGCAAAAGAACCTCGTGTTCCTTTCTACCATCACATCCGTTGGTACACTGATCGCCCTGCTCGGAACCGTATTGGGTATGATCCGTTCATTCGCTGCCCTCGGTGAGGAAGGCGGTGGCGGTGCTGCGGCCGACCTGGCTGTTGGTATCTCAGAGGCCTTGTATAACACGGCTCTCGGTATCGGTACCTCAGCGATTGCCCTTATCATGTACAACATGTTCACTACCCGTATCGATTCTATCACACATGGTATCGATGAGTCTGGATTTACGCTCACGCAAAGTTTTGCCTCTTTGTATAAGTAATACAAGGCGCATCTTTTGCAACGTACTATCCATTCATCTATTTAAATTTTTGTACCCATGCCAAGTGCCAAGATACCAAAAAGGAGTACGGACACGGATATGACCCCCTTTGTGGACATAGCGTTTCTGATCCTCTCCTTTTTTATTATGGCGACAAAATTCAAACCACCAGAGCCTGTCGAGATTACGACACCCGGCTCGGTGCTGTCGCAAAAATTGCCCGAGAACAACGCCGTGATGATCTCCATCGACTCGGCTAACAGGGTCTACTTTACTGTACTGTCCGATCGTGACCCTTCGAAGTACGATGCTATCATTCGCGGTATCAATGCCAGCCAAAACCTGGGACTGACCCCTGCCGAGATGGCGAATTTTCGCAAGACCTACCTGGTCGGTGTTCCTTTCGGCGGCCTCAAGCAGCTGTTGGCTACCGATTTTAAGGACCAGACCAAGTTGAGCCAGCCGGGGATCCCTGTGCTTGATACGCTCAATAACCAGCTGGTCTGGTGGATCAAAGAGGCCAAGACCGCTTTTGCCGGCGAGAAGTTAAATTATCTCATTAAAGGAGACGGACTTTCGAAGTATCCAACCTTTAATGCGATTGTCCAGGCGCTCAAGAAAAATGAGGAGTTCAAGTACAACCTGGTTACACAACTCGATGATGTACCCACCGGAACGGCTCTTTACAAGGCTGAGCAAGAGCAAGAGAAAAAATAAATTAATTAACCCCAATTACATTACACTATGGCTAGTATAGATAGTGGTGCAGAGCAAGGCGGTAAAAAAGGCCCGGGCGTCAAGAAAGCCAAAAAACTTTCTACCCGTGTCGATATGACCCCCATGGTGGACCTTGGGTTTCTGCTGATCACGTTCTTCGTGTTCACGGCGACCATGAGTTCTCCCACCACGCTCGACCTTAATATGCCAAAGGATATCAAGAAGCAGGATGAACAAACCGAGGTAAAAGAATCTTCGGTGTTGACCATCATGCTGGGCAAGGGCGATCAAGTGTACTACTATGAAGGAAAACTGGTGGTGGATGCCACCGGCAATAACTTTAAGCAGACCACCTTTAAGGGAATTCGCGACATCATCGTCAACAAAAAGAAAGAGGTGATGGATCGTTATTACCAGCGTCCTGATCCCGCTTGCGAGGCTGAGGCCAAAGCAAAGGGAAAGCCCGTCAGCAATTGCGCCGACAAGGATTTTGTGGTCATCATCAAACCCAGTGATGATGCGACCTACAAGAACACGGTAGATATTCTCGATGAGATGACCATCAACCAGGTTCGCACCTATGCTATGGTCAAGATCGCCGATGTGGAGTATGAGCTGATCAAAAAGACAGAAGAATCCAACGGTATCAAGTAGTAACCGAAAACAAAGAGCATGGAATTAAATAAAATATTAACCGCAGACATTCTCGATATTGTCTTTGAGGGAAGAAACAAGGAGTACGG
>JBIIDB010000090.1:0-7657 GCA_044238505.1 Chitinophagaceae bacterium | reverse complement strand
ATCTGCCACCAGGTAGATAAAAGCAGATCCCCGTCTGGGACAAAGGCATCATTGATCTCATCCACGATCAGCGAACGGCACTCGACATGCAACGGAAACCAATGCGGACGCTGTGCCCCTCTCACCCAAAATAAAAAACGTTTGAACCAAAGCGGAGAACGCATCACTTTAAATGGCCTTTTTAAGCTATGCAATACCGTCACCCGGTGCCCCAGCGCCTGCAGGCGGTTGGCGAACTCATACATGATCTTGGCACCCCCGACAGGCTTAGTGACCGGAAAAGGCAAAATAATATTGATGTGCAAGGACTGCATACTTATAAAGGATTAGACGGTCTGAACAACATAGCACGCACAGCCCCCCGCCAGTTGACCGTTAAAAACAACCAGCGATGATCTTTTCTTTTTTTGATGATACGAAAAGGAATGACCACGATCTGTTTTAACACGGCACTCCAAAAAGACAGCTCGCCTTTCCACAAACGACGACAATATAAATTATTGCGAATGCCATAAAAATGTTTTTGTGCCTCGGCAGGCTGAGCACTATAGAGATCGGAGCTGTAATTGGTTTTTGTTTTATGCACCACGATACTGGCCGGCACATAGCCGCCCAGAAAACCGGCGCGGGTGATCCGGGTAGTATACTCGATATCATCCGCCCAAATAAAAAACTCCCTAATCGGATAACCGCAGGTTGCAATAGCCGGCCGGGAAATTAACAACGATACAAAACTAGCCGAACGAGCCAGTACGATCCCCTGTTCATCGAAACGATTAAAGGGTAAACCGCCTTGTACACGCGATAGCTCCGGTAAATTCATCCAATGGGGATGACCATCGGTAAAGACCGCCTTGCTGACCAAAAATCCAAGGGGATTTTTTGGATATGCCTGCTGCATTGCCAGGATCGATTGAACCAGGGTCTGTAATGTATCCGGGCGAGCGATCGTATCGTCATCCATTACCCACACCCAATCGGCTCCTTGTTCATAGGCGGCTTTGATTCCCGTGTAGAATCCCCCCGAGGCGCCCTGGTTTTCTTGTGTAATAGCCTGCACCAATGGCTGTGCAGCCAACCAGTCCTTTGTACCATCGGTAGACCCATTATTGACCACGATGAGTTGCGTTGGCGCCAGTTGTTGCTGACTGATAGCAGCGACCGCCTCTTGCAATAGCGCTAAACGGTTATGCGTTACAATAACAGCGATGAGGATCATACGGCATACTTGGTTTCTATAAATTGGCGCACCCGCACCCGCGCAGAGGCGATCACTTGATGCATATCGTAATATTTATAATCGGCGAGTCGTCCGCCGAATAAAATATGTTTTTCTTGATCAGCAAGTTCGCGATACTGCAAATAGAGTTTATTATTAGACTCGTCATTGACAGGGTAATAAGGTTCCATGCCCGGTTGCCATGCTTGCGGATACTCTCTGGTGATGATGGTATGGGGTTGCTTTCCAAAAGCAAAATGCTTATGCTCCAGTATGCGAGTGTAGGGCACTTCTTTCTCCGTATAGTTCACAACCGCATTTCCTTGATAGTTCTCGATAGGCAGTACTTCTTCTTCGAAGCGAAGACTCCGGTAAGCGAGCGCCCCAAAGCGATAGTTATAAAATGCATCTATTGGCCCCGTATAAATAATATGATCAGCTAACGTATCGAAGTAATCGCGTTCCTGTAAATAATCGCGGCCCACTTGTACTTCTATGCCATTGAGCAATCCTTCAGTGAGGCGATTGTACCCTCCGATGGGAATCCCTTGATAACAATCATCAAAATAATTATTATCGTATGTGAACCGTACAGGGAGGCGCTTGATAATAAATGCCGGCAACTCCTTACACGATCTTCCCCACTGTTTCTCCGTATACCCCTTTATAAGTGTTTCGTAAATATCAGTGCCCACCAAACTGACAGCCTGCTCTTCCAGATTGCGGGGCTTGGTAATACCCGCTTCTTTTACCTGGGCTGCAATCTTCTCTTTTACCTGTCCGGGATCGCGCAATCCCCACAACTGATAAAATGTATTCATATTAAAGGGCAGGTTGTACACCTTATCTTTAAAAACAGCCAATGGGGAATTGATGTAATGATTGAACGGCACAAACGAGTTGACAAAATCCCAGGTACCCTTATCGCTGGTATGAAAAATATGAGCTCCGTAACTATGTATATCGATCCCCTCTTTTTGGGCGCAAAAGATATTTCCGCCGGCGTGAGAGCGACGGTCAATGACCAGGCAGCGCTTACCTTTCTGATGTAACGCATGGGCCCATACACTTCCATAGAGCCCGGATCCGACAATTAACACATCGTAGGGTCGCATATTATCGTTTAAAAATATGGATACGCATTTCCGGTAGTTGACGGGCGATCTGTAAAAAAATATCCGTGACCGATAACAGTTTTTTTTCTGGCTGCAAATTGCGCAAAGCCGCGCGGCTTTGGCGCACCTGTGGGATCTTTTTTAGAAAATCGATGCAAGAAAGCAGTAGCCCCGGCCTAAAGGTCAGTAGGCGAAAAACTAACTCCAGCAACAACTGCACCCCCCAACTGATCAACGTGGCTCCCTGTAAATGGATAGCATGTAAAAAGAACTTATTGCGATGGTAGATCCGGTTAACGGTTCTCTTTTTTTGGGACGATAAAATAGTGGCTGCGTGACGGTGTCGGCAAATGGCTCTATGCTCATAATACGAGGCATACCCCAAACGCCAGGCCCTGAGTGAAAGCTCGGCATCCTCTGCATAGTAAGGAGAGAATAATTCATTGAATTGACCGATACGATCAAAGACCGATTTGTTGATAAAGGCATTAGATCCGGAAAGATAAAAGCAAGGCCAACGGTCTTGCGTTGCAGGATCCAGCGGAATAAAATCATAGGCCGTCTTTATTTTGGCCCCTTGAAAAACCGGATATTTTCCACCTTCCTGCAACTGCTCATCATCCCAGCCGATGATACGCCCCGAAACGCCTAGCAGATCGGGAACAGTCCGGTAGGGAAGCAGATGATCAAAGTAATCGGGGGTAAGGATAACATCACTATTCAACAACAAGACCCACTGGAACCGGGCCATTCGTATACCACTGTTGGCCGTTGCCGAAAAGCCTGCATTCTGTGCAGCTGTAACTACTTTTACGGCCGGGTAGGTGGTCGCCAGCCATTGCACGGAATCATCCGAAGAGGCATCGTCGGCAACGATGACCTCAAACGACAATCCCGTTTGATGAAGCGCCGCAAAGGCGGGAGGCAGGATCAATGGCAACAGCGCACGCCCGTTATAGTTAGGTATGACCACCGATATCCCTTCTGCAAGCTGCATGCGATAAAATTAACGCTATCCCGCTTACCTTTGAAAGGAACCGTCGTATCTCTTCGGCTATGTGGCAAGAAAAACTTCAGGAAGCAAAGAAAGGGGATCACAAAGCATTAGCCCGGTTGCTGTCGTTTGTAGAGAACGAACAAGCCGGCTACGAGGAGCTGTTAACGTCACTACCATCCGGTAAGACCCCAGTCATCGGCATCACGGGCCCTCCGGGTGCAGGAAAAAGCACGCTGGTGGATGCACTCATCAGCAGCTGGACAGGGCAAGGCAAGAAAGTAGCGGTGCTCTGTATAGATCCTTCGTCTCCCTTTCACCAAGGGGCATTATTGGGAGACCGCATTCGAATGACAAGCTGGTATAATCATCCCGATGTCTACATCCGATCGCTGGCTACTCGGGGATCGATGGGCGGATTACACCCCAAGATCATCGAGCTGACCGATCTGCTTCGCTGTGTTGGCTTTGATCAGATACTGATAGAAACCGTAGGTGTAGGACAAAGCGAGGTGGAGATCGCAGGCCTTGCCGATATAACAGCAGTGATACTCGTGCCCGAGGCTGGCGACGAAGTACAGACCATGAAGTCGGGACTTATGGAAGTAGCCGATCTCTTTGTGGTCAATAAAGCCGATAGACCCGATGCGGCAGCCTTTGTAAAAAATCTGCAAGCCATGCTGGCCCCTGCCTTTAGCAGAAAAAACAACACTATACCCATCTTACAAACTGTCGCTACGCGCGCCGAAGGTATACCTGCGCTAGTGACCACGCTGGAAACACTGCAACTAAGCCCCGAGCTGGGGGAGAAAAAAAGCTGGCTGCTTACCGAAAAGGCCTACCGATTGATCGAACGTAAACGAATGAGTGATGTATCAAGAGCGGCCTTGCAAGAGCAGATCAACAAGGCCTTGCAGCAAAAGGACTTTAACCTCTATCGTTTTGTAAAGGATCGATACTGACACATAGCGATCACTGAGAAAGATACCGAGCAGTTCGTCGGCAAACTTGTACAGGTTACTGAACACAGCAACACAAACCGATTTTTCTTTGGTGAGATTAATTCCGGTTGGCCTTGTACCAGCGATACCCGATGTAGCCTATAATGGCGAAAGGAGCAAAGGCCAGGTATAAAATGCCGGTATTCATTCCTTCAGCAGGACCTTCTCCTAGCTGTTGCGCGGTCTTGGTACAAATAGAACATTGTGCCATCGCAGCGGGACAGCGGAATAACCAAAGAGCCATTCCCAAAAAAACAGAGAGAAGTAGTTGCTTTTTCATAGCAGACAACAGCAAAATTACAGCATCAGTATCAAGAAGCCTCGGCTTCCATTTTCTTCTGCACTTTCTTGCGCTCCTCTTCGTTGAGCACCACTTTGCGCATCCGAATAAAATTAGGCGTCACCTCAATGCATTCATCCTGTTGAATATACTCCATACACTCCTCGAGTGTCATCAGGGTGCGGGGGGCAATGCGGGTAGCATCATCACTACCGCTGGCACGGTGATTGGTGAGTTTCTTGGCCTCCGTTACATTCACCACCAGGTCGCCGGGCTTAATATTCTCAGCCACGATCTGACCGGCATAGACCTCTTCGCCGGGTTCTATAAAAAAGGTGCCGCGATCTTGTAACTTGTCGATTGAGTAACCCGTGGAGCGCTCCTGAAACTTAGAGACTAGTACACCGTTGTTACGACCGGGAATGGGGCCCTTCCAGGGTTTGTACTCGCTAAACCGATGGGCCATCACAGCTTCTCCGGTTGTAGCCGTGAGCATTTGGGTACGCAGGCCGATCAATCCGCGCGAAGGAATATCGAACTCCAGATGTTGCATTTCGCCCTTTGTCTCCATGACCAACATTTCGCCTTTACGACGACTTACCAGATCGATCACTTTAGAAGCGAACTCTTGTGGTACGTCAACGACCAGATTTTCGTAAGGCTCACACTTTCTGCCATCGATCTCTTTGACAATAACCTGAGGTTGACCCACGGTCAACTCATACCCTTCGCGACGCATCGTCTCTATCAAAATACCCAGATGTAAGATGCCTCTTCCGTACACTAAAAAGCTGTCTCCTTCCTCTGTATCTACTACTCGAAGCGCCAGATTCTTCTCGGTCTCTTTCATCAGACGGTCACGCAAATGACGAGAGGTCACGAATTTTCCATCCTTACCGAAGAATGGTGAATTGTTGATGGAGAAAAGCATGTTCATAGTCGGCTCGTCCACACTTATCACCGGCAATGCTTCGGGGTTCTCTGCATCAGCGATCGTATCTCCGATATTAAAATCTTCGATACCTACTACGGCACAAAGATCACCGGCTATTACCTCGGTAACTTTCTTTTTACCCATCCCCTCAAAAACATATAATTCTTTTACTCTCGATTTCTTTACAGCACCATCCGCCTGCATTAAAGCGATAGGTTGATTTTCTTTGATGGAGCCGCGGGCCACTTTACCAACCGCGATACGACCCAGGAAAGAAGAATAATCCAGTGAAGTGATCTGCAGCTGCAAGGGGCCTTCGTTTACTTTAGGAGCCGGAACGTGCTGCAAAATACCATCCAGCAGGGGATTGATATTATCGATCTGCTGGAGCGAATCATTGAACCAACCATTTTTACCACTGCCATAATACGTGGGGAAGTGTAATTGCTCCTCGGTCGCATCCAGATTAAAGAATAATTCAAATACCGCATCATGCACTTCATCGGGGCGGCAATTGGGCTTATCCACTTTGTTGATCACCACGATCGGGTGCAAATTCAATTGAAGCGCCTTTTGGAGCACAAAACGAGTCTGGGGCATGGGACCTTCAAAAGCATCCACCAACAAGATAACCCCGTCGGCCATCTTGAGTACGCGCTCCACCTCACCGCCGAAGTCAGCGTGCCCGGGCGTATCAATTACGTTGATCTTGACGTCTTTGTAAGTAACCGCAGCGTTCTTGCTAAAAATGGTGATGCCGCGCTCTCTTTCCAGATCATTGCTGTCCATGATCAGCTCGCCAGTTTCCTGGTTTTCGCGGAATACCTTGGTGGCATGAAGGATCTTGTCTACCAGGGTAGTCTTTCCGTGGTCAACGTGGGCAATGATAGCGATGTTACGTATTTGCATGAAGGGTGTTTTCAAAGACGCGCAAAGGTAGCTCAATTCTTGCCAATAATGGGTTAATTTAGAGGAAATTAAGACCATGAAGTTCCTAAAAGGCCTGGCCATCACGCTATTAGCTTTTTTGATGCTCTATTTGGCCGGACCCCGCCCCGACAAACCGGAGTATAAAACGGTACTACCCGAGGTGCCATCCGACGCACTTGCCTTGGAACAATACATTCGCGACCAGGAATCAGCACATAAGATCAAACCCAATAATGAGGCTCGTATTATCTGGGCCAACGATAGTCTTCGTACGCCTACCGAATATGCACTGGTGTATCTGCATGGATTTTCGGCCTCGCAAATGGAGGGCGACCCCGTCCATCGCAACCTGGCCGCTCATTTTGGAATGAATCTTTATCTGAGTCGACTTCAAGATCACGGTATAGATACAACAGCTCCCTTGGGAGGCATGACAGCACAGGGCTTGTGGGAGTCGGCTTTGCAAGCGCTGGCCATCGGAAAAAAATTGGGTAAAAAAGTGATATTGATGTCCACTTCTACCGGAGGAACGCTTTCACTAAAATTAGCAGCGGAGTTTCCGGAGATCGCGGGACAGATCTTGCTGTCTCCCAACATCGAGATCAACGATAATAAAGCCTGGCTGCTCAATGATCCCTGGGGGTTGCAAATTGCACAGGCTGTTGCCGGTACCTACCGAGTAGTCAGCGATACAACTGCCGTCTATGCCCGCTACTGGAATAACCGCTATTTGATGACAGCACCGGTTGAGTTGGAACAGCTGCTCGAGACCACCATGAAAAGTTCAGTCTTTGAAAAAATTACCCAACCCTTGCTGATGCTCTATTACTATAAAAATGAGCAGGAGCAAGATCCGGTGGTAAAAGTGTCCGCTATGAAAAGGATGTACCGTTCACTGGGCACTCCCGATTCGCTGAAAAGAGAAATGGCACTGCCCCTTACCGGAGATCATGTGCTCGCATCACCCATCAAATCAAAAGATGTAGCGAGCGTAGAAAAAGCCTGTATCGAGTTTGGAGTACACGTTTTACGCCTATCGCCCGTTGCTCGACAGTGATGCAGGCAGCACCTCAGTTTTACCTTTCTTGCTAAAAGGTCAGGTGGATTGTTAGCGGGTTTACTTTACTTTGTAGTCTCAACCTTGCTAGTATGATCCGCTCCCGTATTGCCGGCATCGGCAAATA
>JBIIDB010000089.1:0-7706 GCA_044238505.1 Chitinophagaceae bacterium | reverse complement strand
ACGCAACCCGATCTGCTCGATATCAACTTCGGTTGTCCGGTCAAAAAAGTAGCGCTCAAGGGAGCCGGTGCCGGAGTGCTTCGCGATGTGGATCTGATGGTGCGATTGACCAGCGCCGTAGTACGGTCCACCTCATTGCCGGTAACGGTCAAGACCCGATTGGGGTGGGACGACAACAATAAGAATATAGAAGAAGTGGCCGAACGATTACAAGATGTGGGGATCAAAGCGCTGGCCATTCATGGCAGAACCCGCGTACAGATGTACAAGGGAGAGGCGGACTGGACCTTGATCGGAAAGATCAAAAACAACCCGCGCATCACGATCCCCATTTTTGGGAATGGTGATATTGATTCGCCCGAAAAAGCACTGGCTTACAAGAATCGCTATGGCGTAGACGGTATCATGATCGGAAGAGCCGCCATCGGCTATCCGTGGATCTTTAACGAGATCAAGCATTTTCTGAAAACCGGAGAACATTTACCTGCTCCAACGATCGAGGACCGGCTGGCCGTTTGTCGAAAGCACTTACGCTATTCGATCGAATGGAAAAATCCAGTGGTCGGCATCAACGAAATGCGGAGACATTACGCAAACTACCTGAAAGGACTACCTAACATCAAAGAGTACCGAAATAAACTGGTGACGTTAAAGACCGAAGAAGAACTTAATGCTGTATTCGACGAAATGGCACGCGTCTACCAAGGGTTCACTTTCGAAAAAACGCCTATCTCACTGATCAATTATCACGAGAAATGTCCGATCGACTAAGCAGCCCCTGTGCGGGTCCGTTATTGTAGTGCATTGATCAACGTATCGCTCAGCGGAGAGACCGAAGGATCGAAATAATGGGTTAGCCGGCCCTCCTCATCAACCAAATACTTTGAGAAATTCCAGGAAGGCACTTTACTGTTCCACCCATTTTGCGTGCTGTCGGTAAGCCAGCGATATACGGGATGCTGAAGCGGGCCGGGCACCACCGATGTTTTTTGCGTCAACAAGAACCGAACACCATAGTTCCGTTGGCAAAAACTAGCAATGGAGGCATCATCCCCCTTCTCTTGTTCCTTAAAATCGTTGGCCGGAAAGCCGACAATCACCAAGCGATCGGCAAACTGGTCTTGCAGTTGCTGCAGTTCTTTGTACTGCGCCGTATAGCCACAATCGCTGGCGGTATTAACAAGTAATACTTTTTTACCCTGCAACAGGGTCCAATCGATGGGAGTTCCCGTAGTAGACACGACTGGCAAGTTATAAAATGAGACCGGGGCTTTTTGCGGAACATGACTAAGAACGATTGTATTCTTATTCCCCAAACGAGTGCCCCACATCAGTACGGGATAGGCCAGCTTCAATAAACGTTGACGAATGGTCATAGTAGTAACAGATTGTTGTATCCATAAAAGCCCCAGCACAGTGGCGAGCAAAACTCCCACTACGAGCAGCCGCCGCCATATACCTTGTCTCATCCGATCAATTTTTTTAGGATGGCTAATTTACCCTTGAACGGAGGATATTTGATGGCAGGGTCGATCCAGCTGGGGGTACGCAGCACACTCTTCGAATGCGAAAAAGTATCGAAGGAATGTTTGCCATGATAAAATCCCATCCCACTGTTGCCTCGGCCGCCGAAGGGCAATCGATGATTGAGGAAGTGAAACACAGAATTATTGACACAAGCACCGCCAGCCGGTATTTGCTCGAGCCATTTTTTTTCTTGTTGTCTACTCTCTGTATATACATAAAATGAGAGCGGATTAGGATTACGCTCGATGATCGCCCTGGCTTCTTCGAAATGCTCATACGACAGCACAGGCAAAAGAGGACCAAAGATCTCTTCTTGCATAATCGGCGCATCCAGCGATACATCAGTCAGTACCGTAGGCGCTATGTAGCAGGCAGCTCTGTCGTGCTGTCCTCCGTAAATAACCTTACCGTTCGCTAAATAAGCCACAAGCCGGTCAAATTGCCGGGTATTGATGATGCGCCCGTAATGATGACACTGCGTAGGATCACTGGTATAAAATGTTTCTATCACCTTCAATAGTGCCTCGATAAATCTGGCGCGAACAGCGGTATGCACCAAAATATAATCGGGGGCAATGCAGGTTTGACCGGCATTGTTCCATTTGGCGAGAGCGATACGCCGTGCGGCTACCTCTATGTTGGCATCGGGCTCGATGACACAAGGGCTCTTACCACCTAGTTCGAGCGTAACGGGCGTCAAATGCTCGGCCGCCATTTTGTAAACGATCTTTCCTACGGCCGTACTACCGGTGTAAAACAAATGATCGAATCGAAAGGACTGCATCAACGATGGTACCACAGTAGCCCCATCGCCCTCGATCAGCCAAACGTAGCGGCTGTCAAATACATGCTCAATGATCTTTTTCATCAAAGCGGAAGTGGCGGGTGTAAACTCACTGGGCTTTAACACCACACAATTACCGGCTGCAATAGCACCGACTAAAGGACCCAACAACAATTCCAGCGGATAATTCCAGGGAGCTACGATCAGCACTACGCCCAGTGGCTCGGGCATAATAAGGCTGGAAGAAGGCAGATTAGCCAAATTAGTGCGCACGCGTTGGGGACGAGCCCAGCGATCCAATTCTTTGATGGCCAGCTTGCACTCGGAGATCACCAATCCGGTCTCTGAGACCCATACTTCTTCGGGACTCTTGTGCAAATCTTGATAAAGTGCCTCGTTGATGGCCTGCTCATGCGCCAGCAAGCTATCGAGCAGCGCGCGGATCTGTTGTTTTCTAAAGTCAACGGAGCGCGTGGCGCCCGATGCAAAATAATCCCTCATCTTTGTCAACGCAGGCAAATAAGACATGGCAGAAATTTTGGACAAGTTAGTAAAACCACCGGGGATGGATGATCTACAGTTTATGAAACACGCACTGCGTGAGGCTCAACAAGCGATGGATGAGCAAGAAGTGCCGGTGGGGGCCGTGGTAGTAATGAACGACAAGATCATTGCCCGCGGACATAACATGACCGAAAGACTGCAAGACCCTACGGCGCATGCCGAGATGATCGCGCTCACGGCCGCCTTTAATGCCCTTGGAAGCAAGTACTTACCTGAAGCTACGCTCTATGTTACCCTGGAACCCTGTCCTATGTGCGCCGGCGCCTTGTACTGGAGCCAGATTGGGCGCATTGTCTACGGAGCCGACGACATTAAGAACGGATACCGAAAAGTGGCGGGCGACCGCTGGCCTTTTCATAAAAGCACCCAACTTACGCGCGGATGCTGTGCCGAGGAGGGTGCCCGGCTCATGAAGGATTTCTTTCAACAAAAACGTTGAACTTCTCGGGTCGTAGTACCTTTGTACTATCCTAAAAAAATATAGATATGCCATTTACACTCGCTCCCCTTCCGTATGCGCACGATGCACTCGAACCACACATCGACACGCTCACTATGCAGATTCACCATGGTAAACATCACCAGGCTTATGTAGACAATCTCAATAAAGCCATTGCCGGTACGCCCCATGAAACGCTGTCGATCGAAGAGCTGGTTGCCAAAGCGGGCAGCATCTCTGCTGCCGTTCGTAACAATGGAGGCGGACACTGGAACCATACCTTCTTCTGGGAAAGCCTCGGTCCACAAGCCGGGGGTGCACCAGCTGGAAAATTAGCTGATGCCATCAATGCTGCCTTTGGGTCGTTCGATAGCTTTAAAGAAAAATTTGCTGCCGCCGGTATGACTCGCTTTGGAAGCGGCTGGGCCTGGCTGATCGTTGCCAATGGCAAACTCGAGATCTGCTCTACGCCTAATCAAGATAATCCGTTGATGGACCTTGCCGAAACAAAAGGAACGCCACTGCTCGGTGCCGATGTGTGGGAACATGCGTATTACCTAAAATATCAAAACCGCCGCGCCGATTACCTCGCTGCCTTCTGGCAAGTGGTCAATTGGAATGTTGTGGCTGCCCGTTACGAAAAAGTCAGCTGATCTCTTTCTTACGGAACCGGATCATAGCCGCTGCTTCCCCACGGATGACAGCGGCTAATTCTTTTAAGGGCCAGCCAGGTTCCTTTGAACAAGCCATGGCGTTGCAACGCCGTAGCTGCGTACTGCGAGCAGGTAGGAGTATATCGGCATGAGGGGCCTAACCACGGAGATAGGATCCACTGATAGAGTTTGATCAACGCTAAGAAGGGAAGGATAAGCAACCGCCTGAAAAAGGCCGTAAAAGATGCAAGCATATTACCCCAGTTGATAAAAGGCGGCCACTTTAGTGAGCCCCTTTTGCATGAGTGAAAATAAGTGATGGTACTCGAGAAGTTCTTTTTCGGTATACACTATAAAAATGTCGATCCCGCCTGGTGTAGCCATTACCCCGGAAACAATCTCTTGTTGTAATCGATAACAATCTCGCAATTGGCGTTTGATCCGATTGCGATCAACGGCTTTGGGAAAATGCTTGGCTGATACCCCAACACCCATGCGCACTCCCTTAGTGGCTGCCCGTCCGTGAAAAATACGAATACCCCCCACGTTCAATCGCTGTCCTTGGCTAAATAAGGCATCGATGGACTTTTTGCTTTTGAGTCGCTGGGCGGCCGATAAAGTGTATCGTTTAGTCAAAGCAAAAAGTTATCGGATACATAAAGCATTCAAAAAAGGGGCTCATAAAAAAAGCTCCGGGAGCACCGGAGCCATAAAATTATCAAAACCTCCGACTGCTCGGAGGGAGGTCGTTATTTTAGTTTGCGTTCGTCGGAGACCGTGAGCTTCTTGCGGCCTTTGGCACGACGAGAGGCTAATACTTTACGCCCGTTGGCTGTAGCCATGCGCTTGCGAAAACCATGTACGGTCTTGCGGCGTTTACGGTGAGGTTGAAATGTCCGTTTCATAGTGTGTTCATTTTTTCACTTGGGTAGAAAAATAGACCGGGAGAACGGTCGGGTTTCCATTTTACGCCAGGTCACCACACCCGTCGTATTGTGAAAGGACCGCAAAGGTAAGGGATCGAAAGCAGAACGGAAAGAAAATTAAGATGTTGTTAACCAGCAAACTAGATAACCGTTCCTGCCAAGTTAACGGTGTAGGCCCTTACCGGCGCCCCAAAGAACTGGGCGGCATGAGCATCAAAATCGGGGGCCGAATCGGTAGTAAAGAATGTTAACTCCCCTTTTCGGGTACAGCGGTCACTGATCTCGGGGTGACGATGCAGATAATCAGCCAGACTCGAGGCCACGATCTCTCCTTGAGAAACAAGGCGAACATCCTTGGGAAGATATTTCTCGATCACAGGACGCAGCAGGGGGTAATGGGTACAAGCCAGCAGCAACACATCGATCCCTTTTTCTTTTTTGAGGATGGCCTGCACATGCTTTTGCACAAAGTAATCGGCGCCTTCGCTAAGATGTTCATTGTTCTCAATCAGCGGCACCCACATCGGGCAGGCCTCCTGAAATACATGCAGGTCAGGAAAAAATTTGGCGATCTCCAGCGGGTACGATTCAGAACTTACGGTACCCTGTGTGGCCAACACACCCACCTTTCCTTTTTTAGTGTAGTTCCCGATCACCTCGGCCGTGGGGCGAATAACACCAAGCACCCTGTTATGAGGAGCCAGCTTAGAAAGATCGTTTTGCTGAATGGTGCGAAGGGCTTTGGCAGAGGCCGTGTTGCAGGCTAAAATGACCAACGGACATCCCTGCTTAAAAAACCATTGCACGCATTGCAACGTGTATTGATAAACGGTGGCAAAGGAACGATTCCCATAGGGAGCCCGCGCACTATCCCCCAAATAACAATAGTCATAGTCGGGTAAGGCCGATACCAGATCGCGCAACACGGTCAGTCCGCCATAACCGGAATCGAATACCCCAATGGGACCTTTGGTGGGTGATTGCATGGTACAAATGTACTCCCCGCAAACAAAAATGCCCGATCTAAGGCAGATCGGGCATCAACTTTTTTTGGAGCGCTTACTTGACTGGAGCGGCCGAAGCGGCGGGCTTTGGCAACGATAACTTGAGTTTCGCAGCCACTGCCGCTACCATATCGTCGGCATCGGGAGCTACTAAGAGACTTTCTTTGTTCAGTACATGTGTGTAGCCCTTTTCCTTGGCAACGGCCCGAATGGCATCGTAGATCTTACGATAGAGGGGTGCCAACAATTCATTTTGCTTGGCCTCCATCGCCTGGTTAACGATCTGCTGCCAGTTCTGGATCGTGTTGATCAACTGGGGGAGCTCCTCTTCGAGCTGCTTCTTAACAGCAGGAGGCGGAGGTTTCAGCGTGTCTTTGTACATGCTGTCCTTATACTGATAAGTTTGTATCAGCGAAGCATACTGAGGGTTGATGGAGTCCGCCTGATAACGAGACAGGATAGAATCGAACTTGCTGACCTCGGGCATCAATGAGAGCACGTTCTCTACACTGATATAGCCGATCTTGGTCTGTGCCGAGGCGGTACCGGTTACACCCAGCAGCCCTACAATGGCTAAAAGCACTACTACATTTTTCATGTTGCGTATGTTTTTTAAACAGTTGGTTGATGGTTACTTGATTCCCAGCTCACGAAGCACGTCTTCGCTCTTATCGAGCTTGGGGTCGGCAAAGATAATGGTAATTCCCTCACTTTTGTCGAGTACAAAGTCGTAGCCGCGGGCGCTGGCGATCTTCTGAACAGCGCTATAGACTTTATCTTGAACAGGCTTAACGAGTTCCTGACGCTTCTTAAAAAGGTCTCCCTCGAAACCAAAGCGGCGACGCTGCAGGTCTCTGAGTTCTTTTTCTTTGGCAAACAACTGGTCCTCTCTTCTCTTTTTTAATTCCGCTGTCAGCATCACTTGCTCGGCCTCAAAATCGCGGTACATCTTATCGAGTGCCGATTGCATACTGTCGATCTGCGCCTGCCAACCAGCCGCCAGTCGATCGAGAGACTGCTGCGCAGCCCGATACTCGGGCATACGATCCAGAATATAGCGCGTATCGATAACGGCATATTTCTGTGCTTGGGCAAAAAGGCCCAGCAACAAGAAACAAAGGGTCAATACTGTATTTTTCATGTAACGAAATTTCTATTCGGGTTCAAAGCCCAGCATAAAGGTAAAGCGGGAGATCCCCTTGAGTCCTGTTTGTCCGGGAACGGCCCGATCGAGTCCAAGACCGTAATCAAATCCGAGCAAACCAAACATAGGCAGAAAGAAACGCATACCGGCTCCCACACTGCGACGCAAGCGGAAGGGGTTATAATCTTTGTAATTGTACCAACCATTGGCAGCTTCAAAGAATGTAAGCGCGTAAATGGTGCTGCTGGGATTGGTCACGAGCGGAAAGCGCGCCTCTAACTGATACTTGTTAAAAATAGTAAAGAACTGGCTGGCACTCTGCTGATCGGGATTGACCGTAGGATCGGAGGTTTGATACACGGGATAACCGCGGTGCGCAACAATGTCGAAGCCAAGTAATCCAAAGTTGTTGGTCAACCCGGCGTCTCCCACCTGAAAACGCTCGAAGGGAGAGAAGGGAAGATTGGTATTGTAGCGGCCCATAAAGCCAAACTTGGCCGCCATCTTGACCACAAATTGACGATTCTTCTCTGCCCCCAGCGGCTTTCCGATGGGAACATACCACTCGGCATTGAAGCGCCACTTGTGATACTCCGGACGACGATAGGCGTTATAGCCAGACCCTACGTTGCTCATTAATGAATACGGAGGAGTCAGCTGTACGC
>JBIIDB010000088.1:0-7735 GCA_044238505.1 Chitinophagaceae bacterium | reverse complement strand
TGCAAAGTAGCGCAAATTTTAAAAGGTCGATTTTCTTTGTTTCCTTTGTTGTTATTCGGGCTTGCGAGCCCATGCATCCATGAATCAACGCGAACTTTTTTTTAAACATGTGGCACAGACCTCGCCGGCTCCCCTGGCTATTGAGGTGGTTCGTGCCGATTGTGCCACCCTGGTCGATGCGCAAGGAAAAGAGTACATCGATCTGATCGGTGGGATCAGTGTGGCCAATATCGGACATCGTCATCCGAAGGTAATTGAGGCCATTCGTGCACAAACCGACGCCTATTTGCATGTGATGGTATATGGGGAGCTGATCGAATCGCCGCAGGTTCGCTATGCCACTGCATTGGCAAAACACCTGCCCGCGCAGCTGCAGTCGGTATACTTTACCAATTCCGGTGCCGAGGCTACCGAGGGTGCAATGAAGCTGGCCAAGCGCGTTACGGGCCGAACTAAGATGATCGCTTTTAATAAGTCGTATCATGGTTCTACACAAGGAGCCTTAAGCCTCTTGGGCGATGAATACTACCGCAATGCCTTTAGACCCTTGCTGCCCGATATCTGGCATTATGATCTTTCTGATAGCGCTGCGGTGGAGGCGATCGATTCTCATACAGCCTGTGTGGTCATGGAGACCGTGCAGGCCGAATCGGGTGTTATAAAGCCGGATCTCGATTTTATAAAGGCGGTGCGAAAAAAATGCACCGAGACCGGCGCTCTGCTCATCTTTGATGAGATCCAGGCGGGCTTTGGCAGAACCGGATCGCTTTGGGCTTTTTCGGCCATCGAGGTGATACCTGATGTGCTTCTTTTGGGCAAGGCGCTAGGAGGCGGTATGCCGCTCGGTGCCTTCATCACCGATAAAAAATGGATGGATCTGTTGACCGATCGTCCGGTGCTGGGGCATATTACTACGTTCGGTGGCCATCCGGTCTGTTGTGCAGCCGGGCTGGCTGCCTTCGAGGCTTTACTCGACGAAAAGTGGATCGAACAGGTGTCCGAAAAAGAACAGCTCTTGCGTAAGGCGCTGGTACATTCCAACATCATTTCGGTACGCAGTGCCGGTCTGTGGATGGGAGTAGAATTCGCTGGCGCAGAAGATTGCAAAAAAGTGATCGACTATGTGTTGGAAAGAGGAGTGCTCACCGATTGGTTCTTATTTGCGCCGAACTGTCTTCGTATCTCGCCGCCGCTTATTATACATCCCGAACAGTTAAAGAAAGCGGCGTCCCTTATCGTAGAGGCTTGCGATGTGTTGCTTTGATGTTACTTCATCAACAGTTGGTAGAGTACTACTGCCAGGGCTGCGCCCAGGAGGGGTGCGGCAACAGGAAGCCATGCATAGTCCCAGTGGCTTTTTCCTTTTCCTTTAATGGGTAACAGGGCATGCGTGATACGAGGCCCCAGGTCACGGGCGGGGTTGAGCGGATATCCTGTTGTTCCACCCAGGGACATGCCAATAGCCATTACCAGCAGTGCCACTGTCAGTGCATCGAGACTTCCCATTGAATTTGTGGCCGGTCGAATGCAGAGAATCGCAAAAATAAAAGCGAAGCTGGCCAGGGTCTCACTGATCAAGTTTTGGGTGAGGTTGCGAATACCGGGGCCCGTCGCAAAGACACCCAGTTGCTCTTCCGCATTCGAGTGTTCATTAAAATGATCGCGATAAGAAAGCCAGACGAATGCGGCTCCCATAATAGCACCCCCCAGCTGCGCCACTACATATTGGCTGCACAAGGCCGGAGATATTTGATTCATCATCAGCATGGCGAAGCTGACAGCCGGATTGAGATGGCCACTTCCCCCCAATGAAACACTCACATATACGGCTACAAAAACGGCAAGTCCCCAACCGAAGCTGATGAGTAACCAACCGCTGTTTTTACCATGCGAGCGATGCAGGGTGTTATTGGCATTGACACCACAGCCCAAGAAAATGAGCAGCGCAGTTCCGATACATTCGGTGAGGATGGGGTTCATAACGTATAAATTAGTTTAGTCAGCTAGTTTCGCCAGTAGTAAAGGATTTGTATGCGATCAATGTTCTCGATCATCCGCCCACGCTATCGTGGCCTTGACTGCCCGCTGCCACCCTTTGATCAACTGCGCTCGGGTGTCGGCCGGCAACTGCGGTTCAAAAACCCGGGCTGCCTTCCAGTGTGCAATGAGTGCTGCTTGGTCTTTCCAAATACCGGCACCAAGCCCTGCTAAAAAGGCGGCTCCCATAGCCGTAGTCTCCGTAATGACGGGTCTTACCACCTGGCAATCGAGTAGATTGGCCTGAAACTGCATCAGCATATCATTGGCGGTGGCACCCCCGTCTACCCGCAGCTCGCGAATGGGAATACGGGCATCTGCCTGCATCGCGCTAAGCAGATCTGCCGATTGATACGCGATACTATCGAGTGCGGCGCGGGCAATATGCGCATGGTTGGTGCCGCGCGTAATCCCGAACACCGCCCCTCTGGCGTGCGCGCTCCAATGGGGGGCTCCCAATCCGGTAAAAGCGGGCACTACATAAACACCGTCAGTACTTTTTACAGAGGCCGCCAACGTTTCGATGTCGGGGGCGCTGTGTATCACTTTTAATTCATCGCGCAACCACTGTACTACCGCTCCGCCAATAAAGACGGAACCTTCGAGTGCATAGGTGGTCTGGCCATCGATCTGCCAGGCGATGGTCGTCAGCAACTGATGCTGAGAGGCAATGGCCTGTTGCCCGGTATTCATCAGCATAAAGCAACCGGTGCCATAGGTATTTTTGACCATGCCTTCTTCGGTACAAAGCTGGCCGAATAAGGCTGCTTGCTGATCTCCGGCTACCCCAGCAATGGGAATACGTGCACCGGGAATAACCGTGCATTCGCCAATGAAGCCCGAACTGGGCATGACCACTGGCAATACAGAGGGGGGAATATCGAATAGTTCCAATAGCTCCGGATCCCATTGCAGGGTATGAATATTAAAGAGCAGCGTACGCGATGCATTACTGACATCGGTAGCATGTACGGCTCCTTTGGTCAGTTTGTAGATTAACCAACTATCGATGGTGCCAAAGGCCAGTTGACCTGCTGCGGCTTGCGCACGGGCACCGGGCACCTCATCGAGGATCCATTTTAATTTGGTAGCCGAGAAATAAGCATCCAATATCAATCCGGTCTTTTGTTGCAGCAGCGAAGCCTTGCCTTGCCGGCGTAGCGCATCACAATAAGAGGCGGTACGCCGGTCTTGCCACACGATGGCAGGCGCAATGGGTTCTCCCGTCGTTCTATTCCATACAACAGTGGTCTCGCGTTGATTCGTGATACCGATGGCTGCTAGCTGGCTGGGGTCAATGCGTGCTTTGGCTAGTACTTCGGCCAGCGTAGCAAACTGAGACTCCCATATTTCGTGGGCATCGTGTTCTACCCAACCGGGTTGCGGATAGTGTTGTTTGAATTCTTTTTGGGCGATACCCAGTACCGCACCCTTTTCATCAAAAAGAAGACTGCGACTACTGGTCGTACCCTGGTCGAGCGCAAGAATAACTGGCATGCAAAAGCGTTGGTGTCCCTAAGTTAAGGAATCAAAAGTCAAGCCCCATCGCAAAATAGTAAATGGGTTTTCCCTTAAAGAATCCGTTCATCTGCCAGGCTGCATCCAGTTTTAAGAAATAGCCGAGCAGCGTGCTGCGAGCCCCGAATCCGTAACCACCGGCGAGTGGTCCGATACCACCGGCCTTAACGCGTAAGGTGACAGGCGCTGAAGTATACGAGACATAGGGTCTCTCTAATTTATCGTAGGCGCCGTTCCAGGCCGTACCCAGATCTACAAATTGCACAATTTGCAGGTTGCGCAAAAATGCATTGTTGATGGGACGGTTAAAGAAGCTGCTGAAGATGGGGGCCCGGATCTCACTGTTTATAACCAGTGCGTTGTTACCATTGGCCACATTTTGTTTGTATCCGCGCAAATTGACTGCCAGTGATTCAAAAGCATATTCGGCATCGCGGTCCGGCACGTTGGTTGGATCGAAGTATCGATAGGTGCCGTCTTGTTTTCTGTTCTGGCCAAACATCAGCCAATTATCGACTCCTCCCAGGTAATAGATGAATTTTTGCGATCCCCACGAAAAATCAGCTGCCGCTCTAACGGCCCAGGTAATGTTGCGATAGAGGGGTAAGAAATGACGGGCATCGAATCCGACATTCATTGTGTAGGGCATCGATTGAAACGTGTTTTTGGCATTGCTCCCGATCTGAGCGTTGTAATCGAAATAGATCTTATAGCGAAGTCCGTTCCAAATATTGAGTGCCGGAGAAACCGCATCATCGTGCACCAACTCAATATGCACCAGTCCGTATTGCAGCAAATTATCTTTTCCTTTCAGGGATTGATTGGGGTAAACGGGATTGGCCAGTTTTACATATCGATCACTACGGTAGGCGGCATTGATCCGAAGACTTCTGACCTTGTTGAATGGATAACTGACGGTAGCCTGATAAAGGTTGGAATGAAGTTTAGTGTCAAAGAAGATCGAATCGTTGTAAAGTGGTGGATTTTTGACTGTGTTGCGGTAATAGGTGAATCCGTAGTCAAATCGCTTCTTAAGATACTGGCCGGTAAAGATGTATTCGTTCGCATCGAGGTTGGGGCTTATACGAAGACCGCCTGCAAACTTGAGATCTTCCATTAGATCTGATGTGCCCAGCCGCAAAATACCGTTGAGCGGATTGTTATTGCTGAGTTGAATAGGCCCCCTTCCACCCTGGTAGGGCTGAAAGCGGGTGACCAGCACATTATTATTGAATCCGCTGACCAGATAATCATTGAAAAACTTAGCAGGGCGGTACTCGAAGATCTTGGAGCGCCCGCTCTTGCGAGTCGGTACTGCCGCGGGCGCACCCGTGGTAGTGGCACCCGACGTGGTGGCACCGGTAGTTTCCTCTTCAAAACCACTGCTGAATACATTAGTAGCCTTGGTCGGTTTGGGACTCTCTGCCACAGGGGCCGCAATGGGCGCTACGCGTCTATTGTTCTTTTTTTCTTCTTCGATCAGTTTTCTGAAATACTCACTGGGACGTGCCGTGATGTTTCTTCTGCGCAGTGCGTTCTCGTCGACCTTTAACCGGTATAAGAGTTTGGCGTCGCCTAAGCGAACCACTTCGCTCACTTGTTGGTTGTCGCCGGACGTGCGGGTCTCGAGTAAACTGCTCTGGTAATTGGTGAGCGGAAACACATAGGCTGAATCGAGGGTGACCGAAACGAATCCGACCGAATCGATATCTGTTTTGTCCCACTCCTTGAGGACGCTGTCAACATCACTGCGAGGCGGATTGCGCAACACCTCGTCGCCGATAAAGACCAATGTATCGAGGCCGGCTCTTTCGGTGGTAAAGAAACCGGCATAGCGGTTGCCGATGCCGTTCTCGTCGCTTACAAATGTAAAATGGCTGGTATTGTATTGAGACGGATAGCGGGCATTACCCCGTACCAAATTGGTGAGCTGAGAAATTTGTCGGGTCTCTGATTTATTCCAGTTATCGACTAAAAATATATTATAAGGTCGTTTAGGCAGCGGGCCCTCTTCGCTGCGAGCGGTGGCATTGGGTCGGGCACTCGAAAAAAGAATACCGGTCTTGTTAGGGAAAGCTACGAACGAAGGGTCCAGGTCGTCGTAGATGTCGTTGGTGATCTGCTCGATCTGCTGTTTGTCGATCTTATAAATGTAGATATCGGATTGTCCGCTTCTGACCGCGCTTAAGATAAGCGTATTGTTGTCGAGCATATACTTCATATCGGTCACCTGGTCGAATTTGTCGAAGACCTGCCGATTGATCTTGATGCGACGAGTCATATCATAGACAAAAAAATTGATCTCGCCTTTTGCTGAATATAATACGGCCAGCCGTGTTCCTTTCCCATCCCAAGCTAATAGCGGATAGTTGGGGTTGCGGTCTTCTTCGCGCGAGAGCACTCCTTGCTTAAGCAGTACATTTCGTTTTACGAAATTCTCCATCAATACCACTTGTATACGCCCTTGTTTATATTCGGTTACCGCGTAAGAGAAACTGCGGGGAACCGGATTGGCATTAAAATGATAAAAATCTTTTTTGCCGGCGTATTCGCTAACGGCCAGCTGGCCGCGCGGCGCATTGCGTCTGCCTTTGATGTCCTTAAAGTAAACGGTCTGCATATCAGTCATGAAATCTTGCAGCAGACCCTTGAATTTCTTCCTGGCAAGCTTGTAAGCGGCGCTGTTAAGGTTACGAAAGTTGCGGGCCAGATTTAAAAAGTACGTCACCTTGTTTTTGCCGTATTTATCGGCCACGTATTTCCAAAAGCCTTGTCCGGCCAGGTTGGGTTTTTCGAAGGCAAACTGATAAAAGTTGCGATAACTGCCGGCCAGCATTACAGCTCTGAGCTCATCGTCGAGCGCGGTATTCCAATTTTCGGCCGCGTAGTAAATGTAGCCGTCGGTAAGCCACTTGGGTAGATCGAGTAGTGCCTGGTTAGCTGCGTATTCGCCCAGGTCTTCTCCAAAAAGCAGGTTCTCGACCAGGTTGCGGGCGATCCCTTGTCTGATCTGCAACCGAAGGTGTTCGCGGTTACCATCGAAATACACGATCATTTTGTTATTGACCAGTTTGGTCAGTCCTCCGGTATTTTGCCAGTCGATCCCCATCCCGATATTGGACTGCTGCATCTCGTCGTAATTGTTATAGATAACAATGTTGAGACGGCGTTGCAGACCGAACTCAACAAACCGTTCTATCGACGGCAGTTCAGCCTCGGCGATCTGCGATACAAACTCCCCCAGACCTAATCCATCTTGGCTAAAGTAACAGTTGAAATTATCACTCTGGTAATACTTCCATTTGAACGTTTGATACTGCACGCGGTTCTTGCCGAACTGCACGGTATTGACTTGGGCGTCGGCCAGCAGCGCTGTGCCCATTATCACTAACATAAAGAACCACCGGACTCTGATCATGGCTATCTTTGTAAATAGGCATTAAAAATACGAAAACCCCGCTATGTTAACGCTGGAGTCTCATCTCTTTAACCCGGTTCAGGAGAATACCTATCTCGTCTATAACGAAAAAAAGGAGGCGCTCATTATCGATCCGGGTTGTTATTTTCCGGAAGAAAGGCAGCAACTCAAGGACCGCATAGAGAAGCTGGGACTCAGACCATTGCTGCTGGTTAATACCCATTGTCACCTGGACCATGTCTTTGGTAATCGCTATGTACACGAGACCTGGGGGCTGGAATTGCATTTTCATGCATTGGAGCAAAAAGTATTCGACTTTGCACCCATGGCCGGCACCGCCTGGAACCTGCCTTTTGATCAGTACGAAGGTCCGGTGCATCATCTTAGCGAACGTGAACCCTTGCTGTTGGGTCAGGATAAAATTGAGATCTTGTTGACCCCGGGTCATTCACCGGGTAGTATTTCGCTCTATTACCCCGACGGCAATTGGGTGATCGCGGGCGATGTGCTTTTTAGAGAAAGTGTGGGCCGAACCGACCTGCCCGGTTCTGATTTTAATACCCTGGCTCAGAGCATTCGCACCCAACTCTACACCTTGCCCGATCGCACCCATGTGCATGCCGGGCATGGGATGCCTACGACCATCGGTCACGAAAAAGAGCACAATCCATTTGTAAAACCCTGAGCGGACCATCAAGGCGGGGGTGACCCCTGATTAGCGATATCCTTGCAGGACGCTCCATCCAGCGCAACGCCTGATGA
>JBIIDB010000087.1:0-7749 GCA_044238505.1 Chitinophagaceae bacterium | reverse complement strand
CGTTGGCATTGGGTAAGTTACAGTTCACTACGCATTGTTGATATACATACCGGAAAGCAAAAGAGCCTTACGCATCATACGCGTTATTTTACACCCGATATCGCGCCGGGGCTCGACAAAGTCATCGCAGTGCAGGTGAGCGAGCAAGGTAAGGCCTCGCTCGAGTTACTGTCTGCCATCAATGGAAAACAGCTGGCTTCTTTTGTATCACCGGCCGGTTATCTGTATACTGATCCCAAGTTTTTGTCAGACACAACGGTGGTAGCGGCTGTTCGCGATCAGCAGGGGGCTATGGCTTTGCTGCAACTTTCGCTCTCTACCGGCCAAGAAGAATTATTGACGCCCTTTATACCGTATTCGTTGGGATTTCTACATCCTTACGAGGGCTCGGTCTTTTTTACTGCCGGCTTCAGTGGCAACGATCATATTTATTGTCTTCGGCTGCAGGACAAAACAATCTGGCAGGTGACCAGCAGTGGTGTCGGAAAGTATAATGTGCATGCTAGTTCCGATAAGCTGTATTGGTCCGAACCTACGGCAGAGGGTGTTCAAGTAAGGGTAGCCGCTGCAGAGCCTCGGCTGTGGAAGCAAGTCATCATCGATTCACTATATCGGGCCGCTCCATACTCGGTGGCCGGCGCCGAAAGGGGGCACCTTTCGCTATTGTCTCAATTTGCCGCCTCCCGTGGCATGCCGGATACGGTTTCACCCACTCGCTATAAGAAATCTGCCGGTTTACTGAATATCCATAGCTGGCGTCCCGATTACCAGGACCCGCTGTTTCGATTTGCTTTATACGGAGAGAATGTACTCAATACAATGCAAACCGAGATCGCCTACGAGTACAACGAGAATGAGCGGAGTCATTCATTCGGCGCTTCCAGCACCTATGCAGGCTGGTTTCCACAACTCACACTCGGTACCAACTACACCATTGAGCGCTCAGCCGTCGTGAGAGGAGTGCGAAGAGCTTGGTCGCAGCTCGATACGCGCGTGGGGGTCAGTATTCCGTTGCAGGATATAAAAGGAAGGGTATACAGGAACCTTAGTGTTGGAAGTTTTTATGTGTTACGAAACGATTTTTACAAAGAGGCCTATCGGGATAGCTTGGGCACGGTCACATTTAGCTACTTGTTGCACAGTATCCAATTCTCACTGGGGGCACAGCAGGCCTTACAGCATATTTTTCCCCGCTGGGGAGCCAGCATCAGCTTGCTGGGGCAGCATAGTGTCTCTTCTTTCGATGGACGCCAATTCAATGCAGCAGCCAGTGTTTATCTGCCGGGGCTTTCGCACCGGCATCATCTGGTGCTGCAGGGTGCCTGGCAGGAGCGTGATACTCTCGGGCAGCTTAGCTTCGGCAACCGATTGGCCTATAGCAGGGGCTATACGGGTCGTAATTTCAGCCGGATGTGGAAGACAGGCATCAACTATCACTTCCCGATCTGGTTACCTGATTTCGGAATCGCCAGTGTCGCCTATGTAAATCGGATCAGAGCCAACTTGTTTTACGATTACACGCTCGTATACTCACGCAATAAGCAACAAACAGCTATGCAGCGAAGCACGGGTGCCGAGGTCTTCTTCGATACCAAGTGGTGGAACCAGCATCCCGTCAGTTTTGGTTTTCGGATCAATTATCTGATCGATCGCGATCAATTCGACGGATATCGGGGGTGGTTTGCCGAGTTTATCATGCCCGTTACGCTTTTTTGAGAGGAGCGACTAGTGCAGCGCTTGCAAACTCTCTTCTATCAGTCGGATCTTGGTCAGTGCATCGGCCTGTTTCTTGCGTTCGTTCTCGATGACAGAAGGATTGGCGTTTTGCACAAATTTTTCGTTGCTCAGCTTTTTATCTACGCTGGCCAAAAATCCTCTCAGGTAATCGAGGTCTTTCAGGAGTTTTTCTTTTTGGGAAGTAGTATCGAGCAGCGTAGTGGTCTCGATGTAGATTTTTTGTTTTCCTACCACCACGGTGATACTGTTGTCTACAGAGCCGATCGTTGTATCACAACGAACAGCCGTAGCATTGACCTGTTTGCTCAGGAGCGGGGTTATGGAGTCGATCAGGGAGGGCGTCTCAGATTCAATATGCAGTGTAACGGGGTCTTTGGGTTTGATCTGATTTTTATTGCGGGCATCGCGTATGGCAGAGATCATCTGTTTGAGCAATTCCCCGGCTGAGAGTAGTGCTGTGTCAAAGGGCATGGGGGTAGCCAGCGGACGCACGGTCAGGTCCTCATCTCTGGTCTGCAGTTGGTGAAAAACTTCTTCTGTGATGAAAGGCATAAAGGGGTGTAACAATTGCATCAGCTCTTCGAAAAAACGAAGAGTCTTTTGGTAGGTGACGGCAGACAGCGGTTGTTCAAAACCGGGTTTGACCCACTCTAAGTACCAGCTGCAAAAATCATCCCAAATAAGCGAATAGATTGTTTTGAGCGCTTCGCTCAATTTATATTCTCCATAAAGCTCTTCGAGCGTGGCTCTTGCCTGTTGCAAACGGCTCTCGAACCAGTCAATGGCGAAGGAGGGCGTCACTAAGGCCGGATCAGTAGATTGTCGTTGTTCCCAGCTGCGAACCAGTTTGAGGGCGTTCCAGATCTTGTTGTTAAAATGGAGGCCCTGCTCATTGGTGCTTTCATCCCAAAGCAGGTCATTGCCGGCAGGAGAAGCAATCATAATGCCGAACCGTACCGCATCGGCTCCATACTGGTCGATCAGTGCCAGCAGATCGGGAGAGTTACCCAGGCTCTTACTCATTTTTCGGCCTTGCTTGTCGCGTACGATCCCGGTAAAGTAGACTTGCCTAAATGGGATCTGCTGCTGAAACTCACAACCCGCCATGATCATTCGGGCTACCCAAAAAAAGATGATCTCCGGTGCGGTTACCAGCGTATGGGTAGGATAGTAGTATGAAACTTCTTTGTTGCCGGGCTGACTGTAGCCGTTGAATACTTCAAAGGGCCAGAGCCACGAAGAGAACCAGGTATCGAGGCAGTCCTCGTCTTGGTGTAGCGTAGCGGGCGTAGTGCCGTATCGCTTTTTATACTCCTCTTGCGCCTGTTGAAGGTCGGCGGCCACGACTACTTTTCCCTGCTCGTCATACCAGGCGGGAATGCGATGCCCCCACCAGAGTTGCCGTGAGATACACCAGTCCTTTATATTCTCCATCCAGTGGCGATAGAGATTCTTGAATTTAGCAGGGTAGAACTTGATATCCTCGTTCGCTACGGCGTCCAGGGCCGGACCACTGATCTTCTTCATGTCGACCCACCACTGCAAAGAAAGACGGGGCTCTACGACCACGTCGGTGCGTTCACTGTAGCCTACCTCGCTGCTGTATGTTTCTGTCTTTTCGAGATATCCTTTTTCTTCCAGTTCTTTCGCAATCAGTTTACGGGCTTCGAATCGGTCCTTACCAACGTACAGGCCTGCTTCGTTACTGAGGGTGCCGTCATCATTGAATACATCGATAACGTCCAGTCCGTGTTTTTGTCCCAGTTGGTAATCGTTACTGTCGTGTGCCGGCGTCACTTTCAGGGCACCGGTTCCGAAATCCATGCTCACATACTCGTCTGTAATAATAGGAATGCGACGGTTGATCAATGGCACAAAAGCGTAGCGTCCGTGTAACGATGTGTAGCGTGGATCCTCGGGATGCACACAAATGGCGGTATCTCCCATGATGGTTTCGGGTCTTACCGTGGCCACCACAATAAATTCCTCCTGATCTCCCTCTAGTTTGTAGCGAAGGTGGTAGAGGGTTTGTTGCGTTTGTTTGCGAATAACCTCTTCGTCACTAAGGGCTGTTTTGGCGCGCGGATCCCAGTTGATCATCCGTTTGCCTCTGTAGATGTATCCCTTATTATAAAGTTCAATAAAGACATTGATGACCGCCTTGTAATAGACAGGGTCCATAGTAAAATGGGTGCGCTCCCAATCGAGGCTACATCCCATTTTCTTTAATTGTTCCAATATAATGCCGCCGTACTTATTCTTCCACTCCCATGCATG
Source organism: Chitinophagaceae bacterium (assembly GCA_044238505.1). Lineage (GTDB taxonomy): Bacteria > Bacteroidota > Bacteroidia > Chitinophagales > Chitinophagaceae > JJ008. The sequence continues at coordinate 3,735 of JBIIDB010000087.1, read as the reverse complement.
CGACAAAAACTCCTCCCGACTAAGCGACGATTTTGCAACGCCCTTTTCTCTAAGCAACTGTACTACTTTGGCCTCTGTGGCGATCGAAGCATGATCCGTGCCCGGTACCCAACAAGCGTTCTTTCCTTGCATACGTGCGCGACGCACTAAAATGTCTTGTATAGTATTATTGAGGCAATGCCCCATATGCAGCACTCCCGTAACGTTGGGCGGGGGGATGACTACGGTAAAAGGTTCGCGATGGTCAGGTTCGGAATGAAAATAGCCCCTGTCGGTCCAATGTTGGTACCATTTTTTTTCTGCCGGGCCGTGTTCAAAGTTTTTACTCAACTCCATGGGGCACAAAAATACCCGCTTTTGCCCTTATGACAATCAGCCTACACAGGCTTCGAGGGTAGCATTGATGCCCCTTTCTAAGATGGCATCACACATGGGTTTCAGGATTTCGAATTCACCATTTTTTACAGCATATTTTCCTTTAAAGTGAATCAGGTAGGCGCATTGCTCGGCTTGTTCTTGCGTATGCCCACATACCTCAATTAGGGTCGTTATGACCCAGTCAAACGTATTCACATCGTCGTTCCATACGATCAGTTGCCCCGGTGCACCAGTATCAGTATCAACAATAGTCTCCTCTAGCGGCTGATGGAGGACATTCTCTTGGTAGGCATTCATGGGAGCAAAGTTAGTCCGGTACCTATTTTGTAAAAAGCTTTGTTCAAATGCAAGTCCCGCCTTATCTTTGCCCTCCGCAAAACGGGAGCTTAGCTCAGCTGGTTTAGAGCATCTGCCTTACAAGCAGAGGGTCGGCGGTTCGATCCCGTCAGCTCCCACTGAAAATCAAAGGGTTACAAACTGTAACCCTTTTTCTTTTTTACTCTGTCAACAGGCTCATCGGTTATACCAGATCAGGGTGTAACCATAATTATCAACCAAGCGCATAATCTCGTTGTATAAAGTAAAAGCCACCGACTTTTTTTCAGCTCCGTACGTCCATTTTTGAAAGGAGGCAGGTTGACCTGTTGCGCTGTCGGGGCTCAGGGGTCTCCATTTGAGATTGATGAGGATATTTCCATTGTCGGTGACGGTACTTTCAATAAAGTATTCGCAATTCATTTTTTTGATGGCAATAGGAAGGGTGTTGAGTTGCAGTAAGGTGGGATCAGTGCGATCCAGTCGTACGCCCTGGCTTTCTATAAATCGACTCCAGCTGCCAAATGCGGCAACCCCGGATTGGCGTGTCTCAATTAAAATGGTGCCGCAACCGGGGTACGGATCTTGTTTTCCTTGTGCTGGCAGCGCAGTAGGGGCGAGCTGAAGTATACACCCCAATAAGATCAAGGTAAAGTAGTGTCGCACAATAAAAAGTTTAGTGGATGTAAGGAGCGTCGTTGTGGAACGTACTGGACTCGAACCAGTGACCCCTACTCTGTCAAAGTAGTGCTCTAAACCAACTGAGCTAACGTTCCGGGAGAGCGAATGTAGTTAAAATTCTAAATTTTCCAGTCTACGATCGAATTGATCCATTCTTTTCGGTAAGGCGTTTGAACCCGGATGTAGTTGTCGGTATAGCCCTCCATCATACCCTCGTGATCGGCCTTTTCGAACAAGACGGGTCGTATCGTATCGTGAAACTGTGCTGTGAATTGTTTTGTTTTAATGAAAGAAAGATTGCGAAGTTTTTTGTTTCGTTCTTGGCGTACCGCAGCGGGCACTTTTTGGGACAGGGTCAGCGCATGGGTGTTCTCTCGCTCTGAGTAGGTAAATACGTGCAGGTAGGTAATGGGTAGGCTTTCGAGAAAAGAATAAGTTTCTGCAAAATCTTCGTCACGCTCTCCGGGAAATCCCACGATCACATCCACTCCAATGGCGGCATGGGGCATGCACTCCTTGATCCAGGCAACCCGCTCGCTGTAAAGCGATCTTTTGTATCTTCTTCTCATGAGTCCCAGTATCCGGTCACTTCCACTTTGCAGCGGAATATGAAAATGGGGCATAAATCGTTCGCTCTTTGCAACAAAGGAGATAATTTCTTTGGTGAGCAAGTTGGGTTCAATCGAGGAGATGCGAAAGCGGTCGATTCCTGTGGTGCCATCGAGGGTTTGCACCAGTTGAAAAAAATCTTCCCCCGGCTGTCCAAAATCACCCAGGTTCACGCCCGTCAATACGATCTCTTTGGTTTGGGCAGCCGCCAGTTCGCGTACATTGGCGACTACATTGGCAATACTGTCACTGCGGCTTTTGCCTCTGGCCAGAGGAATGGTACAAAACGAGCAGTTGTAGTCACACCCGTCTTGCACTTTTAAAAAACTCCTGGTGCGATCTTGCGACGACCAAGAGGCGGTAAATCCATTGACATCTTCTATGTCGCAGCTGCAGATCTTTACGCCTTGTTGTTGCGTAAGATTTTTAATGTGATGGGGTAAATTGAATTTTTCGGCAGCGCCCAACACCAGGTCTACCCCCGGAATAGAGGCGATCTCTTCGGGTTTTAACTGTGCATAACAGCCGGTGATCACTACATAGCTTTCGGGAGCTCTTCGTTGGATTCTTCTGACCAACTGGCGGCACTCCTTATCGGCATTATCTGTAACCGAGCAGGTATTGATTACATACACATCGGCATCCTCATCGAACTCTTTTTTTTCGAAACCTTCTTTTTCGAGTAATCGCCCGAGCGAGGAGGTCTCCGAATAGTTCAATTTGCACCCCAGGGTGTGAAAAGCTACAGAGCGAACGGCAGACATGGCCGCAAAGGTAAAACATCCCGTTTAGATGGTAGCTATGCTGTAACTTAGCGCTGTTTCGCCTATGAAAAAATTCCTGTTCTTTCTGTATAACATGTACGCGCTGATCGTATTTATTGCGTTGATGTTATTGCTATTCCCTGTTTTTCTGCTGGTGTCGTGGGCGGGTCCCGTTACGGGCGGCAATGGGGCTATTCGCCTTTGCATGTGGTGGGCAGATGCCTGGATGGCCCTGATCGGCATTCGGCATCACACCAGTTTCGAGGTGCCACATGATCCCGGGCGCCCCTATATTTTCGTGGCTAACCATATTTCGTATATCGACGCCGTTATTTTGGTAAAGTCAATCAGACAATATTTTAGACCGCTGGCCAGGGCCGAGAGTGCCTCTCTTCCTGTCTTTGGATTTATCTATCGCAATGCCTGCGTTACGGTCGATCGCAGTGATCCCGAGAGCAGGGCAGCGAGTGTAAAGCGGTTGAAGAGCTTGTTACGAAAAAAAATCTCAGTCTTTGTCTTTCCAGAAGGAACTTTTAATATGGGTGATCAGCCTTTAAAATCGTTTTATGATGGTGCTTTCAGGGTAGCCCTCGAAACAGGAACACCCATTAAGCCCATTTTATTTTTAGATGGCTACGATCGTATGCACTACAGCCGGTTGGCATCACTGACACCCGGACGCAGCCGGGCAGTGTACTTAGACGAAATATCCATTGAGGGGTATGGTATCGACGAAGTGGCCCGTCTCCGCGATGATGTATACGCCATTATGCATCACAAATTGATCGCATACGGAGCCGTCTGGACGCGATCATCTTTCGGCAGCTGATTTCTTGTTACATTAGTGGGTGGATGGCAGCAGGCGTATTTCATAACAAACGATTTGCAGTGGTGATTGTGCCGGCTGCCCTTCCCCGGAATTATACCTGGGCTGTTCCTGATGCCCTTCTCGGTCGAGTGATGCCCGGCCATCGAGTCGTAGTCAATC
>JBIIDB010000086.1:0-7753 GCA_044238505.1 Chitinophagaceae bacterium | reverse complement strand
TAACCTCAAAAAGAGCGAGCTCTTTTTGGATCAGGGCAGTGGGTAATCTCATCTCGGGGGCGACAAGATACTGCAAAATAATGATTACCACCCGCCCATGTCCGACGGTTAACGTTCTATTAACTCGTTGAATAGTAGCGAGAAATGGGAGAATTACGAGCAATTAAAATTTTGCATATTCGGCCGACTTAACTACCTTTGTACCAATTTTTACGAAAAAATTAATTTTTTAAAGCCTTATTATGAGAAAAAGTGCATACCTGCTGACGGTACTTTTCAGTCTGTTAGCTACCTCTGGTTTTTCACAGCGAGTAGGTAATACCTATGATCTCAGGGATTCTTCTGTGATTCCTTCCAAAAGAATGCCCCAGCATACGGAATTCCTCAACGGAACCTACAACTATCCCGCCATGCCCCGCAGCCAATGGGAAGTGGGTGTCAAAGCCGGACTGTTTCAGGTCAGCGGTGATGTTCCCTCTCAATTCCTGTCACCCGGTTTTGGATTTCATGTAAGAAAATCCTTAGGCTACACCCTCTCTATCCGTGGAGAGTACATGTATGCCATCGGCAAGGGGTATGAATATCGGGGTAATACCAATTACGCCAAGAATCCTGCCTGGGGTGCCAACATTGCCAGCCCTGCGCAACGCTACAGTGCCCCTCGCGCTGTTACCGGAGCCAACGGCGCGGTCAGCATCGTTTCTTCAACTACAGGGCAGCCTGCCTCAAGCTTCGACAAGGTGTTCTACAATTACCAGATCAAGGTATCTGAAGCCACCCTGCAAGCTTTACTTACACTCAACAACATTCAGTTTCATAAGACAAACACCAGCCTCAACATTTACGGTATTGCCGGTATCGGTGCTGCCATTTATGAGACGCGTGTCAATGCACTCAACGGAAATAACAAATATAATTTCAATGCCCTGACCGATCCTGCTTACGGCGATCGCAGGGATTTTATCAAGAATCTTAAGAACAACGTTCTTGACAATTCTTTTGAAACACCTGCCGAGCGCAATACAAGCGCCAACACTAACGGAAACACCTTCAGACCCCTGGGTACTTTTGGTATCGGGTTTGCGTACAAGCTTAACGACAAGATCAATATTGCCTTCGAAGACCGTTGGTCCGTAACGCGTGACGATTTGCTCGATGGACAGCGCTGGCAAGGTCATCCTAACGGAGATGCCGCCCAGACCCGCGATTTCGACACTTACAACTTCATGTCACTGGGTCTTAACATCAATATTGGGAAGAACAGTGTTCAGCCGCTTTACTGGCTTAACCCCCTCGATTATCCCTATGCAGAACTTCGCAATCCTCGTTTGATGAACATTCCCAAGCCCGTGTTACTTGATACGGATGGTGACGGGGTGACCGATCAGTTCGATCGTGAGCAAACACCTGCCGGCTGTCCTGTTGATACGCATGGAGTAAGTCTGGATACAGACGGTGATGGTGTGCCTGACTGCAAGGACAAAGAATTGATTACCCCCACACGCTGCCAGCCCGTTAATGTGGACGGCGTGGGTAATTGCAAATGCCCCGATGATTGCAAAGTGACTGTGGCTCCTCCTGTTGTTACCTGTGAGCAAAAAGTAGGTGCCCTTCCCAGTGTTGCTTTCAAGGCAAACAGTGCAAAACTTTCTGATGATGCCAAGTCTGTGTTGGCTTCTGCCGCCTCTCGCGTACGTAACAATCCCGGCTGCCAGGTAGTGGTGGTTGGATATTGTGCCGGCGATAAGCGCGAGCAGCAGCTCAGCTGGGATCGCGTAAATGCCATCATCTCTTATATGGTAGATAAAGAAGGCATCAGCCAGGATCGTTTTATCTTCAATTATGGCCAGATGGGTGGTGATTGCAATACAGTAGACCTGCGTGCAGCCGCCGAAGGAGAGACCGGTCCTAACCGCGTAGATCCTCCACACCCCAATTTGCGTAAGAACTAATCGTAACTCCTTTCATAGCAAAGGCCCCGAGCTAACTCGGGGCCTTTTTATTTGAGAAACAGTATATTATCATAATCTTAACGGCTTATGCTTGGTCGGCCATCTTTTTTACGTAAGATTTGCCCATAAGCGTTAACTTTGCTACCCCTATGTCCATCTTATTGCGATTCAGTGTGTTATTGATGATGAGCGTGGCCATCGTATCCGTTTCCGGATGTGCGAAGAGTATGACCAAGTTGCTCAAAAATCCGGATGCATCGTATAAGCTTCGTCGGGCAGAGCAGTTCTTTGCAAAAAAAGAGTATATCAAGGCCCAGCAGGTCTATGAAGATATCATGCCGTTCTTTAAAACGAGCAAAGAATTTGAAGATATCTATTATAAGTATGCCTACTGCGCCTACCATCTTTCGGATTTCATGAATGCCGAGAATCTTTTCAAGAGTTACCTGGAGATCTTTCCTACCAGTGAGCGAGCCGAAGAGATCGACTATATGCGAGCGTATTGTTTTTACAAACAATCTCCCAAAGCACAACTCGATCAGACCAACACCGTGCGCGCCATGGGTATGATGCAGACCTTCATTAACACACACCCCGGATCGCCACGTAACAAAGAGGCCAATGACATTATCGATATCTGTCGGGCCAAACTTGAGACCAAAGATTTTTTAAGTGCGCAACTGTACTACGATCTGGGGCAGTTCAGAGCTGCCGGTGTGGCTTTTACTTCGCTGTTGAACGCCTATCCCGAGTCGTATCGCGCCGATGAGTACAAGTTGATGGTGATCAAATCGTATTACCGGTTTGCTGAAATGAGCATCGAAGAAAAAAAAGCGGAGCGGTTTGAGCAGGTGGTCAGTGAATGTTTTGAATTTGTGGATCGCTATCCGGAGAGTAAATGGAAAAAAGAAGTCGATAATTTCTTGAATCTATCACAGAACAATATAAAAATCCTTACTAATGAGCAAACTAAGACGCCAGCTTAGTGCCGGTATTACCAGCAATGTAGAGACGCGCAATCTGCAGGATGTCAAATCGAAGACAGGCAATGTATATGAGTCTATCTCCATTATTGCCAAGCGTGCCAACCAGATCAACATCTCGCTGAAAGAAGAATTGCACAATAAACTCGAGGAATTTGCCAGTCATACCGACAGTCTCGAGGAAATTCACGAGAACAAAGAACAGATCGAGATCTCTCGTGCCTACGAGCGGATGCCTAATCCCGCACTGTTGGCCACGCAGGAGTTCATGGAAGATAAGGTCTATTTTAGAAAGCAGGAGGATGAGTTGTTCAGCTAATGTTGCTGATCATGTTACCCCGTCTATTTTTACTACTGGCCCTGGGGCTTTCGATCGAATTGTCGGCCCAAGAATTACAATCGCGTGTCAGTATCATTGCCAACAAAGTAAGTTCACAGGTCGATCGTAAGATCTTTCAGACCCTGCAAGGAGGGCTTACTACCTTTATCAATACCCGTAAGTGGACCTCCGATGCTTTCGGTCCTGCCGAAAAGATCCAGTGCAGCTTTCTGATCAGCATCGATCAGGATCTGGGCAATAATGTATTTAAAGGAAAACTGACTGTGCAGGCGGCTCGTCCTGTGTATAATACTTCGTACGAAAGCCCTCTCATTAATTTTCAGGACGACAATGTGGTGTTCAAGTACGTGGAGTTTCAGCCTATTGAATTCAATGAAAATCGGGTGCAAGGCAATGACCCGCTCGTGGCCAATCTGACGGCTGTCATCGCTTTTTATATCAACATTATAGTAGGTTTAGATTATGATTCCTACGCATTGCGTGGTGGCGATTTATATTTTCAACGAGCCTGGAACATCGTCAACAATGCGCCGGGTGGCCGCGACATTGCCGGATGGAAATCCTTCGATGGCCTTCGCAATCGGTATTGGCTGGCCGAGAATATGAACAACAACCGCTTTGCGCTGGTACATGATGCGATCTATGCCTATTACCGTACCGGCATGGATGTGTTCTTTGAAAATGAAGAGGCCGGACGAAACGGAATGTTGAATGCGCTCAATTACCTCAATACTGTCAATACGGAGAACCTGAACTCTATGATTGTTCCTTTCTTTTTTCAGGGGAAAGCCAATGAATTGGTCAAAGTATTCGGTAAGGGGAGCAGCGAGCAACGTACCCGTGCGCGCGAGTTGCTGACCAAAATGGATATCACCAATATTGCGCTCTATAAATCATTATGAGATTCTTTTTTCTTTTTCTGCTAATTGGATCGATGGGTATGGTGTCTTGCGGGTCCGACAAGTCGATACCATCCGGGGTGTTGCCGCTTGCAAAAATGCAGGAAGTGGTATGGGATCTGATGCGTGCCGACCAGTTCGTAGTCAGTTTTGCGCTTCCTCACGATAGCTCACTCAACAAAGAAGCTGAAAAGATCAAATGGTACAATCGAGTACTGGCCATTCACCGTGTGTCTGAGCAGCAGTTCAAAGAAAGTTTTCGCTATTATCAAACCCGCCCCGACTTGGTAGCCATCATGATGGACTCTATTGCGCGCAAAGAGGAAAAGATCGACCGAATGCCCAACCGAAAGCCCCAACAGCTGGTGGAGTAAGTTCCCTAATTTTACAGACGATTAATGTAGCATAACATGAACAAAGTAGTAGCAGGTCCCGATGTGGCGGTAGCAGATATCATGGATGGAGCCACCCTCATGCTGGGAGGATTTGGGCTGTGCGGGATACCCGAAAATTGTATTGCAGCCTTGGTGCGTAAACAAGTTCGGGAACTGACCTGTATTTCCAACAATGCCGGTGTTGATGATTTTGGTATTGGTCTGATGCTCGCGCAACGACAGGTTAAAAAAATGATCTCTTCTTATGTGGGAGAGAACGCCGAGTTCGAGCGACAATTGCTAAGTGGTGAACTACAGGTTGAGTTGATTCCGCAAGGAACCCTGGCCACGCGTTGCCTGGCTGCCGGCTACGGTATGCCCGCTATTTACACACCGGCCGGTGTCGGCACAGAGGTAGGGTTGGGTAAGGAGGTGCGAAATTTCGAGGGCAAGGAGTATCTGCTCGAAATGGCATTTGATGCCGACTTTGCTATTGTGAAGGCCTGGAAGGGAGATACCATGGGCAATCTGATCTATCGAGCTACGGCACGTAATTTTAATCCGCTGATGGCGATGGCCGGAAAGATCACTATCGCAGAGGTCGAAGAGTTAGTGCCTGCGGGCGAACTTGATCCCGATGCCATTCACACGCCGGGTATATATGTTCATCGCATCTTTCAGGGCACCGGATATGAGAAAAGAATAGAACAACGAACAGTCAGACGCGACTAAATTTTTTTTGATGGCACTAACCAAAGAGCAGATCGCACAACGCATCGCCAGAGAATTGCAGCAGGGGTATTATGTGAACCTCGGTATCGGTATACCCACGCTGGTGGCTAATTATATTCCCAAGGGGATGGATGTGGTATTGCAAAGTGAGAATGGTTTATTGGGAATGGGGCCTTTTCCATTGGCGGGGCAGGAAGACGCTGACCTGATTAATGCCGGTAAGCAAACGATCACTACCGTAAAAGGGTCTGTATTTTTTGATTCGGCCCTCAGTTTCGGAATGATCCGAGCCGGAAAAGTACATCTTACGGTGCTTGGTGCCATGGAAGTAAGTGATACTGGCGATATCGCCAATTGGAAAATTCCGGGTAAGATGGTCAAAGGGATGGGCGGGGCCATGGACCTGGTAGCCAGCGCCCGCAACATCATTGTAGCCATGATGCACACCAACCCCAAGGGAGAATCTAAATTATTACCGGCTTGTACCTTGCCGTTGACAGGGGTTCGTTGTGTAAAGAAGATCGTCACCGATCTGGCTGTGCTCGATGTCACTCCGCAAGGTTTTCGGTTACTGGAGAGAGCGCCCGGCGTATCTGTCGAAGAGATCCGTGCCAAAACAGCCGGAAGACTGGTCGTGGAAGGGGAGATCCCCGAACTGCAGTTCGACTAATCGATCAGGTTGTTGCGTACAGCGAAAAAAACTAATCCAGCAGTATTCTTTGCGCCAAATCGATCCATTAGGCGGTCCTTGATAGCTTCTACTGTGCGGGAGCTGAGTTCCATTTTTTGGGCAATTTCTTGTGCAGTGAACTCCATGCAGATAAGCCGTAATACCATTTTTTCTCGCTCAGAAAGAACCCTGTCTTGCTCGAGCGGTGGAAGGATTTTTTGTTTTTGTCCGGCATTTCGCAACAGCACCCGATTGACAAAATCGTTCAGGTAATATCCCTTTTTTACTACCTCAGTGATGGCATTCAGCATCTCTTGCGGTTCTGCATTCTTTAGCAGATAGCCATGGGCTCCGTTCTCCATCAGGTGGTGTACGAACCGCTCGTCTTCGTGCATGCTCACCACAAGTACTTTGATAGCGGGGTACTCACGGCTGATGATCTTTGTTGTTTCGATTCCGTCCTTGCCCGGCATTTTCAGGTCCATCAGCACCACTTGTATCGGATGTGTCGCTAATAAGGCCAGCAGTTCGTCTCCGTTACCGGCCTCCACAACAAAACGAATTTGCGGGTAAGCAGACAGCGAATGAATAACGCCTTTTCGGAACAGCTGGTGGTCATCGGCGATGGCAACAGTGATCTCACTCATGGGATGGCGATTTTGATAGCGTAAATGTTCTTGGCAGGTTCTTTTTCGAAATGAATAGATCCTTCGAGCAGTCGAATTCGTCCGGCAATATTTTTTAATCCCATGCCTTCGGGCTGGTTATTGAGTCGCTCAAAAATTTGTTGCGTAAGCCCGTTGCCGTCGTGCGAGATGAGTAGCCGGTATTGTTGCTGGTGCCAGAGCTGCTCTATTTCAATAAAGCTGGCATGGCTGTGTTTAAGAATATTGTTAAGCAGCTCTAACACTACACGGTAGATGATCATTTCTTTTTCTTCGCTGTATCGTTTCTCGTAAGAAGTAAAACTGGCAGAGGCGGTAACCACACCTGCTCCATTGATTTTTTTGACCAGGTCGTTGATGGCCGAGTGAAGACCAAAGTTTTTGAGCGTGGGCGGAATAAGATCATGGCTGATGCTGCGAACCAAGCCTATGGCTTCATCCAGAATAGAGCGGGTCATGGCGATCGTTTGCGCCTGCGTCGCTTTATCTTGCTCCAGTAGTTGGTCGTTCAAATAAAGCCGGGCCGTGGCTAATAAAGGACCCGCATCATCGTGTAGGTTGGCCGACAGTTTTTTTCTTTCTTCCTCTTGATACCGGAGGGAAGCATCCAACAGTAATTGTTGTTGTTTTTTTTCGAGTGCCAGTAGTTTAGCATTGAACGACTTGATTCTTTGTTGGTAAAACAATAAAACGAATAACAAGACCGCCACGAGTAGCAATAAAAGTATTGGTATCGTATTGGAGCTTACGAGTTGGTTCCAGGTTAGGCCGGCTGCAACACAGCATTTCATTGTTACGAACTATACCTATAAAGGTACAATTCCATGCTTAAGTGCGATCATGGCGAGGCCTACGCGACTTTTGACATCGAGTTTAACGAATAGTTGATCACGTAACGAGTCTACGGCCCTGGGGTTAAGTCGTAACTCTTGGGCGACCTCCTTATACGTTTTATCGGAACAGGCCAGTTTCAGAAATTCAATTTCTCGGTCATCCAGCATGACTCGCTCTAGCGATTTAAGTCCCTCTGTCTTGTCTTTTATGAGGCCTACCAGTTTGCTGCTTGTATAGTTAGAGTAATAGAATCCGTCATTGATGATATTTTCGATGGCTGTCTTGAGTTCGGTACTTTTTGCCG
>JBIIDB010000085.1:0-7816 GCA_044238505.1 Chitinophagaceae bacterium | reverse complement strand
TCAAAATAACATCGGCCTTGAGTAAGGCTTTGTGGCGGGCAACGAAGGAGCCGAGGTTGGGAGAGCCCACTTCTTCTTCTCCTTCGATCAAAAACTTGATATTGGTGCAAAGCGTATTGGTCTGGCATAGGATCTCCAACGCCTTTACATGCATATAAAATTGACCTTTGTCGTCGGCCGAACCGCGGGCATAAACTTTACCGTCTTTGATCACGGGATCGAAGGGCCCACTGTGCCACAGCTCGAGCGGATCGGCGGGTTGCACATCGTAGTGTCCATAGACTAACACCGTGGGTGCAGCACTGTCGATGATCTTTTCTCCATATACCACAGGATATCCATCGGTGGGCATCACCTCGGCCTTATCGCAGCCGGCGGCCAGTAGACTCTTTTTTACAGCCTCTGCGCAACGGATCATATCTTCTTTGTGTTCCGACTTGGCACTTACAGAAGGAATCCGGAGCAGGTCGACCATTTCATTTAAAAAACGTTCCTGGTGTTGTTCTTGGTATTGTTTCCAAAGGGCAGACATAGGTAGTAGTTAAAGGCTAAAAAAATAGTTCGGTCAGCAAAGATACAACGAAGCGTACGGCCGCGGATCGGGGGTGTTTCATCCATGGATCGAAATCCTGTTCGCCCATGGATCAACGCATGTTTTTCCATCGGTCAGTATTTTTTTGAAGCGCCTATGTTTATTCCTCTTTTTGGCGTAAGGGAGCCTGCACAATGGCGGCTTTTGTGAGGGCATCTTTTCCAAATCGCTCATTGATCTCGTCCATGGTTTGATAGAGCTGTAATTTCTCGGCTGTTTTTTCGAACAGGCTCATCTGTAGGTTGATCGGTACCAGGTGGCTGCAGCGAACTCCCAGTAAACGCACTTGTCTGCCGGGTTGGTAAAGCTGCTGAAACAATAGTTTCGCCTTGGCGGTGATCACATCATCGAGTGCCGTGTAATCGATGGTCTCTTGTCGAGAGACCACTTCGAAGTTGCTGTATTTGATCTTGACTGTAATACATCCCGCCAGCTTTTCTTCGCTTCGAACATCTGCCGCTGTCTCTACACAAAGCGAAACAATCTGTTGCATTAAAAATTGCAGATCGTTATGGTCTTGATCGAAGGTTTGCTCATGGCTTACGGACTTTTGCTCCCATTCGGTATAAATAGCAGCGCTGCCCACCCCTTGGGCTTTCTCCCACAGCGACTCGCCCCATTTACCTACATAAGAAGTAAGAACCGGCAGGGGGGTGCGGGCAATATCCTCTATGGTGTAGAGCCCTTTGCTCTTGAGCAGTTGTGCGGTTTGCTCGCCCACGCCATTGATCTTATCGATGGACAGCGGCCATAAAAATTCTTTTTCTTGCCCGGGCTTTATTTGTAAAAAACCATTGGGCTTCGCTTGATTAGTTGCCATCTTGGCAATGTAGCGGGCCGAGGCTAGTCCGCACGAAATGGGCAGACCGGTCTGTGCAGTGATATGTTTGCGCAACTCTTGCGCGAATGCACTGGCGCCGAAAAACCGGTCCATCCCGGTCAGGTCTACATAAAACTCATCGATACTGGCTTTTTCGAAGAGCGGCACTTTTTCGGCGATCAGTTCGGTGACCCAGCGAGAATATTTTCCGTATTGATGACGACTGGCATTGGTCACGATGGCCGACGGGCAAAGCTGCAATGCCCTTTTCATGGGCATGGCCGAGTGGATGCCGAATTTTCGAGCCTCATAACTGCAGGTAGCCACTACACCACGTTCTATTGATCCCACCAGAACGGGCTTTCCCCTTAGGGAGGGATTGTTGATCAGCTCGACCGAAACAAAAAAAGAGTCCAGGTCAAAATGGGCAATATAGGGTTGAGGCGCAGCCAAGATCAGCTCAAATAAATGTCCAGTAATCCTTCGGGGAGCCGAACGGTGATGGTTCGGGCTGCATGATCGATGGCAAGAAGGGTGTCTTCGTTGAGGGGAATCAGCACCTCTTTACCTTGTAGTTCCAGACGACATAGCAGCTGTTGTGGCTGCTCGATGACTTCCTGAACAAGCCCCAGCGGTTCTTTCCCTTCTTCTGCGATCTGGTACCCGAGCAAGCTGGCAGGGGCTTGGCGATGCGCATATTGTTTAAATTGTTCTTCGGGCAACCAGCAAGGTTTGCCCACCAGGAGCTGGGCTTTTTCGCGGGAATCGATGTCTTCAAGTAAGAGCAGTGATTCTTTCTCGGTGGTGCCCTTTGCTTTGCTGATAAAATAAGGCACCAAGGAATCTTTTTTTATCTCGATAAACAGGGCCGGGAGTTTTTTGAGATCTGTTTTTTTGCCGAGCTCATGTTGCAGTACGACCTCTCCTTTCAGCCCATGGGCTGCCACTACTTTGCCTAGTTTTATATAGCTCTTCATACGATGATCTGTGGTAAAAGATACGACACTGGTGAGTTGATCAGGGGTAGTAACTCCATGGCTTCTTGGATACAAAACAAATCAATAACTCCCAGCAAAAAAAATCCCGGCGCCGGGGCCGGGATGAGTAACGTTAGTATCTCGACAGTGATTAGGCTTCGGTTGTTTCTTCGGGAGCGCCAGCCTCTGCTGCACCGGCCTCTTCGGCAGGAGCGGGAGCTTCGGCAGCAGCCTGAGCGGCAGCTTGTGCGGCAACCTTGGCCTGACGAGTGGCGACAGAGGCAGAAAGAATTGCCTGACGCTTCTCAGAGCGCTTGCGCTGCGTTTCTTCGTTTTTCTTTTTGATCTGGTTGTCGTGCTCAGCCGTCCACTCGGTGAACTTTTGCATAGCGGCGGCCTCGTCGAACAATCCTAAGGAAACTCCTCTGAGCAGGTGCTTCAGGTACATCACTCCTTTAAAGCTGAGGATACGACGAACCGTATCGGTAGGGATGGCGCCTTTGTTGAGCCACTCCAGGGCTTTTTGACGATCCAGCTGAATGGTCGCGGGAATAGTCAGGGGGTTGTAGGTTCCTAATTTCTGAATGAATTTACCATCGCGGGGAGCTCTTGAATCGGCTACAACGATGAAGTAGAAAGGTCTTTTTTTAGACCCGTGTCTTTGAAGACGGATTTTGGCTGACATAAATAGAAATTTAACAGCGTTAACAATATGTGTTTAGCCCGGTAAAAACCGGGGTGCAAATATACAAAGGGGGTCGTTAACAGGCAAGTTTTTTATGCCTCGTGGTTATCTTCTGAGGCCGGGCATCATTTTGCCGAAGGCACCCAACTTGTTCATATTCTTCATCATATCCCGCATTTGGTCGAACTGCTTCATGAAGTTGTTGACCTCTTGCAGGTCTTTACCGCTGCCTTTGGCGATCCTTTTTTTACGGCTGGGATCGATCAGGTCGGGGTTGGCCCGCTCGGCCGGGGTCATGGCATTGATCATGGCCTCGATACCCTTGAAGGCATTTTCGTCGATATCAATATCCTTGAGCTTACTGCCCATACCCGGTATCATGCCGAGCATCTCTTTCATATCTCCCATTTTCTTTAACTGCTCGAGCTGCATCTTAAAATCGGCAAAGTCGAATTTGTTCTTTCTGATCTTGGCCTCGAGTTTTTTGGCCTCCTCTTCGCTGATCTGTGCCTGCGCCTTTTCTACCAGCGTAGTGATGTCGCCCATTCCCAAAATACGTTGGGCCATCCGCTCGGGATAGAAGACATCGAGGGTGTCCATCTTTTCACCATTGCTGGTGAATTTGATCGGCTTGTTGACGGTGTAGGTGATAGAAAGGGCCGCTCCACCGCGTGTATCGCCGTCTAGTTTAGTAAGGACTACGCCCGTAAAATTGAGTCGATCATTAAAGGCCTTGGCCGTATTTACCGCATCTTGACCCGTCATGCTGTCGACCACGAATAAAATTTCTTGGGGTTGAACCGCTTCTTTGATGCGGGTAACCTCGTTCATCATGGCCTCATCTACCGCCAAGCGTCCGGCGGTATCGACGATAACGACATTCTTATTTAAACTGCGGGCTTTGCTCACGGCATCGCGGGCTATGGAGACCGGATCTTGATTGGCCGCATCGATATAGACCTCTACACCGATCTGTTCTCCCAGCACCCGTAATTGCTCCATGGCGGCCGGGCGATATACGTCGCCGGCTACTAATAGGGGGCTGAGTCCTCTTTTTTGTTTCAGATAATGGGCCAGTTTTCCGCTAAAGGTGGTTTTACCGCTACCTTGTAAACCTGCGATCAGGATGATGGCCGGGTTGCCTTTTTCTTGCAACTTGGCCTCCGTACCCCCCATCAAGGTAGTCAATTCATCTTTTACGATCTTGGTCATCAACTGGCCGGGAGAGACCGCATTGATCACTTTGGCCCCCATGGCTTTTTCTTTGACCTTGTCGGTAAATTCCTTCGCGATCTTATAGTTGACGTCCGCATCCACCAGGGCCCTTCGGATCTCTTTTATGGTGGTGGCCACATTCAGTTCCGTAATTCGCCCTTGCCCTTTGAGGTTCTTAAAGGCGGTCTCGAGTTTTTGCTGTAAAGAGTTGAACATAGTAATAAAGGGCGTCAAAGATACGGAGCGTTAACTGATCATTGGCCCAGAAAACTGCGAAGCATTCGCGACCGGTGGGCGTGTTGCAGACGGG
The DNA here is from genome assembly GCA_044238505.1 of Chitinophagaceae bacterium. Taxonomy (GTDB): domain Bacteria; phylum Bacteroidota; class Bacteroidia; order Chitinophagales; family Chitinophagaceae; genus JJ008. Next base: position 3,217 of record JBIIDB010000085.1, on the reverse strand, counting down.
CCAGCGCCTTCTCTTTAATCTGTCGAACTCTTTCGCGGCTGATGCCCAGGTCGCCTCCGATCTCTTCGAGGCTTTTAGACAAGGGTCTTCCGATGCCGAAGTAGGCGCAGAGAATTCGTTGCTGCCGCTCGGTCAGGGTCTGGAAGCATCGTTCTATTTCAATTTGAAGAGAGACGACTCCCTCCAGCTGGTGATCGGCGCGGGTGCTTTCTTTGTCTTCGAGGGATTCGCTTAGACCGATCTTTTCTTCTTCGGCCAACGGACTATCCATGCTTTGGTGTTTGACATGAACACAACGGCAGGCACAGATCTCTTCTTCGCTAACGCCCATATAGAGGGCCAATTCTTGTATAGTAGGATCACGTTCCAGTTCCTGTTCCAGCAACGCGTGGGATTTTTGCATTCGTTGTGCGCTGCTCACTTTGTTGACGGGTACTCGCACGATGCGGCCATGCTCGGCTAAGGCCAGCAAGATCGATTGCCTTATCCACCACACGGCGTAGGATATAAACTTGAACCCCTTGGTGCCGTCATAGCGAGCAGCCGCCTTGACCAGCCCCAGATTGCCTTCGTTGATCAGGTCACAAAGCGGCAGGCCCTGGTGTTGGTATTGTTTGGCTACAGAAACCACAAAGCGCAGGTTGGCACTGGCCAGCCGTTGCAGCGAAAATTGGCATCCTCTCTTAATTTTTTGTGAAAGTTCGGCTTCTTCCTCCGGGCTGATACGCTCTATGGCAGCGATCTCCTGCAAATACCTCTCTACACTTGGTTGGTCCCTGTTGGTGATTGACTTTCCGATCTTTATTTGTCTCATACGCATAGTGACGAATTGGGGGATCAAGTTATAGGATGGGGCCTTGTGTCGACAAGAGAGAATCCGCTTTGTTTTTTGCTAAAAAACTCCCTTTTTGTGTTTGCTGTTATTTTCTCTATTATTGCATCGTTGCAACCGATACAGACATGAGCAAGCAATTATATACGTTAGAGTTTCCGGTACGTTGTTCTCCCACCATCTTGTACGATTTTTTGTCTACACCGGCCGGACTTAGTGAGTGGTTTGCCGACAAAGTAGATGAACGCGAAGGAATCTTCTACTTTGGATGGGATGGAAATGTAGAGCAGGCCGAGGTCATCGAAAAAGAGCAAGATAAATTTGTTCGCTACCGCTGGATAACGGCTCCCAAGGGAGAGTATTTTGAGTTCGCCATCGATAAATCGGAGATCACCAACCAGACCATTCTGGTCATAAAGGATTTTGCGGAGAAGAAAGAGATAAAAGACCAGACCTTGCTGTGGGATCACCAGGTCAAAGATCTGTTTCACCGGCTTGGCAACTAATGACGGCCTTAGTTTACCGACTTGTTTAAAAAACTTGATACGCTGATCCTTCGGTCTTTTGCAGGACCGTTCATCGCCACCTTCTTTATTACGTTGTTGGTGCTGGTCATGCAATTCTTTTGGCTGTACATCGATGATTTTGTCGGCAAAGGATTGGGCCCCGGGGTTATTTTGGAATTTATCGGCTATCAAAGTGCGGTATTGGTTCCGTTGGCCCTGCCGCTGGCCGTGTTGTTGTCTTCGCTGATGACGTTTGGGAACATGGGCGAAAATTTTGAGTTGGTGGCCATCAAATCGGCCGGTATCTCACTACTGCGGTTTATGCGACCACTCTTTTTGCTGAGCATCCTGATCGGCTTTATCGCTTTTTTATTTTCGAACTACGTAATACCGGTGGCCAACCTGAAATCCAGAACCCTGTTGGCCGATATTGTTTACGCCAAGCCGGCTTTTAACCTAAAAGAAGGAATTTTTTATGACCGGATCGGCGGGTATGCCATCAAGATCGGTAAAAAGGAATCCAACGACAGTGTCATTCGCGATGTGATCATCTACGAGCAGGGCAATCTGTTGCAAGATAATTTTGTGATGGCCAAAAGCGGGGTCATGCGGGTCACCGGCAATAAACGTTTTTTAGAATTGCACTTGCGAGATGGATCCCGTTATCAAGAAAGAGGAAATCCGTTCGATGCGGGTAACAACGAATACATCCGCACCCGCTTTAAGACCTATACTAAACAATTCGATCTGGCAGCCCTGGGATTCAGTAGCCGAACAGCGGATAGTGTCAATAAGAACAATGAGCGGATGTTCAGTATGCGCCAACTGAACCAGGCCATCGACTCGCTGCGACGCGAACGCGACACGGTGGTCAACCGCATGACCCGCGATTTGCTAACGCAATTTGCTTTTTATGGGTTGATGGATACAGCCTGGTCGGCCGCTGCACTAAGCCCAGCAGAGAAAAAGTTACAAAGGGGAAAAACCAACCTTCGTCAACTGTTGCCCGATTCTTCCCTCGCCATCTTGCTCAGCACTACCCAGAGTTCGGCTGCCTCCATTCGGATGAGTGCCGAATCGTTGTACAGTGTACTGTCCGACAAGAATCGCAGCGTACGCAGGCATTTTATTGAGTGGCATCGCAAACTGGCCTTGTCGGTGGCCTGCATCATTTTATTTTTGATCGGAGCTCCCCTGGGGGCGATCATTCGCAAGGGAGGATTGGGAACCCCGCTCATCTTTGCCATTGCATTTTTTATGCTCTTCTATTTTTCGAGTACCGTAGGAGAGAAGTTTGCCAAAGAAGATACCCTTACGCCCTTTGTGGGTATGTGGCTGGCCACCTTCGTATTATTGCCACTCGGCCTTTTTCTGACCTATAAGGCGCTCAATGATTCTAAGCTGTTGACGAAAGAGACGTATAGTAAATGGGCCGCCTCTTTGTCGGGTATTGCAGCAGTATTCACCTTCAAAAAAAGCAGATGATGACCGTTACTACACAATGGAAGCAAAAGCTAGTGTTCGAAGCCGTACAAGAAAATGCCGGCGCTGTAACGATGGATGGGCAGCTACAAGCAGGCATGAGTCCGAAGGCCTTGTTGTTGGCGGGTTTGGCCGGTTGCTCTGCCGTGGATGTGGTGGAGATCTTAGAAAAAATGCGGGTGCCCTTCTCGGGACTCAATGTAGTGAGCGCTGCCGATCAAACCGCTGATCATCCCAGGGTCTTTACTGATATCGACCTTTTCTTTACCGTTACTACCGATCCGGTCCATGAAGATAAAGTGAGAAAGGCTATCGATCTTTCGCTCGAGAAGTATTGCGGCGTGGCTGCCATGCTTCGCAAGAACAGCGCCATTCATTATCGGTTCGAGTGCGTGCT
>JBIIDB010000195.1:0-7860 GCA_044238505.1 Chitinophagaceae bacterium | reverse complement strand
ATATCTCCCTCCCAGTTACCATGCCCGGGATTGATGGGGGTCGTCCACTCGAGTGTGTTAGCGCCCCATGGGTTTTGTGAACGAACTTTTCTGCCCTTATAAATCGAGTAGAAGAAATTGAACACAAACAGTAATTGTGCAGCGAACACCACGATCGTAACAATGGTGATCATCTGATCGAGGTCTCTGAAATTATTAAAGTTGACCCAACCGCTCTTGTCGAGATAACGGCGAGGCACACCGGCTAATCCCTGGTAGTGCATAGGCCAGTAGATCAAATACGCCCCGATCATGGTAACCCAGAAGTGGATATACGCCATGGTATTGTTCATGTAACGCCCGAACATTTTGGGGAACCAGTGATACACCCCGGCAAACATGCCGAAGAAAGAAGCCACTCCCATTACGATGTGAAAGTGCGCCACCACAAACATGGTATCGTGCAAGTGAATATCGATAGTAGAGTTACCCAAGAAGATACCGGTGAGACCACCGGAGATGAACAAGCTTACAAAACCAATGGCAAAAAGGGCGCCGGGTGTAAAGCGGATATTTCCTCTCCAAAGTGTCGTGAGCCAGTTGAATACTTTGATGGCCGAAGGCACGGCGATCAGCAAGGTGAGCAGTACGAATACAGAACCCAAAAACGGATTAAGTCCGGTTACGAACATATGGTGCGCCCACACTAAGAAGGCCAGAATAGCAATAGCGAACAACGAACCCAGCATCGCCATGTAACCAAAGATGGGTTTGCGGCTATTGACCGATAAAATTTCGGAAACCATACCCATGGCCGGTAACAGAATGATGTATACCTCGGGGTGACCCAAGAACCAGAACAAGTGCTGGTAAAGAATGGCGCTTCCTCCTTCGTTTGGAAGCACTTCCCCGTTAATGACAATATCACTCAGATAAAAACTGGTCCCCAGGTTGCGGTCGAACAACAGCAGGATGGCACCAGAGAGCAATACAGGAAAAGAAAGTACCCCCAGAATGGCGGTAAAGAAAACGGCCCAAATGGTGAGTGGCATGCGTGTCATGCTCATTCCCTTGGTACGCATATTCAAAATGGTAGAGATATAGTTAAGGCCTCCGAGCAACGAAGACACAATAAACAGGGCCATGCTGATGAGCCAAAGGTCGGTACCGATCTTTTGTCCGTCACCGGCTTGCTTCAGTGCGCTGAGAGGCGGATACATAGTCCATCCACCCGAGGCAGGACCCGTATTGACGAAAATCGAAGACATCATCACCACACTGGCCAAAAAGAAGAACCAGTACGACAGCATGTTCAGGAAGGGAGAGGCCATATCACGCGCACCGATTTGCAACGGAATAAGAATGTTAGCAAAGGTGCCGCTCAGGCCGGCGGTCAGTACAAAGAATACCAGCACGGTTCCGTGCATAGTCACCAACCCGTAATAAAACTCGGGTTGAATCTGTCCACCCTTCGCCCATTGACCGAAAAATGTTTCCAAAATAGGGAAGGCTCTGTCGGGATACCCCAATTGGAGTCGGAATAATACAGAAAACAGTCCTCCTACAATGGCCCACACGATACCCGTGATCAGAAATTGCTTTCCGATGGTCTTATGGTCCATGCTAAAGATGTACTTCGAAATGAAGGACTCCTGGTGATGTCCGTGCTCCTCGTGGTGCGTTGTAGCTTGTCCGGCTACTTTGGCAGTTGTCATCATTGTTTCACTCATTGTCTTCGTATTTAAAAGCGTTTAATTATTATCATCAATTTTTTGCAACAGCGGCAGCCATTGGAAGGACGGCCGATGCACTGTCTTTTTTAGCCGCCGGGTCTTTATCGGGATTAGCTACCAGGTACTGGGGTTTCTTAGAAGCTAACCAGGCATCGAATTCTTCCTGCGTTTCGACCACAATGGTACCGCGCATACTCCAGTGGCCTTTTCCGCACATCTGGTCGCAAGAAAGTTCATAGACAAAATCTTTATTACCGGTTTTCTCTTTCATTTCCTTTGTAGTGAACTTGGGAGTAAACCACATGGTAGTAGGTGTGCCGGGAACGGCATCCATCTTCATGCGGAAGTGGACCAAGCCTACGTCGTGGATCACATCTTTGGCGCCGATCACCAGTTGAACGGGCTTACCCACCACCAAGTGCATTTCTTGCTCAACGAAAACGTCGTCGTGGTTAGCAGGATCTTCCCACAACTGACCGGCAGGATTACCATTGACGGCATCCACCTTCTTAAAATATTTTTTGCCGAGCATCCCGTCAGCACCCGGATAGCGAAACTCCCAACCGAATTGCTTTCCGACGACTTCTACCACCATCGCATCTTTGGGAGCCGGACCAGTGATCTTGAACCAATAGAAGATACCAAAACCGACCAGCACGCTCAGCGCGATAGCAGGGATAACGGTCCAGATCAATTCGAGGCGGTTATTATGCGGATAGTAATAGGCCTTACGATGATCGGACTCTTGGTATTTGTAAGCAAACCAAAATAAGGCAACCTGGGTACAGATAAATACGATAGAGGTGATAGCCAGCGTAACATACAGCATTCTGTCCACCAGTTCTCCATGGTCAGAGGCAGGCTCGCCAAGAATACGGTCCTTGAGCCACTCGTTGCACAGATATACGCCGATCAGGCCAAAGATCAAAAAGCCCAGCAACATAAACCCGTTGATCCGGTTCGATTGCTTGCGGGCGTTCTCGTATCCCTTTATTTGAGACACATACTCACTGGCTTTGGAAATCTGCAGAATGATCACAAACACCAAAACCAAAATCGCAAGGATAAAGAATGTCTGCATAAATTATCGTCTGTTAAAGTTTCTTGTATTCGTTTCTATTGTTTCTATAGAATTAAGTATGATGAATCAAACTCTCTTTTACAAAAGGATGGTTGCGGGCCAACAGCGGCGCCTTGGTGAGGGCCCGGCCGGTCACGAACATGATCAATCCCACAAATCCTAAGGCAATACCCAGGTCATAAATAATGTTAGGCACCTTGTTGGGCGATACGGCCGGAAACACCATCTGGTAAAAATCAAGCCAGTGGCCAAAAATGATCAATACCGCCATCAGTGCGACAGTACCATAGTTGCGTTTGGCATTACGCGTCATCAAAATCAGTAACGGTGCAATAAAGTTGATGATGAACATCAGCCAGAAAATGCCTTTGTAGATACCGTGGGCACGAGGTTGAAAATAAATAGTCTCCTCGGGGATGTTCGCATACCAGATAAGCATAAACTGTGAGAACCACAGATAGGTCCAAAACACAGAGAAGGCGAACATGAATTTACCCAGATCGTGGAGGTGCTCGTTATTGACATACTCCAGGTAATCGTTGTTCTTTAAGAAGATCACGAAAAGGGCGATCAATGCCATACCCGACACGAACGTACTGGCAAATGTATACCAGCTGTACATGGTGCTATACCAGTGAGCATCGATGCTCATGAGCCATAACCAGGGAATTGAGGACATCACTGTTAAAGAGAACAATACGATGAACAATGCTGCCCATACCGTATTGTTAAAAATATACTTCTTGCGCTCTTCGAGCGTAGCTAGCGGCTCGTTGTCTAACTTTCTGGACAGCTGACGCATCTTATAGCCCAACAAAGACCAACCAACAATGGTAATGATGGTGGCGATGGCGAAGAAGGGTTTATTCAAAAATCCCTTTTTATGCGACAGGATCGGATCGTGCATTACATGCTCCGCATCGGTCCAATGATAAATAGTATGATTATCTCCAAAGACAATAGCCAGCAAGATGGCACCACAGATAACGCCGATCACCGGCACCACAGCCGAGATGGCCTCGGGCACGCGGCGAAAAGCCATTTGCCATCCACCCCATGCCAGCGTGGTAATGCAGATAAAGAACATAGAGGCATTCACGACCAGCAAGAAGAACACACTGTTTTGCAACAGCGAGGCCCAAAAACGAGCCTGCTCTTTGGGATCGTCACTGGAACCACTGGTCACCCAAAGACCAATGATAGAAAGCAGACCGAATGCCATCAGCGCCATAGAGATAGTCTGAAAGCGCTTTGGAACGGTGAAAGTAGATCGGATAGCCATCATTCGTTATTTAAAATGCATGAATTCGTTTAGTTCCCGGCAGGGGCCGCTGCTGCAGTGGCTGCACCGCCGGCCTCTTTTTGTTTTAATTTGATATATGCCACAATCTCCCAGCGTTGCTTTGCGCTAAGCTGAGAACCGTAACCTCCCATCAGATTTTTTCCATAGGTGATGGAATGGAACATCGTACCCTCCGCCATGTTGATAAGAGCAGCGTCGCCCACTAGATTTTTAGGAGCGGCGGGGTAAGGGCCATCCCCCCCCTTCCACAGGGGACCATTTCCGTCGAGCTTAGTACCATGACAAATACCGCAGTTGATCAGATAGATACGCTCGGCCTCTGTCATATCGATACCGGCCGGATCGAGTGGATTTTTTACTTCGGCAGAACGAACATAGCCCACAGAATCATTGGCAAACGGATAAGCAGCCATAGCGCCCCGTGCTACGGTACCATCGACGGGACGAGCATTGTAGTGCACTCCGGCCTCTTGTAAAGCAGCGGTAGAGGCATAGGTTTCGTAAGCACGGCTGTAAGCCATATCGGGCATATAGACACGTCCTTCTTCGCGACGCACGCTATTGCACGCAGCAAAGACCAATGCCAGTGCCAAGGTTCCAGTAAGTAGTACGTTTTTTCTCATCGTCTGTTATTATAAATACAAGCGAATTAATTTTTTTCGAAGCGCATCTTATCGTTGGCATAGCTGCCCAACCACCAGCCCGTTTCGCGGGTCTCTACTTTTACGTCCGTAGCCCCAATAGATTGCAGAAACTGTTGCGCCTCTGCTTCGTTAGTAGAACCGGTGCACTCCAAGGCCATCACGAAAGTGTCGTCGGTAGAGCGAGGATTAAAATGCTCTTTCTTTACAAAGGGGGCCAGCTGACAGAGCCAGCAGAACGTAAGCACCATACCTACCGATGCAAACAACACCGTCAACTCGAATGTAACGGGTATCCACGCAGGCAGTGCGAAGTAGGGCTTACCGCCAAAGTTGATCGCCCAATCAATGGTAAGGGCCCAGGTAATAAAGCTCACAGCCGTAGCGGTACCGGTAATGCCATAGATAAAACCGGCCGTGTGCAGACTGGTATCACGCAAGCCCATCTCCTTATCCAACCCGTGAATGGGAAAAGGCGTGAACACATCATGCAACTTATAGCCCGCGCGACGAACTTTTTTTACAGCAGGAAACAGCACGGCCTCATCGGTAAAGCTGCCTACTATGAATTTCTTTTTCGCCATACTATCTTTTTTCAATTTTAATTAATGCTCATGAAGATGATGCTCGCTGAACTGCGAAACCGTATCCTCTTCTTCTTTGGTCATTTTTGCCTTATAGTTTTCTCCGTTCTTCTTAAGAATATGCTTGATCTCTGCGATCGCAATGACCGGGAAGAATTTAGAGAACAAAAAGTAACACGTAAAGAACAGACCAAAAGTGCCCAGGTAAAACCCTACTTCCCAAATAGTGGGGGTGTAATAGGTACTCCAAGCCGAAGGAAGATAATCCCGATACACAGAAGTAACGATGATCACAAAACGCTCGAACCACATTCCGATATTGACCAGGATCGACATAAAGAAGGTCACGAACAAGTTGCGACGCATCTTACGGAACCAGAATATCTGCGGAGACAGTACGTTACAACCCATCATCAGCCAATAGCTCCATCCGTAAGGGCTGTTCAGGTTCAAACGATTTTCTTTAAAAGCGAACCACTCGTAATCTACCGCACTGTACCAAGCCATAAAGAGCTCCGTCAGGTAAGCGATACCTACGATAGAACCGGTCAGTACGATCACCTTGTTCATTACGTCGATATGCTCGATAGTAATATACTCTTCGAGGGCCAGTACTTTACGGGTAACGAGCAACAGCGTTTGCACCATGGCAAACCCCGAGAAGATGGCACCGGCTACGAAGTAAGGAGGAAAGATGGTGGTATGCCATCCGGGTACTACCGACGTAGCGAAGTCGAACGATACGATCGTGTGTACCGAAAGTACCAGGGGGGTACTTAAGCCAGCCAGCACGAGCGAAAGCGCTTCGTGACGCTGCCAGTGCTTGGTAGAACCCGTCCAACCAAACGAAGCCACTCCATAAAAAGCTTTTCTCCACTTGAGTTTAGCACGGTCGCGAAGCGTAGCCAGATCGGGAATCAATCCCGAATACCAGAACAGCAACGAAACGGTAAAGTAGGTAGAGATCGCAAATACGTCCCAAAGAAGAGGTGAATTAAAGTTGACCCACAGCGGTCCACGGCTATTGGGATAAGGAAATACAAAGAAGGCATTCCACACGCGGCCCATGTGCCATACCGGAAATTGTCCGGCACACATCACCGCAAAAATGGTCATGGCCTCGGCAGCGCGGTTAACCCCGGTTCTCCATCCTTGGCGAAACAGCAGCAAGATGGCCGAGATCAGCGTACCGGCGTGACCGATACCTACCCACCATACGAAGTTGGTGATGTCCCAACCCCAACCGATAGTACGGTTCAAGTTCCACTGACCCGTACCATAGATCACTTCGGTAGCTACCGAGATAATGCCGAACAAGAGCAATCCCAAGGAGATCAAAAATCCTGTCCACCATAACCGAGAAGGTTTGGCCTCTACGGGGCGACAGATGTCTTCAGTTACCTGGTGGTAATCCTTGGTACCATCGACCAAGGGAGCTCTTACCTGTGATTCGTATCGGAGTAATGACATAGTAATGATTGATATAGTTGGTTCAGGTATTAATGATGGGCAGCTTCTGGTTTAGCAGCGTCGTGCGCGGGAGCAGCATGGCTTGATTTGTCTGTACCATGATCGGAGCCGGCGGCAGCGTGATGCGAATCGACTTCGATGATCTCGTCGGTATTGCGCACTTTAGCCAAATAACTTACGTTGGGCAATACGTGGAGCTGCTCGAGTACATAGTAGCTGCGGTTAGTATTAGTAGCACGAACCGCATTGATGGCGCTGCTGGCATCGTGTACGTTACCGAACACAATGGCATTCGAGGCGCAAGCGGTTTGACAAGCCGTTTTGGCTTCTCCGTCTTGCAGCGGGCGACCGGCTTTCTTCGCTTCCAGTTTGGCCGCTTGTAAACGTTGAAAACAGAAAGAACATTTTTCGATCACTCCGCGAGAGCGAACTGTTACGTCGGGGTTCAGCACCATGCGGGTCAGATCATCGTTCATTTGCTCTACCACCGGATCGAGTTTACCCACCAGTTGTTGGTCACGGTTGTTGGGGAAGCTGTCGGCACCGGTATAGTCGGCCCAGTTAAAGCGACGAACCTTATAGGGACAGTTGTTGGCACAATAGCGTGTACCGATACAACGATTGTAGGTCATTTGATTGATCCCTTCTGCACTGTGGTTGGTAGCAGCAACAGGACAAACATTCTCGCAAGGAGCATTGTCGCAATGCTGGCACATCATCGGCTGAAACACCACCCCTTTTAATTCATCGGGATTGTTGGCGTCACTCACAAAATAGCGATCGATGCGCAACCAGTGCATATCGTGGTAACGAAGTACTTCACTCTTACCGACCACGGGAACATTGTTCTCTGCATGACAAGCCACCACACAAGCGCCGCATCCATAGCAGGCATTCATATCAATATTCATGCCCCACTTGATACCGGGCTGATCATGCATAGGATAAAGAGTGCCCTCCTTACGAAAATCGGTGGTGAGTCCATCTTTACTCTTGCCATACGTCTCTTCGAGATGATGGCGATAGTCGGGGATAACCGAAGGATGTTTTTTGAGCGTAGCCAGTGTGG
>JBIIDB010000084.1:0-7927 GCA_044238505.1 Chitinophagaceae bacterium | reverse complement strand
AGGAGCTGGTTTGTCCGTTACTCCACAAATAAGAAGATCCACTGTTGGCATTGAGTGTCACCGATCCTCCTTGACAAAAAGTTGTGGCACCGCTTGCCGTAATAGACGCCACGGGTACAGCCGTGAGGGTTAGGGTCACCCCGGTGCGAGCCGTACCCTCGCAACCTGTACTATTATCACGTGCAGCCGCAAAGTAAGTGATTGAACCGATCGTGTTTCGTGTAGGAGCTGTCACCACTGTTCCGCCCGTAGCAGCCGTATACCACACCACCGTTTGTCCTGCAGGTACCGATGCAGTGGCCGTAAGTGTGGGAACTGTAGCACCGGGGCAAACCAATTGTTGTTGGTTGCCTCCGCTGACAGGAGCGGCCAACGAACTGTTGCCTACCATAACCGCTAATTGCACAGCAGGGGTCTGGCAATTCGAATTGGTCGCATAGACAGTAACACTACCCGACTGGCTGCCGATGGGGAAGGTCACGGTAATTTGGTTGGTACCCTGGCCAGCCAAAATAGAGGCACCGACCGGAACGGACCATACATAGCCGGTAGCACCTGTAACAGGACTAATGCTGTAGTTAACCTGTGTGGTTCCGCAAATAGTGGTTTCTCCGGTAATGGCACCGGGCGTGCCCATATTACCGCCACCGGAAGATGCGCTAACCGATATGGCAGTAACTCGCTCACTTTCGGAGTTGGTGACCGTGCTTCTGGAGCGAATGGTAAACCAACTGCTCTGTCCGGGCGTAAGGCCGGTGGCGGTATGACTGGTTGCGGTTAGATTCCCGGCAAAAAGATTGTAAGCACCTGTAGTTTGATTTAGCCGGTAGATGTCATAATGCGTAGCACCGGCTACCGCACTCCAACTAAAATTAATCTCGCCTGCAGCACAGCTGTTACCGTTACCCGAGAAGCCGGTAACGGTTCCTAATATCTTAAACGTTGCATCACTTTGATCGACGAGCGATCCGTTGGTGATGCGCACCAGGGCTTGGGAGGTGTTGAGGTTAAAGGGAACTGACCAGGTGAAGCGCGTAGCCGAGCTCGCAATGTTATTGGCAATGAGGACCCAGGTTGCGCCATTATCGAGTGAGTACTCGAGCGTTTGTGTTCCTACAGCTCCTACTTGATTCCAGGTGATAACCTCAGAGGATCCGGGCGAAAAAGATTCCGCCCCGTTAGGATAGATCATTTCTACACGAGGTTGATCAATCGTCCAACTAACGGCATATTCCTGGTTAGTGCCCGTTGCAACGCTAGTGCCGGCAACTTTGATCTGATAGGTGCCGGCCGGCGGATTATATACAGTAACCTGTTCTACATTACTCACGTTGTCTACTCCTGTCGTGGCGGCAGCTGAGGGATTGTCTTTGTCAAGAATCCAAGGCAGATAAGTGTTGGTATTGTTGGTTACAGTCAGATTTAAATTATTGACCAAAGAAGGATTAGCATTAGGAGCACCGGCAGGATCATTCCAATTTAACATTACATTCAGCCGAACCGTGTTGGGGGGAACCGTAATAGAAATTTCATTGAAGGCTCCGTTAGCAATGTTGCCCACGGAGTACCGATTTGTCTCGAGCACGCGCACAGCCTCCAACGCATCGATACGGCCATATCCAAAACGATAGTCCGGACCCAAATTACCCAAGTCTTGCGCCGTATTTAAAACAGCACTTTTGATAAGAGCAGAGGGCGGAAGCGTGTTGTTGTTTAACTGTTTAAACCGCTCCACCAATAAAGCAACAGAGCCACTGACACCCGGTGTGGCCATGGAAGTACCTGAGATGCTTGCATACGCGGTAGGGCCCGAACTATACGTAGAAAAAACGTTAGTTCCCATGGCGCTGATATCGGGCTTTACCCGACCATCTTGCACGGGCCCAAAACTGCTCGAAGAAGAGATGGCATCAGTAGAGGTTACATTGGCCACTAAAATATTATTCTTAGCCGATTTGCCACTTCCGGTGATGGTGTACCATCCCCCGGCGCAAGAGGTTTGTGAGTTGCCGGCAGAATGAACATGCAGGTGATAGGGGAAATTATTAAGATTAAGATCGGTAGAGCGAGAGGTAGCCGAATAAGCAATACTGGCGCCGTTGATACCACAAGTGGCACTTCCACCGTAGGAGTGACTGCTCACTACCAGGTTGTAGGCCGGAATTCCAGCCGCTATTTCAGCAGGAATATTGCCATTAAAATCATAAGAGTACAGCTTTGCATTAGGAGCCATCCCGCGAGCGATAGGATTGGCAATACCTTTTCCTAAAATAGTACCGGAGCAATGGGTCGAGTGATCGCTGAGGGCCACATTCTCGACCTGGGTAACGCGGCCGGTCGGTAAAAAATCGAGGTGCTGACCAATAGCGCCGCCATCCCAAATACCCACATTGATCCCCTCCCCTTTTAGATTGCGAGGGCCATCGCTGATGGGACTCACCCTATGAAGGGAACGGCCCGGAAGATTCTCATTTTGATTGGGCTCATCAATAAACTCGGCCCACTGCACCATCGGAAGCCGGACCAAAGACTTAAGTTGATTAAGCGGAACGCGGACTACAAAACTTCTATAGGGGGCGTCTTCTCTGATCACTTGAGCGCCGATAGCAACCAACGAGGGCTCTATCACCCGGCGAGAAAAAGATTCAAACGTTATGATGGTAACGTCGGCTTTGCCCGGTTCTATACGGGCATGGGACGGCACTTTTGCGTAGAATAGATCGGGAATGGTCTTTTGAAGATCCTGAAAAGCAAAAACCGATCGAACAGAGAATGTAGCAAAAGATGTGATATCAAAACTAGTATTGATCTTGGCCGCATAGGCATAATTCGGAAAATAATCTAATAGCGTGATCCCTGCTTGTAAAAGCTGCTGACGTACTGCAGCGGAGGGGATTTCATTGAATTGAAGTACTGCATACCAGGATGAACCGAACTGGGTGGTTCGAAACACCGGATCGGATAACCGGAGCTTGCCCGTGTTGACTTCGGGGACAATACTGCCGGATCGCAACTGCACCTGGTAGTCACGAGGCTGTTGAGCGACAGAAAATAAAGTGACTAGCACAAGCGGCAGCACAGCAGCAATACGAATGAAAAAGAGTTTCATCAGGGGATGATTTTAGGCTGATGAAATTACAAGAAATCCAACTAGCAGAAAAAACAGATAAGACTTTTTTATCCCCCCATAGCAAAAGCCTCCACAAAAAGCTATACAGCTACTTTTTTAGCCACCGGTATACATCGCGGTAGAGGCGGACCTGCCCCTTTTTATCAACATCAGCGGGTACATAAAGACAAAAAACGGCCAACGGTTCCGGCAAGGAGCGAATGACCGGCTTTTTGTCGGCAAAACAGGATTGCAGATACGTGGTATCAAGGCCGCCCCTTAAAAGTGTATTGCCTAAGAGCAGCGGCTCTTCGAGCCGGATACAACCATGACTCAAAAAACGAAAAGACTGTAAAAAAGCAGCCTTGTGATTCGTGTCGTGTAAGTATACCCCATAAGGCGTCTCGATATCAAATTTTAGCACCCCTAGTGCATTGTCGCAGCCGGTAGATTGCCGGATCGTGTAGGGAAAATAAGCGGCACTGAATTGACGCCAATTTAGCCGGTGATGATCCACTACATTACCCTTTGCATCGATCACCTGCATATTTCGCTGGTCCAACCAGTGAGGATCGCGTTTGATCTTAGACAAATATTCGCCCAACGCTATACTGCTCGGCACATACCAGTACGGGTACAAGATGAGCCGGCTGCAATAACTGGCGAACCGAGGGGTGGGTGTAGCCGGCTTTCCCACTATAGTGCGCATAGAGATCAAATATTGATCTCTTTCTATGTAATGGGCACTACTGGCCGCAATGTTCACAAAAAAGAACCGGTCTAACTTAAAATGAAAGAGCCAACGGTAAAGATGTAATGAATGTCGGATCTTAATCAATGTATCGCCCAACGACAGTCGGGTCGCCCCTTTCTCTGGTAACTGTCGTTCAATAAACAACTTCTTTAACAATACATATTCGCGATGCGAAGGTTCGAGCGAAAAAAGCCAGCGATACAACTCCGCCTCGGTAGCAATAGCCAAAATTCCGGCTTTCAGTAAGCTGTCGTCCCGGTGTTGATACGAAAGGCTGATTTTATCATATCCCACCTGGGAGGCCACCCGGTATCCGCGAAACAGATCGAAGGCGGTAGCCAGCAAAGCATCCAACAAATACGGAGTGGCAGCTGCTGTAGTGTCTGTCCTCATAGACACAGCAGTAGCCGGCGGCTGAATCAGTTTCTTTAGTAAGGCAAGATGATAAGGCTCCCCAATCAATTGGATCTTGTATAAACTATCAATTGAGCGAACCAGTGTAAACCTGAAAGCTGACGCTTTAGCAGACGATGATGTAAAAAGAGAAGAAAGAGCAGGAGCTGCCACTAATTCGTTGGTAAGTGCGGGGTAGTATAACGGAGGAGATGTCTTGGGCAAAGAGGATCGAACGATAGCGGGCAAGTCAGCAAAGGAGTCCTGAAGTTTCTGCACTGCAAAAGCTCGATCTGCAACAAACAGTAACACGAACTGCAGTAAAAAAAATAAAATGCTATGATAACGAGATGAAGGCATCGTCTACTCCTATTGTCGGCCAAACACAAGCCTGGCATAGTCAATAAAATTTGACCGATTCCACCCTGCTATTCGACCTCGTTGTATCAAAAAATTGTTTTGACCGGGATGCTCGAGAAAATAGTAAAAAGAAAAGGGAGCCTGTGGCCGCACCCATCCCATCTGCTGCCCAAAGCGAAGATCACTAAAGACCAAACTGTCGCCCAGGTGTTGCAACACATAATATCCCTGCGAAAACCTACGCAAGTGCTGCACATCTTCACGATCATGAACAGGGCTCAATAATGAATCTTGCTGCGGAACATAAGAAAGCGAAAGTTCGTCAGAGCGGTCAAAGACCGAGTGATATCCTACATAGAAGCCTCGATCGGCAGCTACCACACAATACCAGAGAAAAGAGGTAAAGGGCGCAGGGGTTGTAAAGAACCGCGAGGAAGCTATTCCCCTTTTCTGGCACGTGTCCAGCAGCTTTTTCTCTACCGATCGCTTACTCACCAACGCAGCCAGCAAGTACAACGAACAGATTGAGAAAGCCACCAGAACCGGACGAAACGAAAGCTTTCTTGTTGGGACTATTGTAAAAAAAAGCCAGACAGCCGCTATCAATAAAGGAATAGTAAACAAAGGATCGGCTACGAATAAAAGATTGCCCGACAACCGGGTATGACTAAAGGGTTCCCACCAACCGGTTCCGTACACATTGAGGCCATCGAGCAACAAATGGATCAGCAGTTGCAAGAAAAAAAAGAGCAACCACCTTTTATACGAATAGCCGGGCGAAGTATACAGACGAGCAGCCGCTAGAGCCAATAAGGGAGCCACCAGTACGATACATAAAAAAGAGTGCGTGAAGCCGCGATGCGCCAACAGGTCTTCGGCCGGATCGCACCATAGCCCTGCCAAAAAATCAATATCAGGCAGCGACTGGGCAACCGCTCCCCATACCAGCGCCTTTCTACCCAGTGATCGCCCGCCCAACAGCGCCCCCACACCGGCCCCCAACGCAATATGTGTCAATGAATCCATAGCATCATATGATATCTACATCTACCACTATTTGCACACTTCTGAAATTTCGTTGCCCATTTAGTTGTACGATCTGCTCCAAGATGTCTCTTTTACACTGTGAGAGCAACGAAGCACGCCTGGGCAGCTTGATCAATAATTCGGTCCTATACTGATTGCGAACCCGAGGTATTACAGCAGGAGCCGGTCCGACCAAGTAATGGCCGTATTGCTGCGAGAACAGGGTGGCGAAGTGGCGCGCGGCCTGAATACTCACCGACTGGGTGCTGTGCCTGAAACTCAGCAATAACAAACGGCTGAAGGGCGGATAAAAAAATTCTTCCCGCTTACTCAGCTCTTCGTCAAAAAAGGCACGGTAATCGTGCGCCGTTACAAAACCTAACACTGGATGAGCAGGCTGAGAAGTTTGTACGATCACCTCTCCGGTCTGCTTTTTTCGACCCGCTCTTCCACTGACCTGCTCCATCAGCTGAAACGCTCTTTCGTGCACCCTAAAATCGGTAAAATGCAATAAGCCATCGGCATCCAAGACACCCACCAGGTCTACCCGGTCCACATCTAACCCTTTTACCACCATTTGTGTTCCCACCAGAATATCGATCTGCCCTTGTTCAAACCGACGAATCAAGTGCTCGTGCGCCTGCTTACCACGAATAGCATCTACATCCATACGCGCTACGCTGGCCAGCGGAAATAATTGCTGCAACTCTTCCTCGATCAACTCAGTACCGAAATTACGCTGGGTAAAAGCGCCCGCTCCGCAGTCACCACACATAGTAATGACCGGGTACCCGGACCCGCAATAATGACACAGCAGTTGCTGTTTTTTTTTATGCAGGGTAAGCGATACATCGCAGTGACGACAAGTCGGAATCGATCCACAGGTCGAGCAGATCTGATACGGCACATATCCGCGTCGGTTCTGAAATAAAATAATCTGTCGCCCTTCAGACAGTACCCTTTCCATTGATTGCACCAGGGCGGGAGTCAGAAACCCTCCCACCCTTTTCTTTACAGGCACGGCACGCGTGTCAATAATACGCAGGGGCGGTAAGGTAACATCGGCATAGCGCTGCAAAAGCGTAACCAATCCATATTTAGCCGTAAGGGCCTGGTGATAGGACTCCACCGAAGGGGTCGCACTACCCAACAGCACGTTGGCCTTAACGAGGGTACCCAAATAAATTGCGGCATCTCTTCCATGGTAGCGAGGCGAAGGTTCTTGTTGCTTAAAAGAAGGATCGTGTTCCTCATCGCAAATAATCAATCCCAATTTTTGGAAGGGTAAAAAAACGGCAGAACGTGCCCCTAATAAAATAGTAAGCTGACCACGGGCTACTTTTTGCCAAAGCTCCGCTCTTTCTTGCTGCGAAAACTTGGAATGATATACTCCTACCTGTCCTCCGAAGCAGTGTTGCAATCGTCGTACGATCTGTGCTGTCAAGGCAATTTCTGGCAACATGTATAACACCTGTTCACCGCGCTGCAATACCTCGCTGATCAACTGGATGTATACCTGTGTTTTTCCACTGGCCGTAACGCCGTGCAACAGACAGACCAGTTGTTGTTGCCAGCTGTCTTTGATTTGAATGAAGGCATTTTGCTGTGCGGCCGTCAGGGTAAAATCGAGAGCATGTATGACTGGCAAGTGCTCGATCCGGTCCACCTGCTTTTTGTACGTAACTACTATTTCTTTTTCGACAAGTGCGTTCACTTGCGCAGTTGTAGCACCGGTACGCGTTAAAAGAGCCGACAGGGACACTGCCGTGCTACGTTGGCGGAGCTCCAGATAAGCCATCAGCACAGCCAGCTGACGAGGTGCCCCCTTCCAGGTATTCAACAGCTGCGCCAGCTTCTCTTCGGAGGCATAAGAAGCATGAAGGGTAACGAACCGCTCCAGCTTGGGTTGAAAAGTGCCACCCGCATCGCCATCCGTGGCACGAAAAGGAGCTGGCAACGCTGCTGCCATCACCTCGCCCTCGGAACATAAATAGTAACCGGCGATCCACTCCCATAAGCGCAAGGTAACAGCATTCACAAAGGGTGCATCGTCCAATAGCCGAACGATCTCCTTTACCTGTCGCCCCGGAGGAGCTTCAGTACCGATCGATTTGACGATGCCCACATACTTTTTTGTTTTTCCCAGATTGACTACGACCCGATGGCCGGGCATCACTCGACCGAGAAGGGCATCAGGAACAGCCCAGGTATAATTCCGGGGAAGGGCAGCCGGCACAATCACCACTGCAAATCGTTTGTTATGAAATACGCCTGCTGCCATCCAC